>NZ_VFXM01000008.1:0-183121 GCF_006519705.1 Ornithinimicrobium kibberense
TCGCCGAACCTTCCGACGATGCACCCATGCTAGGACACCTGTACGACATACCCGGGTCTGCGACCCGGCCGCCAGCACCCCTGGGGACGAAGAGGAGCGAACGCCGACGATGTGGACGGCCAGCGACGCCCTCCCCGTTGCGCTGCCGGCCGAGGCGGCCCCCATCAGGCCCCGCCCGTCCGTCAGGCCCGCCCGTCCGTCAGGCGTGCCCGTCGTCCGGCTGCGGCAGACCGGCGACGTCCGGCACCTTGTCGCTCACGCCCGGCACGTCGGCGAGGGCCGAGCCGTCACCGAGGCTGTCCTTGGGGATCACGCTGAGCGAGCCGTCCGGCTCCAGCGTGACCGCGGCCACGGAGGCCAGCGACCCCGACCCGCTCGTCCGGACCGCCTGCAGCACCTCGGAAGGAGCCACCCGGCTGCGTCGGAGCGCATCCTGGAGCAGCTTCCCGTCCCGCAGGACCAGCGTGGGCTCGGCCGTGACGAACCACCGGCTCCGCGGCCAGGTCGAGGTCACCTTCGCCATCACCCACTGGGCCACGACGAGGAGCAGGATGCCGGTCGCGACGGCCGCCCAGCTGGTGGCCGGGTCGAGCACCCCGGTCGCCAGCAACGAGCCGATGGAGACCGTCACGACGAAGTCGAAGGCGTTGAGCTTCGTCAGCGTCCGTTTGCCGGTTGCGCGCAGGAGGACGACCACCGTCAGGTAGCAGGCTAGGCCCACGACGACGACGGCATAGAGGTCGGACCATCCGGTCAGCCACATGGGAACTCCTCTGGTCGGCGGCCACACCCCCGGTCGGCCATGGACCGCGGGCCGGGCCGCGGCTGATCAGTCGACGCGGATCTCGCCCATCTCCTCCCACCCGTCGCCCTCGACCTGGCGGGAGACGATCCGGGGGGTCGCGGTGAGGTACTGCGGCCACTCGCGCGTCACCTTGGCGAAGTGCTCGGACTGCACGTGCGGGCCGGCGCCGTCGTCCTCGAACGCCTCGACGAGGACGAACTCGTTGGGGTTCTCCAGACTGCGCGACCACTCGAACCACTTGTTGCCCGGTTCGGCGCGCGTCGCCTCGGTGTACTCCCGCACGATCTCCGGCCACTGCTCGGCGTGCTCGGGCTTGACGGGGAACTTGACCACGATGAAGTACATGCCCCCGATCAAACCACCAGAACACGCTCCGGTATGGAGTGGGGCCCGCAGCGGAATACGGTGGTCCCGAGCACCGGTTCACCCACCGGCACCACCGCATACCCCGGACCGGGTGCCACCGGGGACGAAGGGGACACGAGCAGTGACGCTGACCACCGGACGGGCCGAGCCCCCACGCGCACCGGCGACCCCCGTCACCCGCACCTCCGTGACCGACGAGGAGCGCCGTGCCGGGCTGCGTCGCATGCGCGCCGTGGCGACCGGGCTGCTCGTGCTCATGGCCGTCGTCTACGTGCTCACGCACGGGCGCGAGGGGTTCTGGGGCTACGTCAACGCCGCGTCCGAGGCCGGCATGGTGGGGGCCATCGCGGACTGGTTCGCCGTGGTCGCGCTGTTCCGCCACCCGCTCGGGATCCCGATCCCGCACACCGCGCTCGTGCGTCGCCGCAAGGACGAGCTCGGCGACAGCCTGGAGCAGTTCGTCAGCGACAACTTCCTCACCCCGGAGGTCCTCCGCGAGAAGATCCTCGACGCGCGGGTCATGCTGCGGCTGGGCGACTGGCTCGCCGAGCCCGAGAACGCCCAGCGCGTCGTGACCGAGGCGTCCCCCTTCCTGCGGCGGCTCGTCGACCGGGTCGACGAGCGCGAGCTGCGGTCCCTCGTCGACAACGTCCTGATCCCGCGGGTGCGCCGGGAGGACCTCTCCCCCCTGGCCGGCCACCTGCTCGAACGGGTCGTCGACGAGGGCGCCCACCACGGCCTGGTCGACCTGGGCGCCCGCGAGCTGCACGCCTGGCTCGCGCTGCACCAGGACGAGGTCGAGGCGATCGTGCGATCCCGCGCGCCGCAGTGGGCGCCGACGTGGGTCAACGACCAGGTCACGCGGCGGGTCTACCAGGAGGTGCTGCGCTGGGCGCGGGACATCAAGGACGACCCCCATCACAACGTCCGGGCCGCGATCGACTCCTACCTCGCCGAGCTCGGCCGCGACCTGCAGGACGACCCGCGGACGGCGGAGCGGTTCGAGCGGCTCAAGGAGCGCCTCCTCGACCACCCGCAGGTCAGCGACACCGCCGTGCGGCTGGGCGAGACCCTGCGCAGCTCGATCCTCGAGGCGCTGGACGACCCCGCCGGCCACCTCCGGACGCGGATGGAGACCGAGCTGCGGGCGTTCGGTCGTCGTCTGCAGGACGACGCGGAGCTCCGGGCCCGCCTGGAGGAGTGGACCGCGGACACCGTCGTGGCCCTCGTGGCGCGTTACGGCCCGGAGCTGACCTCGGTCATCTCCGGCACGATCCGGCGCTGGGACGCCGCCGAGGCGTCCGACAAGATCGAGCTCCACGTCGGTCGCGACCTGCAGTTCATCCGGCTCAACGGCACCGTCGTCGGGGCGCTCGTCGGCCTGGTGATCCACACGGTCTCGCAGTTCCTCTGATCGTGGGGCGTCACCTGTCCCGCTGAGGCCAGGTCGCGACGCGTCCCGCGGACACGTCCGGCACTGTGGAAAACCACGAGGGCGCTCCGGCGTTTCCCGGCAGGCTCGGCACATGAGCTTCGACGACCTTCCTCAGGACTGGCCCACCCGTTCCCTGGCCGACCCCGTGCTGGCGGCCGACGTCCTCGACCTCGTGGTCAACGACCGCGACCGGATGCAGGGGGGCCTGAGCTTCCTCCTGTGCCGGGGCGACGGACGCCTGAGCCAACCGGTGTTCGTCGGGCAGATCCCGCACGAGGCCGCCCGGCGCGAGACGGTCGGCAGCACCGTCCTCACCGCCGTGACGCTGCCGGGCGTGGGCGGCCTGGTGGTGGGTATCGTCAAGCCGTGGGGAGGCGTCGACGACGACGACCGCGCGCTGCACGAGCACATCCTGGCGATGTGCCGGCGGGCCCAGCTGCCGCTGCTCGGCACCTACGTGGTCACCGGCACCGGGATCGACCGGCTACCCGTGGCCGCCGGCCTGCAGGACGTCGGGGACCAGGCCCAGGGAGCCGCGTGACTGCTCGGCCAGCAGCGCGACCTGCTCGGCCATGGTGCGCCAGGAGTCCGTGCTGCGGACCCACCGTGCCGTCTCCCACGGCCCGGCGACCTGGTGCAGCACGTGCAGCCACGTGCCGTCGGCGGTCTCCTCGAGCTCCACCTCCAGCAGCCCGCTCACCCCGGCGGGCAGGTCCATCCGTCCGCGCACCTCCAGGTGGCCTGCCGGGCACCAGCCGGTGATGGTGCCCCACGGACGGCTGGCGTTCTCCTCGACGACCCGACCGCCGACGTACGGCTCCAGCGAGGCGGACACGGCCCCGTGGCGGCTCACCGTGGACCACCACGAGCCCACGTCGCCGGTCAGCGTCCGCCAGACACGGTGGACGGGGGCACGGACCAGCACCTCGTGCCCGGTGCGGAAGGTCGCTGCGGACATGGTCGCCTCCTCGTGCGGGGCGCACCAGGCCGGCCAGGAGGGGCCGACGGTGCGCCGACGGGTCGTCGGGCCGGGAGCTCGTCCCGACGACGTCGACGCTAGCCAGCGTGTGTTGCGCGACCGTTCCCGCGATGTTTCCGGGAGGGAAACTTCTCCGGCGCCCCGCAGCAGGGGACGGCAGGGGCCTTCCGGCTCGTCGGCGCCCAGCCCTCACAGCTGCTGCTGCGCGGAACCGGTTTGCCCGCGCTCGTAGAGTGGAGGGCGTGCCCGATCCCACCTCGCCGTCACCCCGGCCTGCCCGCGACGGGGACGACCGAAAGGCGCGCGGGGGTGGAGGAGCACGTGAGGGGGACCGCTCGCACGGACGTGGGCGGGGACGAGGCCGCGGCCGCTCCCACGGCCGTGGGAGCGGACAGGGGCCGGGACGAGAGCGGGGCGCGGAGCGGCATACCCGCCGGCAGGAGGCGGTCGCAGCCCGCCGGGCCGCGCTCCCGGCCCCCGACGCCCTGCACTACCCGCCCGAGCTGCCGGTCAGCGAGCGCCGCGACGAGATCAAGGCGCTGATCCGAGACCACCAAGTTGTCATCGTCGCCGGCGAGACCGGGTCCGGCAAGACCACCCAGCTGCCCAAGATCTGCCTCGAGCTGGGCCGCGGGGTCGAGGGGATGATCGGGCACACCCAGCCCCGCCGGATCGCCGCCCGCTCGGTCGCCGAGCGCGTCAGCGAGGAGCTGGGGACCGAGCTCGGGACGCTCGTGGGCTACCAGGTGCGGTTCACCGACACGTCCCGGCAGGACACCCTGCTCAAGGTGATGACCGACGGCATCCTGCTGGCCGAGCTGCAGCGCGACCGGATGCTCAGCCGCTACGACACGCTGATCATCGACGAGGCGCACGAGCGCAGCCTGAACATCGACTTCATCCTGGGCTACCTGCGCCAGCTGCTGCCGCGCCGGCCGGACCTGAAGGTCGTCATCACCTCGGCGACGATCGACGTCCACCGGTTCGCCGCCCACTTCGCCGACGCCGACGGTCGGCCCGCACCGGTCATCGAGGTCTCCGGACGCACCTACCCCGTCGAGGTCCGCTACCGCCCGCTCCAGCGCGAGGGGCCGCCGACCAAGCAGGGCGAGGCGACCTTCGTCGAGGTCGACCAGGTCACCGGCATCTGCGAGGCCGTCGAGGAGCTGTGGACCGAGGGCTCGGGCCGTGACGGCGCGGGGGAGGACATCCTCGTCTTCTGCTCCGGCGAACGGGAGATCCGGGACGCCACCGACGCCCTGGAGGGTATGCAGCTTCCCGGCACCGAGGTGCTGCCCCTCTACGGGCGGCTCTCCGCCGCCGAGCAGCACCGCGTCTTCGCCCGGCACCCCGGCCGGCGGATCGTCGTGTCGACCAACGTGGCCGAGACCTCGCTGACCGTCCCCGGGATCCGCTACGTCATCGACACCGGTACCGCCCGGATCAGCCGCTACTCCCAGCGGCTCAAGGTCCAGCGGCTGCCGATCGAACCGATCAGCCAGGCCAGCGCCAACCAGCGGGCCGGACGCTGCGGGCGGCTCGCCGACGGCATCGCGATCCGGCTCTACAGCCAGGAGGACTTCGAGTCCCGCCCGGAGTTCACCGACCCCGAGATCCTGCGGACCAACCTGGCCAGCGTCATCCTGCAGATGACCAACCTCGGGCTGGGGGAGATCGAGCGGTTCCCCTTCCTCGAGCCGCCGGACTCCCGCCAGGTGGCCGACGGCGTGCGGCTGCTCACAGAGCTGCAGGCCATCGACCCCACGGCGCCGGCCCACCTGCCCCGCCAGCGGATCACCCCCTACGGCCGGGCCATCGTCGCCCTCCCCGTCGACCCGCGGCTGGCCCGCATGCTCGTCGAGGCGGAGAGGAACGGCGCCCTCAAGGAGGTGCTCGTCATCGTCGCCGCGCTGTCCATCCAGGACGTCCGCGAGCGGCCCGTCGACCAGCAGGAGCGCGCCGACCAGCTGCACGCCCGGTTCCGCCGGGTGGGCGGGGTCCCCCGCAGCGAGGGCAGGGCCGACCGCGGTGCCGACCGTGGGGGCGACCGGGCCGACGTCGTCGCTGCGGGGAAGGGCGCCGGGGGTGCCGGGAAGAACCGCCCGGTCCGGGTCCAGGGCGCCGACGGCCGTGGTCCCAAGGAGCAGAAGCAGGACCTCGTGACGTCCGACTTCCTGGTCCTGCTCAACCTGTGGCGCTACCTCCAGCGTCAGCAGAAGGACCTCTCCGGCAGCGCCTTCCGGCGGCTGTGCAAGGCCGAGTTCCTGCACTACCTGCGGGTCCGCGAGTGGCAGGACCTGCACACCCAGCTGCGGCAGGCGACCAAGGGCCTCGGCCTGCAGCTCAACGACCACCCGGCCGACGCCGACCGGATCCACCAGTCGCTCCTAGCAGGCCTGCTCTCCCACGTCGGCCTCTACGACAAGGAGCGGCGCGACTACCAGGGCGCCCGCAACGCCCGCTTCGTCCTGCAGCCCGGCTCGGTCCTGCACCGCCGCAACCCCGAGTGGGTGATAACCGCCGAGCTGGTCGAGACGACCCGCCTGTGGGCCCGGACCAACGCCGCGATCGACCCCGCCTGGGTCGAGGCCTCGGCGCAGCACCTGGTCAAGCGCAGCTACAGCGAGCCCCGCTGGTCCCGCTCGGCGGCCGCCGCGGTGGCCGACGAACGGGTGACGCTCTACGGCATACCCCTCGTGGCGGGGCGCGCCGTGCCCCTGGGACGCACCGACCCCGAGACTGCGCGCGACCTCTTCATCCGCACCGCGCTCGTCGAGGGCGACTGGGACACCCGGCACGACTTCTTCCACGCCAACCGGCGTCTGGTCGACGAGCTCGGGCAGCTGGAGGCCCGCGCCCGGCGGCGGGACATCCTCGTCAACGACGAGACCCTCGTGGAGTTCTACGACCAGCGCATCCCCGCCGACGTCGTCTCCGGCGCGCACTTCGACGCGTGGTGGAAGAAGGCCCGACGCACCCAGCCCCACCTGCTGACCTTCACCGAGGAGCTGCTGGTCCACGAGGAGCACGCCGACGCGGTCCGGGGGGACGACTTCCCGACGAGCTGGACGCAGGGCGAGCTCACCTTCCCGCTGACCTACCAGTTCGAGCCGGGCGCCGACGCGGACGGCGTCACCGTGCACCTTCCGGTCGAGGTGCTCAACCAGGTGCAGGACGACGGCTTCGACTGGCTCGTGCCCGGGATGCACGAGGAGCTGGTCACCGCCCTCGTCAAGGCGCTGCCCAAGGACGTGCGCCGCAACTTCGTGCCCGCCCCCGACCACGCGCGCGCCGCGCTGAGGGGTATGCAGGAGGCCGGCACCGTCGGGACCGTGCCCGTCGACGAGGCGCTGGCGCAGGAACTGACCCGCCGCGGCCTGGTCCGGGTGCGGGCCACGGACATCGAGTGGGACCGCGTGCCTGACCACCTGCGGATGACCTTCCGGGTCGAGCGGGCAGTGCGGCCGGGCGGGGACCACAAGGGCGGCGAGCAGCCCGGCGGGCGACAGAGCGGGGGACAGGGGCGCCAGTCCCGCAGCAAGGGCCGGGTCGAGGTGCTCGGCGAGGGCAAGGACCTCGCGGCCCTGCAGGAGCAGCTGGCCGGGCAGGTCCGCACGACGATGGCCGCCGCGGCCTCGGGCGTCGAACGGACCGGCCTGACCACCTGGCCCGCGGACCTGGACCCGCTGCCGCAGACCTTCTCCCGGCAGGTCGGACCCCGTGTCGTGCAGGGTTTCCCGGCTCTCGTGGATACCGGCACCGCCGTCGACGTCCGGGTGCTGGCCACCCGGTCCGAGGCCGACCGGGAGACCACCCGCGGGATCCGACGGCTGCTCCTGCTCAGCACGACCCCGCCGTGGAAGCGGCTGCTCGCGCTGCTGACCAACGAGCAGAAGCTGGCCCTGGGCCACAACCCGCACGGCTCGGTCCCGGCCCTGCTCGAGGACGCCCTGGCCGCGGCCGTCGACTCCGTCGTGGCAGACCTGGGAGGTGCGTCGGGGGTGCGTACCCCGGCACAGTTCGAGCAGGCCCTCGTGGCGGTGCGTCAGCAGTCCGTGCCGCGGGTGCTGGAGATCGTCGAGGCACTCGTGCCGATCCTGGACACCGCCCGCCAGGTGTCCCTGCGGCTCCAGCGCCTGACGACCCCGGCGGCCGCCGACATGGCCACCGACCTGCGTCGCCAGCTGGACCGGCTGGTGCGGCCCGGGTTCGTCGCCGAGGTCGGCTACGCCCGTCTGCCCCGGATGGTCGTCTGGCTGCGCGGGATGGCCGAGCGGCTCGACAAGGGCGTGCAGGACCTGCCCCGCGACCGGCAGCGGACGGCGGACGTGCACGTCGTCGAGGAGGAGCTGGCGGCGTTCCTGGACAAGCTGCCTCCGCACCGGCGGCAGGACCCCGACGTCCTCGACGTCGTCTGGTCGGTGCAGGAGCTGCGCGTCTCGCTCTTCGCCCAGCGCCTCGGCACCGCCGGCCCGATCTCGCCCAAGCGGATCTACGCGGCGATGGACGCCGCCGAGGACGCCACGGACTGACGGACCCCTGTGCCAGTCTGGGCGCCATGACCGGACCGATGTCGCCTCCGCCCACCGCGGCCGAGCTCTCGGCCGACCCCGAGCTGGCCTCCTGGCGGGTCCTGCTGGGCCGTCTCGCCGGGCGGTGGCGGACCGACAGCTTCGCCCAGGGTGCGCAGTTCGTGGCCGGGGTCGCCGCCCTGGCCGACCACCTCGACCACCACCCGGACATCGACCTGCGCTACCGCCACGTGACGGTCACCACCGTGAGCCACGACGTGGGCCGGCTTACCCGCCGGGACCGACGGCTCGCGGTCGCGGTCGCCGCGCTGGCCGACGAGCTCGGGCTGGTCGCCGTGCCCCAGGAGCTGAGCACCCTGGAGATCGGCCTCGACGTCATGGTCGCGGCCGACGTCGCCCCGTTCTGGCGGGCGGTGCTGGGCTACGAGCCCGAGACCGAGGGCGGCGAGGACGACTGCCTGATCGACCCCGCCGGACGGCACGCCGGGCTGTGGTTCCAGCAGATGGAGGCGCCCCGGACGGAGCGCAACCGCTTCCACCTCGACCTCACCGTCCCCCACGACGTCGTGGAGGAACGTCTCGCCGCGGCGCTCGCGGCCGGGGGCCGGCTGGTCACCGACGAGTTCGCCCCCGCCTGGTGGGTGCTGGCCGACGCGGAGGGCAACGAGGTCTGCCTGTGCACGTGGCAGGGCCGCGGATGATCGACCAGCGGGCCGATGCCGCCGCACGCCGCGCCGAGGAGCAGCTCGGCGAGCTCGACCGGCTCGTCGCGGAGAACGACCGCATCCACGCCCACGAGTGCTTCAACCTCGACCCCGCAGCCAACGTCATGAACCCTCGCGCCGAGGCGATGATGTCGGCGCACCTGGGCTCCCGGCCGTCCCTCGGCCGCCCGGGGGAGAAGTACGAGACCGGCCTGGAGGCGATCGAGCAGATCGAGGTGCTGACGTCGCGCCTGGTCGCGGAGGTCTTCGACGCCCGCCACGCGGAGATCCGGGTGCCCTCCGGCGCGATCGCCAACCTCTACGCCTTCCTGGCCACCTGCGAGCCGGGGGACACGATCATCGCGCCACCGCCCTCGATCGGTGGCCACGTCACCCACCACGCGGGCGGCTCGGCCGGGATGTACCGCCTCCGCACCGTCCCCGCCCCCGTCGACCCCACCCGATGCACCGTCGACGTCGACGCGCTGCGCACCCTCGCCCACGAGGTGCGGCCCAGGCTGATCACCCTCGGCGGCAGCCTCAACCTCCTGCCGCACCCGGTGGCCCAGGTCCGCGAGATCGCCGACGAGGTGGGGGCCAAGGTCCTCTTCGACGCCGCCCACCTGTGCGGGATGGTGGCGGGCGGCACCTGGCCCCACCCGCTCCGCGAGGGGGCTCACCTGATGACCTTCAGCACCTACAAGAGCCTGGGCGGGCCGCCCGGCGGCGTCGTGGTGACCGACGACGACGAGCTCGCCCAGCGCCTCGACGCCATCGCCTTCCCCGGCCTGACCGCCAACTTCGACGTCGGCAAGACGGCCGCCCTGGCCGTCACCATGGTCGACTGGCAGGAGCACGGACACCGGTATGCCGCCGCGATGGTCGCCGCCGCCCGGCGCCTCGCCGAGGAGCTGGGTGCGCTCGGCGCCCCGGTCTTCCAGACCGTCGACGGGCCGACCCGCTCCCACCAGCTGGCCCTGCGGGCGGAGGCGTGGGGCGGTGGTCAGGCCGCCGCCCGGACCCTGCGCCGGGCCAACCTGCTCGCCTGCGGGATCGGCCTGCCCGTGGCCCCGGTCGAGGGGGACATGAACGGGTTGCGGCTGGGGACCCCCGAGATCGTGCGCATCGGCCTGGACGAGGAGGACATGCCGCGGCTGGCCTCGCTGCTCGTGCGGGGGCTCGCCGGCGACCAGGACGTCGCCGCCGAGGTGACCGCGTGGCGGTCCACCCTCACCGGCGTCCACTTCGTCCACGGGGCCTGACCGGCCGTCGGTCCCTCGGCCCGTCGGTGGTCGTCGGCGGCCGGCCCGTCGGTCGTCGCGGTTGTGTCACACCGGTCGTCCGGGCGACCGCTGTGACACAAGAGCGGGCCGGGGCCAGCGGGCGGCAACGGTCGCGACCGCCACGTCCACGTGGTCGACGAAGAGCCCGTCGACCCCGACGTCGAGGAAGGCCGTGACCTGTCCGGCCAGGTCGCCGTGCGCCGAGGGGTCGTCGCCCGAGCGGAACGGCGGCAGCAGGAAGGCGTTCTCGGCCCGGAAGGTCCACGGGTGCACGACGATGCCGGCGGCGTGCGCCCGCGCGACCAGCCCCGTGTCGACGAGCTCACCGTCCTCCCCGGGTGCGAGCACCAGCTCCAGCTGGGGCCCGAGCCCGTCGATCCCGGCCCGGGCCAGCCGCGTGAGGTGGGCGTCGTCGGGCGGGGCGGGCACGCCATACCCCTCCGGCCTGGCCAGGAGGAAGACGGTCCTGGCCCGCAGCCCCAGGCGCGTCCGCATGGCCACGAGGTTGTCCAGCTCGAAGGACTGCACGAACACGGGTGCGTCCGCCCGGTTGAGCCCGTGCAGGTCGAGCAGGTCGACGAGCGGCTCCTCCAGGGGCAGGCCGAGACCGGCGAAGTGGGTGGGGTGCTTGGTCTCCGGGTAGACGCCGATCTCGCGGTCCAGCTTCTCGGAGAGCCGCTCGCGCAGCTGCAGCACCTCGGCGAACGTCGGGACCTGCTCGGTCCGGTCGTGACCGGCGCTGCGCGGGCGCAGGTGGGGAAGGCGCTCGACGGCCCGCAGCGTGCGCAGCTCGGCCAGGGTGAGGTCCTCGACGAACCAGCCGGTCCGCTCGAGGCCGTCGACCTCCTTCGTCGTGCGGCGGTCGGCCAGCTCCGGGTGCCGGGCGACGTCGGTGGTGAAGGTGATCTCGCTCTCGTGCCGGGCGACGAGCACCCCGTCCCGGGTGGCGACCAGGTCGGGCTCGAGATAGTCCGCCCCCAGCCGGGCCGCCAGCTCGTAGGCGCCGAGGGTGTGCTCGGGGCGGTAGCCGCTGGCGCCCCGGTGACCGATCACGAGGGGGCGTGCGGGCGGCCGGGAGGTCACCCTCCGACCGTAGGCCGCCCGGGTGGACGGGAGGTGTCGACACGGCGTCCGGCCGACGAACGGACCGGCCCACCTCGTAGCCTGGGGGAATGGCGGCCGACCGACGCACCACGCTGCTCGTGGTGCACCACACGCCCTCGCCGGGGATGCAGGCGATGCTCGAGGCGGTCCTGGCGGGGGCCCGCGACGAGCAGATCGAGGGCGTCGACGTCGTCGTCCGGCCGGCGCTGACGGCGGGGGTGGTCGACGTGCTGGAGGCCGACGCCTACCTGCTGGGCACCCCCGCCAACATCGGCTACCTCTCCGGGGCGCTCAAGCACTTCTTCGACCAGATCTACTACCCGTGCCTGCAGGAGACGACGGGCCGCCCGTTCGCGGCCTACGTCCACGGCAACGAGGGGCTCGAGGGGGCCGTGCGGGCGCTCCGCGGCATCACCACCGCGCTCGGCTGGGAGCCCGTCGCCCCCGTCCTGGAGCTGACGGGGCAGCCGGACGCGCAGGACCTGGCCGCGTGCGGGGAGCTGGGCGCGGTGCTGGCGGCCACGGTCATGCCGGAGGACTGAGGGCCTCCTCGACCGCCGCGAGCAGCTCGCGGCTGGCCAGGATCCGGAAGTGCCCCTGCACGGGCAGCTCGACGTTCGCGGCCCCCTCGAGCCGGGACCCGCCGGGGATGTGCGGGTCGAACTCGCCCCAGATCGAGGTGATCCGCCCGTTCACCCGCAGCTCCTCGGCCAGCCGGCGCAGGGTCGGGTCGCCGGGGGAGAAGGCCCGCACCGACGGCACGAGGAGGAACCGGGCGTAGACCGACCCGCCGAACGGCGTGGCGACCGCGACCATCCGGTCGATCCGCCGCCCGGGGTCCAGGTGCACCATCGCGTACTTGCCGATCAGACCGCCCTTGCTGTGCGCGACCACGACCACGTCGCGCAGGTCGTGCTCCTCCAGGTATGCCGCGACGGCCTCCGCGCCCGCGCGGACGGGGGCGGTGTTCCAGCGGAGCCGGTCCACCACGTGGACGGGATGCCCGAGGCCGTGCAGCCGGTCGGCGAGCGGCCGCAGGAACTGCCACCGCTCGTAGACGCCCGGGACCAGGACGACCGGCGGTCGGGCAGGCCCCGCGGGGTCCGGGTAGCCGGCGGGGTCGGCCGGGCGGAGCAGGCCGGACGTCTGCCGGCCGGCGGCGTAGGCGTAGTCGAGCACCCAGGCCCGGCCGCGGCCGAGGGCCGCCCGCACCGCCCGCCGGATCACCGGACCGTGCCCGCCACGTCCTCGCCCGCCACGTCCTCGCCCGCCGCGGTGGCCCCCCGGAGCCCGTGGAGCACGATCTGCTCCGCCACCTCGTCCGGGCGGGTGAACATGACCGCATGGGCGCCTGGGACCTCCACGAGCCGCCCGTCCGGCGCCAGCCTGGCCAGCTGGTCGGCCCAGTCGTGCGGGGCGACCGGGTCGCGGTCGCCGCGGACCACGAGCAGCGGCACCGGCAGCCGGGCGACGGCCTCCTCGGTCGGGTAGGCGAGCATGAGCGGGACGGTCTCCAGGTAGCGCCGCGGGCCGGTGCGCAGCCAGTCGCGCACCAGCGCCGCGACGGTCGACGGCGTCTCGACGAACAGGTCGGCCAGCATCCGCATCCCCTGACGGCCGGCGGACCGGGCGCCCGGGTCCACGACCCCGGCGACCGCCACGACCGGCCCCACGACGTCCGGACCCTGCAGGGCCGCCTCGACGACGACCTGGGCGCCCATGGAGTGGCCGACGAGCACCGGTCGGGTCATCCCGGTCCTGCGGACGTAGGCGACGACGACCGCGGCCAGCTGCTCGACGGTCAGCGGCTCATCGGGCGTGGGCGCGTCCCCGAACCCGGGCAGCTCCAGCACGTGCACCCCGGCGGAGCCGGCGAGAGACTCGGCCAGCGGGGTGAGGTAGTGGCGGCCCATCCCGATGCCGTGCACGAGGACGTGCTGCTGGTCGGTGTCCGGCCCCAGCCGGTGGACGTGGGTCCTGGTCCCGGCGTGCTCGAACTCGACCACCGACCGCCACCGCATGGTGGGCGACTCTACCGGCCGGTAACGCAGGGTCGGCCTCCCGCGGGGGAACAAGGGCGCCCGGCGACCGGTTGACCAGTCCCTCGCCCCACGACCCGGAGGACCGCGTGCCCCGACCCGCCGACACCCGCCCCGCCGACACCCCGACCGCGCCGACCGTCCCCGCCCTGCCTCCCGTCGCCGACCAGGCCGAACGGCTGGTCGCGCTGGGGGTGCACGAGCTCGCCGGGCTGCCGGCCGAGGAGCTCCGCGCCGAGGCCGCCCGGCTGGCCGCCGACCTGCCGGGTCCGGGACACCCGCGGGGTCCGGGACAACAGGCAGAGGCCCTGCTCGTCGTCTCCTCCCGGCTCGTCCCGCCGTCGGCGCTCGCCCCGTTGATGCGGCTGCCCGTGCGGGGCGGCGAGCGCTCCGGCTTCGTCGTCGAGGACATGACCGACGTCGACGACTTCGCCCCCGTCGACGGGATCGAGGTGCCCGAGGGCCCGCTCTACCTCGTCCTGTCGCCCGACCGCGGCGACGACCTGGCCAACTGGTCCCCCGAGGAGGCCCTTCCCGAGCTCGCCCGCCGCGGCCGCAGCCCGCTGCTGCTCGCCGAGGGCGTCCACTGGGCCCTGCAGGCGCCCGGCGTCGTCGCCGACAACCACTGCTACATGACGATCGGCTCCCGCCGGCGCAAGGACGACGGCCGCCTCGACAGCCGCACCCCGGCCGTCTGGATCTCCCGCGGCACCGGCCGCGACGGCCGCGAGCGCCGCGGCGCCCCCAAGGTCGGCTGGTGCTGGGCCGGCAACCGGCACACCTGGCTGGGGTTCGCCTCGGCCACGGGGCGCCGGGGCTGAGCCGCGCCGCACCCCACCGCATACCCTGACCCCATGCTGTGGGTCGGACTGTCGGGTGGGATCGGGTCGGGCAAGTCCACCGTCTCCGCGCGCCTGGCCGAGCACGGGGCGGTCGTCGTGGACGCGGACCGGGTGGCGCGCGAGGTGGTGGAGCCCGGTATGCCGGCGCTCGCCGAGATCCGGGAGCGCTTCGGCCCACAGGTGGTCGGGGAGGACGGGGTCCTCGACCGGGCCGCCCTGGGCCAGGTCGTCTTCGCCGACGAGCAGGCCCGCCGCGACCTGGAGTCCATCACCCACCCCCGGATCGCCGAGCGGACCCTCGAGCTGGTCTCGGACGCCCCGGCCGACGCCGTCGTCGTGCACGACATCCCCCTGCTGGTGGAGCTGGACCGCGCGGCCGACTACGCGCTGACCGTCGTCGTCGACGTGCCGGCCGACGAGCGGCTCCGCCGGCTGGTCGAGCTGCGCGCGATGGACCCGGACCAGGTCAGGGCACGCATCGGTGCCCAGGCGACCGACGAGCAGCGCGCGGCCGCCGCCGACGTGCTGCTCGACAACTCCGGCACGGTCGAGGACCTCCACCGCGCGGTGGACCTTCTCTGGGAGGACCGGCTCGCGCCCTTCGAGGAGAACCTGCGGCACGGCTGGTCCTCCTGGGAGGAGCTGGCCGACGGGGCCACGCCGACCGAGAACGGGCGTTGCCGGGCCAGGGCCGAACGCTCGCTGCGCCGGATCGCCGGCGTGGTCGGGGGGCAGGGAAGGGTCACGGCGCTGCGCTGCGAGGGCGACCGCGGGGGGCGGTGCGAGCTGGTGCTGCCGGTGCCCGCGGACGCCGACCTGCAGGACCCCGCCGTCGTCCGTCGGCTCGCCAGGGTCGGCTTCGTGGTCGACCGCGGGCTGGTGCTGGGCGCGGATCCCCGCTGGCAGGTCCGGTGCCGGGTGGAGGAATCCTCCCCGGACCCTGGCGCCTGAGTCCTACGCGGAGTAGTCTGCTGGGTCACTCGCCGACTCCGGCGTTGGGGGCCGGGGCCGGGGTCCTTCGTCCGACCTGCCCGAGGTGGTCCCGATGCACCAGGTTTCCCGCCGTTCCTTCCTCACCTGGACGGCCGCGGGCACGCTCGCCCTCGTCGTCACCGACCCGGTCACCGGCGTGCGCCGGGTCGTGGCCGAGGAGCTGCCGGGGGGCACGCTCCCGGCCGGCGACATCCGGCCGTTCGCCTCGCCACTGCTCGTGCCGCCGACCATGCCGCGCACGCGACGCAGCGGAGCGAAGGGCGGCCCGGTCGACCACTACGACATCTCGGTGCGGCAGTTCGCCCAGCAGATGCTGCCCAAGGAGCACCCGGCGACGACCGTCTGGGGCTACGGGCCGGCCGACGGAGGGGTGGGCCGGCGGCTCCACCACGCCCCGTCGATGACGATCGAGGCGGCGCACGGCGTCCCGGTGCGGATCCGGTGGGTCAACGACCTCGTCGACGACCAGGGCCGGGCCCTGCCCCACCTGCTGCCCGTCGACCCCACCCTGCACTGGGCCAACCCCGACCTGCGGCCGGGGCCGGGGCCGGACGGCGTGCCGCGCACCGACGTCCGCCCCGATTTCTCCGGCCTGACCTACGTGCCGCCGGGCGAGCCCGTGGACCCGGACACCCAGTACTCCACCTACCAGGGCCCGGTCCCGATGGTCGTCCACCTGCACGGGGCGATGGGCATGGGCGACGAGTCCGACGGCTACCCGGAGGCCTGGTACCTCCCGGACGCGTGGGACCTTGGCGAGCACGCCGAGCACGGCACCTGGTACGAGTTCTTCGCCCGCCGGTCCCTCCAGCGCTACGGCGAGATGTGGCGGCGCGGCGAGCAGGTCGCCCACTACCCCAACGACAACCGCGACTCCACCCTGTGGTTCCACGACCACACCCTGGGCATCACCCGGCTCAACGTGTATGCCGGGCCCGCCGGCTTCTACCTGCTGCGGGGAGGCCCGCACGGCGAGGACGAGGTCACCGACGCCCGGACCGGCCGGCGCGCGGTGCTGCCGGCCAACGCCCCGGTCAGTGCGCGCGGCCGGGGTCGGGTGCCGACCTACGAGTTGCCGCTGGCGATCCAGGACCGCTCGTTCAACGCCGACGGGTCGCTGTTCTACCCGGACACCAGGGCCTTCTTCGACGGCTACGAGGGTCCCTACGTGCCCGACAGCCCCATCCACCCCGTCTGGAACCCGGAGTTCTTCGGGAACACGCTCATCGTCAACGGCCGGACGTGGCCCTTCCACGAGGTCGAGCAGCGGCGCTACCGGCTGCGGCTGCTCAACGGCTGCGGCTCGCGCTTCCTCATCCTCGACCTCTCCGGCATCCCCGGGGTCAGGGCCCACCAGATCGGCAACGACGGCGGCTTCCTGCCCGCGCCGCACGACCTGGCGCAGGACGGCCTGCGTCTGCTGATGGCCCCGGCCGAGCGGGCGGATGTCATCCTCGACCTCACGGACGTGCCCGTCGGCGAGCACGTCATCACCAACCTGGGCCCGGACGAGCCGTACGGGGGAGGGGAGCCCGGCGTGGACTTCGACCCGGCCGACCCGACCACCACCGGTCGGGTGATGCAGCTGCGCGTCGTCCCGGCCACCGGTCGCGACCGGACCACCCCCGCCGAGCACCTGCAGCTGCCCGGCCTCCCCGCGGACGGGACCGCCGTGCGCACGCGCAAGCTCGCCCTGCTGGAGCACATGCACGCCGTCGACGACCACGAGGTGGAGGAGGGCGAGGCGCCCGCCGCCGCGCTCCTGGGCGTGATGCGGCCGCACGAGGGCAAGGGGCTGGAGGCGCACCCGCTGACCTGGGCCGACCCGGTGACCGAGAACCCCGACGTCGGCGACACGGAGGAGTGGGAGATCTACAACCTCACGGCCGACGCCCACCCGGTACACGTCCACGAGACCCCGTTCCAGGTCCTGGAGCGGCGGGAGATCACGGTGGAGGAGGCCGAGTACGTCACCGACGTCGGCGGCCCGCTGCCGGTCCCGCCCGGCGACCGCGGCCTGAAGGACACGGTCATCTCCTACCCGGGCACGATGACGCGGATCCGGATGACCTTCCGCAACCCCGGCCAGTTCGTCTGGCACTGCCACGTGCTCGAGCACGAGGACAACGAGATGATGCGGCCCTACCGGGTCGGCCCGGAGCAGAAGGGGCAGCCGGCGGACGGGATGCCGCACCACTGACGGTGGTGGCGCGGCCCGCCCGTCCGGCGTCTACCCCTTCGCGTCCTTCCCCTCCGTGGCGTCCTGCTTCGAGGGCGCCGTCAGGCCCAGGACCTCGGGCAGGGCCGGCGGCTCCTGGCCCAGGACGTGCTCGGCCAGGAACGCGCTGACCACCTGGTACCAGACCTTGGCGTGCTGGGGCGCCAGGATCCAGTGGTTCTCCGCCGGGAAGTAGAGGAACCGGTGCACGGTGGAGCCGTCCGCCTCGGCGGGCCGCCCGGAGCGGGAGAGCAGCTCGTACCAGAGGCGCAGCCCCTCGCCGATCGGCACCCGGTAGTCCTTGTCGCCGTGGATGACGAGCACGGGGCTGACGATGTCCTGCACGAACCGGTGCGGGCTGTGCTTCTCGCTCATCTCGGGCGTCATCTCGCGCTGCCAGTAGAACGAGGCGTCGGTGGTCGGCCCGAACCCGTCCAGCGCCCACAGCGAGGCGTGCGTGACGACCGCGTCGAACCGGTCGGTGTGCCCGGCGACCCAGTTGGCCATGTAGCCGCCGAACGAGCCGCCCATCGCCGCGGTCCGGGAGGCGTCGATGTCGTCGCGGGCCTCCACCTCGTCGGTGATGGCCATCAGGTCGGTGTAGGGCGCGTCGCCCCAGGCGCCCCAGCCGCGCTGGATGAAGTCCTGCCCGTAGCCGGTGGACAGGGCCGGGTCCGGCAGGAGCACGGCATACCCCTGGGCGACCATGAGCCAGGGGTTCCACCGCCAGGTCCAGGCGTTCCACGAGCCGAGGGGGCCGCCGTGGATCCACAGGAGGAGCGGGTGCCCGCCGGCGACGTCGTCCTCGGGCAGGGCGAGCCAGCCGCGCACCCGGGTGCCGTCCGGCGTGGTCGTGCCGACCTCCTCGAGCCGCCCGGGGACGCGGGGGCGCTCCACCGGGCCGTCGAGCACGGTGACCTCGCCGCTGGCCAGGTCGAGGCGGACGACCTCGGGAGGGTAGAGGTAGGAGCTGCGCACGCCGTAGGCGACCGTGCCGTCGGGGGCGACGACGAGGTCGGACCAGGCGGCGTCGTCGGACGTCAGCTGGCGCACCTCGCCGGAGGCGACGTCGATGCGGAACACCGGCCGGCGGCCGTCGCTGTCGGCCAGCGCGAGCACGGCCGAGCCGTCGGGGGTCCAGGCCACCGGGCTGGGCCAGCGGTCCCAGTCGTGCGCCAGCGGCGTGGTCTCCCCGGTGGCCGTGTCCACCAGGTGCAGCTGCGGCTGCGGCGGGTCGGTCGGGGTGGTGACCCGGTCGAGCACGACGACCGCGCGGGTGCCGTCCGGGCTGACCGGGCCGGCGTCGACCTCGACGCCGTCCCGGTCGATCAGCGTGCGCCGCTCGCCGCTGGCCAGGTCGATGCGGACGAGGGCCGACCGCTGGTCGGCGCCCTTCTGCGGCACCGGGATCGACAGCAGCGCGAAGGTGCCGTCGGGGGACAGGACCGGCGAGGGCTCGTGCAGCGGCGCCGGCAGGTCGGCGGTCAGCAGCCGCAGCCGCAGCGCGGGGGAGCGGTCCACGGTGCCCGGGAGGGGGGCGGCCGCCTCCTCCTCGCTCTCGTGCGGGTGGACCCCGTCGACCTCGCCGTGGGCGTCGACCGCGCCCGACGACGGACCGGCTCCCTGCTCCACGGCGAAGACGTGGGGACGGGCCGGCCCGAGGTCGGAGTCCCAGAACCGGACCGGGTAGCCGGAGTGCAGGATCGCGTCCACGCCGGCGTCCTTGCGGGCCTTGGCCAGGGCGGCGTGCTGCTCCTCGTCCGCGGCACCCGGGAAGAGGTCGGCGGTGACGACCGTGCGGTCGGCGTCGCGGGCGCACCGGACCCCGCCGACGCCCCCGGGCCGGCTCAGCACGACCCGCGCCTCGCCGCCACGGGCGGGGATGAGCCACAGGGCCGGGGTCGGGGAGTCCTCGTCGCCGTCCGGGTCGGGCCGGGAGGAGGTGAAGTAGAGGTCGCCGTTGGCGGCGAAGGCGGCGCCGGACTCGCCCTTGCTGCTGCGGGTCAGCCGGTGCGCCTGCTGCCGGCCGGTGGGGTCGACCTCCCACAGCGCCGACGCGTAGCCGGTGCCCTTGCGGTTGAGGGTCGCCACCGTCGTGACCAGCCGGGAGCCGTCGGGGGACAGGGCCAGGCCGGACAGGCGCGGCACCGCCACGTAGTGGTCGAGGTCGTGGAAGACGGACGCGGGGGTCCGGGACTGGGACGCAGGTGCGGTCATGCCCTCTGTGATACCACCCCCGTCCGACGATGTCGCACCGTCGCGGGCACCGCATACCCTCTGGAATGCCCTGACGCACCCGGGACGTTGCACCTGCCAGACGAGAACGAGAGGACCCCCCGTGACGACGAGCTCACCGCTGTTCCGCCTGGAGACCGACGCCGCCCGGCAGCCCCAGCCCGCACCCCTCCTCATGGTCGCGCTGGACGGGTTCATCGACGCCGGGCAGGTGCGCTCCACCCTGGCCGAGCACCTGCTCGAGCACCTGGACCACGAGGTGGTGGCCAGCTTCGTGGCCGACGAGCTGGTGGACTACCGCTCGCGGCGGCCGCTGATGACCTTCGACTCCGACCACTACGCCGACTACGACGACCCCTCGCTCGTGCTCTACCGCGTGCAGGACGCCGCGGGCGAGCCGTTCCTGCTGCTGCACGGCTTCGAGCCCGACTTCCGCTGGGAGGGGTTCATCGAGGCGGTCCGCCAGCTCGGGCTCTACTTCGGGGTGCGCCGGGTCGTCAGCGCCCACGGCATCCCGATGGCCGTGCCGCACACCCGGCCCGTGGGGATGACCCGCTTCGCCAGCGACCGGGAGCTCCTCGGGGAGCACACCCCCGTCTTCGGCCAGGTGAAGATCCCCAGCAGCGCCGAGAGCCTGCTGCACCTGCGGCTGGCCGAGGCCGGCCTGACGACGCTGGGCGTGGCGGTGCACGTGCCGCACTACCTGGCCGAGGCCCAGTTCGGCGACGCGATCGTGGCGGCCGCCGACGCGGTCATGGACCTGACCGGCCTGGTGCTGCCGACCGCCGAGCTCATCGCGATGGCGGGGCTGACCCGGGCCCAGATCGAGACCGAGCTGGCGCAGAACCACGACGCCCGCGAGGTCGTCGAGAGCCTCGAGCAGCGCTACGACCACTTCGTCGAGGGGATGAAGAAGCGCAGCCTGCTCGCGGCCGAGGCGGCCAAGCTGCCCAACGCCGAGGAGATCGGGGCCGAGCTGGAGAAGTTCCTGCGCGACCCCGGCGTGGCCGGACCCGCCCCGCAGGAGGGCACCGTCGTCGACGAGCCCTCGGACGACGACACGGACCCGCAGGCCTGACCCCGGCCCGTCCGCTGCGACAGGCGGTGCCTGCGCCGCCGTGCGACGATGTCGCCCGACCACCACCTACCCCAGGAGGACACCCGTGGGTCTCTTCGACCGCAAGGACGACACGACGCCCGAGAACACCGAGCCGGACGGGCCGCTGGAGTCGCTGGCCAACGCCTTCGTCGGGCGCATCGTGGACGCCGGCATCAAGGGGCCGGGGCCGATGGCCTCCTCCCACCACGTGGCGCAGAAGGCGCTGAAGGAGTCCGGCGGCGACGTCCGCAAGGCCGTGGACGAGATCGTCTCCGACCACGTCAAGAAGGCGAGCGCCGGCGGGTTCGTCACCGGCGTGGGCGGCCTGGTGACCATGCCCGTCTCGCTGCCGGCCAACGTCCTGGGCTTCTACGTGCTGGCCACCCGGATGGTGGCCGCCATCGCCGAGCTGCGCGGGTATGACGTGAACGCGCCGGGGGCGCGCGCCGCCATCAGCCTGGCCCTCGTCGGGGCCGACGCCGAGGACATCCTGCAGAAGACCGGGCTGTCCGTGGCCGCCGGGATGACCGGCTCGGGCCGCCTCGCCCGGATGGCCATGGACCGGATGCCCAAGGCCGCCGGGATGATGGTCAACAAGGCGGTCGGCTTCCGCCTGCTCACGACCGTGGGCGGCCGGGCGCTGGGCAAGCTCATCCGGTTCGTCCCGATCGCCGGTGGCGTCGTCGGCGCCGGCCTGGACGGGGTGCTCATGAAGCGGCTGGCCGACCACGCGCGGCGCGAGTTCGTCCAGACCTCGCCGGGCGGGAGCGCCGTCGCCGGCTGACGGACGACGACTCACGGCTGACCCCGTCGGGGTTATCCACAGATCTCGAGGGCGGGCCCGGCACGACCGGGCCCGCCTTCGGCACTGTGGGCCCCATGGACGAGACGACAGGACCGCACCGCCCCACCCCTGCATCCCCGGCCGCCGGGCAGACCCCGCTCGTGCAGGGCCCGGCCCACCTCATGACGGCCCTCCCGCACCTGCTGGGCTACCGGCCCGGCCACTCGCTCGTGGTCGTGGCCACGGCCGTGGAGACCACCGCCCCCGGCCGGCCGGGACGGGCCGACCGGCTGCGCGGCCGGATGGCGATGACCACCCGGGCCGACCTCGCCGGACCCGACGACCTGGACCAGGCCGTGGAGCTGCTCGCCGGCCCGGTCGCCCGGCTGCGGCGCCGGCACGGCCACCGGCTGGTGCTGCACTGCTTCCTCTGGGACGCCGACGAGGAGCTCGGCCGGCTGGCCGCGGCCCGGCTGGGACCCTTCGCCGACGCGCACGAGGTCGCCCTCAACGACCTGGTCCTCGTGGGGACCGACGCCTACCTGCCCCTCGTCGAGGCGGGGGAGCCGGTGCAGGATGGACGGTGGCGGCCGCTGCCCTCCCCGGCCGACGTGCCGCTGGTCGCCGACCTGGTCCTGCGCGGCCGCGGGGTCGCCCCCGGCCGGGACGACGCGGTCGCCGTGGTGCGCGCCCGGGACGAGGAGACCAGCAGGGCCACCGAGGCCGCGCTGCGGGAGGTCGCGCCGGGGGAGCTGGACGGGCTCCAGGCCCTGGGCGCGCTGGGCCGGTGGGTCGCGGGCGGGTCCTTCGCCGGGCCCCCGACGCCGCGGGAGCTGGCCGCGGTGACCCTGGTGCTGCAGGACAGGACGCTGCGGGACGTCGTCCTGGCGCGGTGGCTGCCGCAGCTGTTCACCCTGGACGACCTGCTCGAGCCGTCGGCGGTCGAGCTCGTGGAGGACCTGCTGCCGGCGTGGCCGGGCGATGACGGGGAGGCGCTGGGCCGGCTGATCGCCCTCGCCGGCCAGGTGCCCCTCGACCTGTCGGTCCCGTTCGTCACGCTGGCGGGGCTGGTCGCCTGGGGGACCGGGGAGGGCACGCTGGCCAACGAGGCGGCCGACCTCGCGCTGGAGCTGGAACCGGACTACCGCATGGCCCAGCTGCTGCGGCAGGCCCTCGAGCACGGCCTGCCGCCCGACCTGGGCGTTGCGGCGACCGACGCCGGGGCCCGACGGGGGCGCCGCCGGGGCCGCGGGCGGGCCGCCTGAGCGCGCGGTGTAGCCTCCGAGCAGGACCCGTCGAAGGAGGAAGGTGCCCATGTCGGTCATCGTCGGTTACATCCCCACCCGTGAGGGTCGGGCGGCCCTGCGCGCGGCGAGCGGGGAGGCCATGCTGCGCAAGACCAAGCTCGTGGTCGTCAACTCCCACCGCGGCGGGCGCGACTTCGACGCCGAGGAGGCCCAGCGGTTCGAGGACGAGCTGGGCAAGGTCCAGCGCGCCCTGGACGAGGCCGGGATCGAGCACGAGGTGCGCGCCCTGGTGCGCGGCAACGAGCCGGCCGAGGACCTGGTCGACGTCGCCGAGGAGAGCGAGGGCGAGCTGATCGTCATCGGCCTGCGGCGGCGCACCCCCATCGGCAAGCTCATCCTGGGCAGCAACGCCCAGCGGATCCTCCTCGAGGCGTCCTGCCCCGTCCTGGCCGTCAAGGCGGGCGACACCGAGTAGTCCTCCGCCGCTCCGGGACCAGCCCCCCAGGTCCCGTCCCCGGCCGGCCTGCGACCAGCGCCGTCCGGCCCTGCCGGGGAGGGACGCGGGGGACCTCGGCATACTTCGGTGGCCCTCGACGTTTTATAATGTCGAGGGTCACCTGCTGCGAGCGGCAGGGTCACGCACTCCGCCGTCCGGATCACGTCGCAGATCCCTCCTGCCCGGCCGCCCCGCCCACGCCCGAAAAGAGTTGGTTCTTCCCGTGACAGCCAAGACCACCCGCCCCGCCGTCCCGACCGACCTGCCGCCCGCCTTCGAGCACGAGGCGCTGCGCACGCTGCTGGCCCAGGGCGCACAGGACGGGCACGTGGCGCTGGCCCAGGTCCGGGAGGCGCTGGAGGTCGCCGAGGTCGGCACCGCCGCCGCGCGCAAGAAGGTGCTGCGCGTCTTCAGCGACGCGGCCATCGAGGTGCGCGACGACGGCACCGCCCAGACCACGACCAAGCGCACCCGCGGCACGTCGGCGCGGCGGACGACCAAGAAGGCCGCCCCGACCGATGGCCAGGCCCAGGACGCGGGCGCGGACGGCGCCGGCGTCGAGGCGACGGCTCCGGTCGCGGCCAAGAAGGCCCCGGCCGCCACCAAGAGGACGGCTGCGAAGAAGACGGCCCCGGCCGCGCAGAAGACGGCTGCGAAGAAGACCACCGCGACCTCCCCGACCACGCAGGCGCCCGCGGAGGACGCCGAGCACGACGCCACGGCCGGGGACGACACCTCGAGCGCCTCGCGCCCCGCCCGCAGGACGACCAAGACCGCCACGAAGGCTGCGACCACCAAGGCCGCCGCCAAGAAGGCCGCTCCCACGAAGGCCGCCGCGACGAAGTCCGCCACCACGAAGAAGGCCGCGGCGACCAAGGCCACCACCACGAAGGCCGCCGCCAAGAAGGCGGCCGCCGAGGCCGCGGCTGCGGACGTCGAGCCCGACGCCGAGGCGGTGGAGGCGGACGCCGACCTCGTGGTCGAGGAGTCGACCACCCCGGCCGAGGACACCACCGTGGCCACGCCGGTGGCCGAGGGCGTCAAGCCCGCCACCAAGAGCGAGGACGACAGCTTCGTCCTCACCAGCGCCGACGACGACGACGCGCCGGCCCAGCAGGTCGTCACCGCGGGCGCGACCGCCGACCCGGTCAAGGACTACCTCAAGCAGATCGGCAAGGTCGCCCTCCTCAACGCCGAGCAGGAGGTCGAGCTCGCCAAGCGGATCGAGGCCGGCCTGTTCGCCGAGGAGAAGCTCAACTCGGGCGAGAAGATCGACGCCAAGCTCAAGCGCGAGCTGTGGTGGATCTCCCAGGACGGCAAGAACGCCAAGAACCACCTGCTCGAGGCCAACCTGCGTCTCGTGGTCTCCCTGGCCAAGCGCTACACCGGCCGCGGGATGCTCTTCCTGGACCTCATCCAGGAGGGCAACCTCGGGCTGATCCGTGCGGTCGAGAAGTTCGACTACACCAAGGGCTACAAGTTCTCCACCTACGCCACCTGGTGGATCCGCCAGGCGATCACCCGCGCGATGGCCGACCAGGCCCGCACCATCCGCATCCCGGTGCACATGGTCGAGGTCATCAACAAGCTGGCCCGCGTCCAGCGCCAGATGCTCCAGGACCTGGGCCGTGAGCCCACCCCGGAGGAGCTGGCCAAGGAGCTGGACATGACGCCCGAGAAGGTCGTCGAGGTCCAGAAGTACGGCCGCGAGCCGATCTCGCTGCACACGCCCCTCGGCGAGGACGGCGACAGCGAGTTCGGCGACCTCATCGAGGACTCCGAGGCGGTCGTCCCGGCGGACGCGGTCTCCTTCACGCTGCTCCAGGAGCAGCTGCACTCGGTGCTGGACACCCTCTCCGAGCGGGAGGCCGGCGTGGTCTCCATGCGCTTCGGCCTCTCCGACGGCCAGCCCAAGACGCTCGACGAGATCGGCAAGGTCTACGGCGTGACCCGCGAGCGGATCCGCCAGATCGAGTCCAAGACGATGTCCAAGCTGCGGCACCCCAGCCGGTCCCAGGTGCTGCGCGACTACCTGGACTGAGACCCGTGGTGCCCGTCGGGCTGCACGTCGTCCGGCTGGGGCCGGACGACTGGCGCGACTACCGGGAGCTGCGCCTGGGTATGCTGCGCGACGCGCCGGACGCCTTCTGGACCCAGCTGGCGGACGTGCAGCACCTTGCCGAGGAGGACTGGCGGCAGCGGTCGCACGACCGCACCCTGCACGTGCGCGACGCCGACGGCACGCCGCTGGGCACCGCGACCGTGCTGACCCGCGAGACCAACCAGGTCCTGGGGCTGCAGGCCGGCAGCGGGGACGCGCTCGTGCTGGCGGTCTACGTCGTGCCCGCCGCCCGGGGGCGGGGCGTCGTGGATCTGCTGCTCGAGGCGTCCCACGGGCTGGCCCGGGAGCTCGGCTGCACCCGGCTGGTGCTGCAGGTGGGGGAGGCCAACCTCGCCGCACGGCGGGCCTACGAGCGGCACGGCTACCGTCTGACCGGCGCCTCGTTGCCGCACCCGCGGCTGGCGGGTCAGCGCGACCTGGAGATGGCCCGCCCGGTGTGAGGAGGCGGGGCGGGACGTCCGCCGGTGGAACGCGCCGGCACATTCGGGGAGATCGCACCATGGGACGCCGCCTCGTCGCGGTGGCTGCCGCGACGGCACCGACGCTGGGCACCGCAGGAGCTGCGGCCGTGTACGACATGAACGCCGACGGGTCTCTACGTCACCGTCGGCGACGACCTGCGGCTGCTGCCGGACCGGGAGGACGGATCCCGGCGCCTCCGCGCCTCGGTCGTGGGGGTCGACTCAGCGCCGACGCCCGAGCATCGACCTGATCCCCTCCATCCCGCTGCGCGGCAGCAGGGCCGCGTTGGCCCGCACGTTCCACGGCGTGGCCTCGCGCACCTGCTCCACGACCCGGCGCACGTCGTCGCCGAGCGGCTCGACCTGGCCCGGGGTCACCGACCCCGGCCGGCCGTAGCGCGCCTGCTCGAGAACCGCGGTCAGCCGGGCCAGGGCGGCCTCCCCGGAGCGGTTCAGCGTGGTCACGGACCGGTAGTGCCGGCCCATCGCCCGGGGGCTGCGCTCCGGCGGGTCGGGCACCGACAGGTCCCGCAGGCTGCGGGTCAGCCACGTCCAGTGGGCCTCCGCCTGCTCGGCCGGGGTCGTGGCCTCCGCCAGCGCGCGCTCGCGGTGGCGCCTGCCGGCCCACGGCACGATCGCCAGCAGCAGGCCCATGACGAGCAGGCCAAGCAGGATCTTGCCGATGAGCGGCAGCAGGTCGCCCAGCCGGTCCTGCCAGGTCTCCTCCGGCTCCGGGGCCGGGGCGGGCGCCTCGGTCTCGGTCGGCGTGGGCGTCTGGGTGACCGTCGTCGTGGTCGGCTCGGTGTCGCCGCCCTCCTGCGCCCGGGCGTAGGCCGGCGGAGCCTCGCTCCGCACCCCGGGGGTCGGTTCGAACCGGGTCCAGCCCATCCCCTCGATCCACAGCTCGGGCCAGGTGTGCGCGTCCGAGGCGACCACGGACCGGGTGCCGTCCGGCTGTGGGTCGCCGGGCAGGAAGCCCACGGCCATCCGCGCCGGGATGCCCTCGGTGCGCGCCATCATCACCATCGCGGTGGCGAACTGCACGCAGTAGCCCTGCCGCGTGTCGAGGAACCCGCCGATCGGGTCGCTGGCGTCGTCCTGGGCCTCCGGCGCGAGGGTCAGCGAGTAGGTGTAGGCGCTGGAGCGCAGGTGGTCCTGGATGAGCACGGCCGTCTCCAGGGTGTTCGTCTCCTCCCCGACGACCTCGGCGGTCAGCTCCTCGACCGCCGCCCGGGAGACCGGGTCGACCTCGAGCACCTCGGGGTCGAACTGCCCCGGGTCGGCCGGCGACGCGCCGACCCCCTCCGGCAGCGAGCCCGAGCCACCCACCGCCAGGTAGGTCGTCCCGTACGACGTCGCCGGCGTCTGCAGGACGACGGTCCGGTCGTCCGGGTCGAAGCGGTATGCCGCGTCCTCGGGCAGGTCGAGGGCCACCAGCGGGGTGGAGGTCGCCAGGTGCGGCGGCTCCAGGGAGTTGCCCGTCACGGTGAGCTGCTGCTCCTGCACGGGCACGTCGTCGCCGAGGCCGGGGGGCGGGGGGATCGGCTCGCCCACCTGCGTCAGCCCGCTCTGCGTGCGCTGCGGCGCGACCCACCGGCCGTCCTCCCACCGCTCGGTGGCGGTGACGCGCAGCGGCTCGAGCCGGGTGGCGGTGGTCCGGTAGGTCAGCACGGGCGTGCGGGACTGGTTCCGCAGGTCCTGGGCCGGGTCCATCGTCTCGGTGAAGGTGACGTCCCCGCCGCCGCCGGCGGTCCGGGCGTCGGGGTTGCGCGCGAGCCCGTCGCCGAAGAAGGTCGGCGGCAGGTGGGGCAGCGCGGCCGCCCCCAGCACGGCGGCCACCAGCGCCAGCGCCCCGAGCACCTGCCCGAGGCCCCGGTAGGAGGGCACCTTGACCCCGATGTCGTCGCCGCGCGCCTCGCGCCGGTCCGCCGAGGACCAGCCGGCCAGCACGCGGTGGCCCTGCTGGGCGAGCATGATCAGCCAGAGGACGGCCACGGCCGCGAAGTACCACGGCTCCATCGCCCGCCCCGTGTTGGACACGGACACGAGGAACCCGGCCGCCAGGGGGATCCCCGCCCCGGCCGGGGCCCGTCCGGTGACGCCCATGGAGTCGACCGAGACGGCGGTGAGGGTGAGCACCGAGACGAGCAGGAACGACACGCCCTCGGTGACCGGCGCCGGTGCGGCGTAGGTCTGCAGGACCGTCCCGGCCTCCCGGAGGAGCACGCCCACCTGGTCGAGGGTCTCCCCGGTCGGCAGCAGCCCCCGCCACAGCGTCTCGCGCAGGTAGGTCAGCATGAGCCCGGTGAGGCCCAGCAGCAGCTGGGCCAGGGCGACGAGGCTCGGCGGCACGTCCAGGGTGCGCAGCACGGCACCGGTGAGGGCCACGACGGCGACCATGAGCACGGCCGCCCACAGCCAGCTGCTGTCGCGCAGGAGCTCGGTGAGCGGCCACGCCACGGCGAGCGTGGCGAGCGCGGCGACCAGCCCCTCGGGCCACATGCCCCGGGCGAACGCCTCCTGGTCCAGCCTCACCGGGGGGTCCCCACGAGCCCGCCCGTGGCGGTGAGGGAGGCCCAGGCCTGCGGGATCTCGGTATGCGGTCCCACCACGACGCTCTGCCAGCCCGCGTCCGCGAGGACGGCGGTGGGGGCGAGCTCGCGGTGCCGGGCGGTCTCGCCGCCGGGGGCGCCGGCACCGCCGATGCCCTCGGCACCGGCGTCCGCACCGGCGCCGGCGCGACGACGGCCCCGACGCTCGCCCTCCCGCGCGGCCTCCCGGTCCGACCGGCGGCTGCGCGCGCCGCCGCCGAAGCGCTCCGGGTCGAGCACGAACGCCAGGGCCCGGGAGCCCGGCTGCCGGATCGCGGCGAGGGTGCGCAGCGACTCCTCGTCGTCGGCGACGACGGCGGCGATCACCAGGACCCCGCCGGTGGTGAACGGCGCGGCCGCGGCGGCCAGCCGGTCGAGCCGGGCTTCTTGGTCGGGCTGCACCCGGGCCAGGGCGGTCAGCGCGACGTCGAGGTCGACCGGGTGGTCGGTCGTGCCCTCCCGCAGGGTGGTGTCGGTGAGCAGGTGGACGACGAACCCGTCCGCCACCAGGTGCCGGGCCACCGACGCCAGCGCGGAGACGGCCCACTCGTAGGAGGTGCGCACCCCCGAGCCCGGGTGGGCCCCGTCGCGGGAGTCGAGCAGCAGCAGCGCCCGGCGGCGGGCGGGCCGGTCCTCCTGACGCACCATGAGCTCGCCGCGGTGGGCCGTCGCCGGCCAGTGCACCCGGCGCAGCTCGTCGCCCTGGCGCCAGTTGCGGATCGAGACGTCGTCCTCGCCGTGGAGGGCGACCATCTGGGGCATCTCACCCTCGCTGCCGCGGGAGGTGCCCCGCACCCGGCCCTCGCCGAGCAGGTGCAGGCGGGGCAGGACGAGCACCTCGGCGGTCGAGGACAGCTGCAGGGTGAGGAAGGTCAGCCCGAACGGGTCCCGCTGCCGCAGCAGCACCGGGCCGAGGTGGTAGGCGCCGCGGTGGCGGCTGCGGACGGTGTAGCGCAGGCGCTTCTCCTCGCCGGGCACGAGGCGGGGCAGGACGAACCGCGGCCGCTCGCCGAGCTGGGGGTCGAGCCGTTCCTCGGCCAGGTAGACGGGGGTGGAGCGGCGGCCGACGTTGGTGAAGCGGGCGGTGACGGTGCCGCGCTCCTCCGGGCTGAGCCGGACCGGCTCCACCTCCCGCAGCACGCGCACCTTGGGGGTGCGGCGGGGGACGAGCAGCAGGGCCAGCAGCGGCAGGGCGAGCAGGACCAGCCCGATGCGGGTGACGTCCTCGTAGCCCAGGAGCACGCCGGCGACGGCCACCACCGCCCCGAGGACGACGAACGCCCGGCCCCGGGCGGTGAGCACCTTCCAGGGGGACCTCATCGGTCCCCTCAGCGGCCCGCGGGGACGGCGGTGCGCTCGACGACGTCCCGGACGATGTCGGCGGTGGTGTGCCGGGTCAGCGACGCCTCCCCGGTGGCCAGCACGCGGTGCGAGAGCACCGGGACCGCGATCGCCTGCACGTCCTCGGGCACGACGTGGTCGCGGCCGGCGAGGGCGGCGTGCGCCCGGGCCGCCCGCAGCAGCTGCAGCCCGGCGCGCGGGGAGGCGCCCAGGCGCAGCATCCGGTGGTGGCGGGAGGCGGCCATGAGCTCCACGACGTAGCGGCGCAGCGCCTCGGAGACGTGCAGCTCGCGGATGGCCTCGATCTGGGCCTGCACCTCCTCGGAGGTCGTCACCGGGGTCAGCGCCTCCAGCGGGGAGACGCCGCCGTGGGAGGCGAGCATCGCCATCTCGGAGGCGGCCGAGGGGTAGCCCATCGACAGGCGGGCCATGAACCGGTCGCGCTGGGCCTCGGGCAGGGGGTAGGTCCCCTCCATCTCGATCGGGTTCTGGGTGGCCATGACGAGGAAGGGCCGGGGGAGGGGGTAGGTGTGCCCGTCGACGGTGACCTGGCGCTCCTCCATCGACTCCAGCAGCGCCGACTGCGTCTTGGGGGAGGCGCGGTTGATCTCGTCGCCGACCACGACGTTGGCGAAGATCGCGCCCCGGCGGAACTCGAACTGGCGGGTGTCCTGGTTGAACACGCTCACGCCGGTGATGTCGCTGGGCAGCAGGTCGGGGGTGAACTGCACGCGCGAGACCTGGCAGTCGATCGCCCGCGCGAGCGACTTGGCCAGCATCGTCTTGCCGACGCCCGGCACGTCCTCGACGAGCAGGTGGCCCTCCGCCAGCAGGACGGTGACCGCGGTGGTGACCACCTCGTCCTTGCCCTCGATGACCGTGGTGATGGCTTCGTGGATGCCCCCGGCCACGCGCCGGACGGTGTCGAGGTCGACGGAGTCGGGCGCGGGCGGGGACGACGTCGGTTCGGCCATGGGTCGATCTTGCCACCCCCGGCCGTGCTGCTGCTGGGTCGGCGGTCCTCCACCCTGCCCCACGGCGGCCTCCACCCCGCCCCACCCCGGTCCTCCACATCCCTCCCCACCGCGTCTCCGCGGGCGTCGTCGCGGCCGGCCCGGGGCGGGTCCCCGGCCGCTCCGACGGCAAGGTCGGCCGCCTCCAGGGTGGTCCGCGCAGAGTTTCCCCCCACCTCCCACCACCGCGTCTGACCTGGGCCTACGTCATACTGGGTGCGGGAAATCCGCCACTTTTCTCTTGTCGAGGGAGGGAAGTGGGGTATGGTGGGGCGCACTGGAGGCGAGAACGACCCGTCGAGCGAGAAGGGGGTGGTCCGAGTGCTCTTCCTCGGGACCTACACGCCCAAGCTCGACGACAAGGGCCGGCTCATCCTTCCGGCCAAGTTCCGCAAGAAGCTCGAGGACGGGCTGGTCATCACCCGCGGGCAGGACCGGTGCCTCGTCGTCTACGCCCAGGACGAGTTCGAGCGGATCGCCCTCCAGTGGCAGAGCACCCCGACGTCGTCGCGGGCCGTGCGCGACTACCAGCGTGTCTTCCTCTCCGGCGCCTCCGACGAGGTGCCCGACAAGCAGGGCCGGGTCACCATCCCGCCGATCCTGCGCGACTACGCCGGCCTGAGCTCGGACTGCACCGTCATCGGTGCCGGCAACCGCGTCGAGGTGTGGGACAGCAAGGCCTGGGAGGACTACCTGGCCGCCACCGAGGACGCCTTCGCCGAGCAGTCGGAGGAGGTGGTGCCCGGAGTCATGTGACCCGGTGGCACGCCCGCCTGGTCCCTGGTCTCCCCCCGCCCGAACCGTTCCGACGCGACTTCCCCCGCGCCGGAGCATCCCGGACCGGACGCCGGCACGACTTCCCCCGTGCCGGACCCGACCGCCGCACCCGACACCTCTTCCCCGGTGCCGGGCGGGCACCCGGCAGGGCGGTGGGGGACCAGGACCCAGGAGGAGGCCCCCGGGTCGCGCCGCACCTGACGACGGGCCCGACACCATGAGCGACGACCCCACCGACGACCTTCCCGACGACGGGCTCCCGCCGGTCCCCACCGCGGACCGGCACGTCCCCGTCCTGCTCGAGCGCTGCGTCGAGCTCCTGGCCCCCGCGCTGCAGCACGAGGGGGCCCTCTTCGTCGACGGCACCCTCGGCATGGGCGGCCACACCGAGGCCGTCCTGCGGGCGTGCCCGCAGGCGACCGCCGTCGGCATCGACCGCGACCCGCAGGCGCTGGCCCTGGCGAGCGAGCGGCTGGCCCCGTTCGGCGACCGGTTCGTGCCGGTCCACGCCGTCAGCGACGACCTGCCCGCGGTGCTCGCCTCGCTCACCCCGCCGCGCGGCCGCGCCGACGCGGTCCTCTTCGACCTGGGGGTCTCCTCCCTGCAGCTGGACGAGGTCGACCGCGGCTTCGCCTACCGCACCGACGCCCCGCTGGACATGCGGATGGACCAGTCGACCGGGAGAACCGCGGCCGACGTGCTCAACACCTACGACGCCCGCGACCTCGCCCACGTGCTGCGCACCTTCGGCGAGGAGAAGTTCGCCCGCCAGATCGCCCGGGCGGTCGTGCGGCGGCGCGAGACCGAGCCGTTCACCACCTCCGGCCCGCTCGTCGAGCTGCTCCACGACGTGGTCCCCGCCGCGTCGCAGCGCTCCGGCGGCCACCCGGCCAAGCGCACCTTCCAGGCGCTGCGCATCGAGGTCAACGCCGAGTTGTCGGTCTGGTCGCAGGCGCTCACCGCGGCCCTGTCCGCCCTCGCCGTCGGCGGCCGCATCGTCGTGCTCTCCTACCACTCGCTCGAGGACCGGATCACCAAGCGCGGCCTGGCCGGCGGCGCCACCAGCACCGCCCCGCCCGGCTTCCCGGTCGAGCTGCCCGAGCACCGGCCCTGGCTGCGGCTGCTCGTCCGCGGCGCCGAGCAGGCCGACGCCGCCGAGACCGGCCTCAACCCCCGGGCCGCCTCCGTCCGGTTGCGCGCCGCCGAGCGGACCCGTGCCACCCCGGACCAGCCCCCGACGACCAGCAGCGACACCCCCGACCAGCCCCCGACGACCAGCAGCGACAACCCCGAGGTGCAGCGATGACCCAGATGACCGTCGGTGCCCGGCTCGGCCGCGCCACCGCCCCCGCGTTCGCCCCCCGCCGCTCCGGCGGTGCCACCGCCGCCGTGGCCCTGCCCGGGGCCCGGGCCGCGCGCACGTCGCGCACCCGCGTCGTGGACGCCGCCCCCGCGAGCGGGCACACGGCATACCGGCTGCTGTGCCTGTTCATCATCATGGCCGCGGTGAGCGTGGTCCTGGTCCTCAACACCCACCGGGCCGAGGGCTCCTACGTGCTGGGGCGGCTGGCCGCCGAGCAGACCGCGCTGCACGACGAGAAGGTCACCCTCCAGGCCGAGCTCGACCGGCTCGAGTCGCCCGAGACGCTGGCGAAGGCCGCCCGCAAGCTCGGCATGGTCCCGGCCCCGTCCACGGCCACGCTGCGGCTGTCCGACGGCGCCATCACCGGCGTGGCCTCCATGAGCGACGGCGGTCGCACGATTACCGTTGACCTGCCCGCGACGGGCGTGGCGGACCCGGCCGGGACGGCCGCCTCCGACTGACCGACCGACCCTCCCGACCGACTCCCGCGAGGTGACCTTCCAGTGGCAGCAGCACGCGGTGGCAGACGGTCCCTGGGGGCCGTCCACCCCGGGGTGGGGCACCCGCGCACTCGCACGCGGGTCCTGCTGCTGGCGGTCCTGCTCGTCCTGAGCCTGTTCGGCGCCCAGCTCGTGCGCCTCCAGGGCCTGGACGCCGCCAGCGTCTCGGCCGCCGCGCTCGACGGCCGGCTCAACGTCACCGCGATCCCCGCCCCGCGCGGGGCCATCACCGACGTCGACGGCGCCGGGCTCGCCGTCAGCGTCGAGCGCCGCAAGGTCATCGCCGACCCGACGCTGGCCGAGGACTACGTGCTGCGCGACGACGAGGGCGAGGAGGTCGCCAGGGGGTTCGCCGCCGTCGCCCAGGTCGTGGCGGAGGTCACCGGCGAGAAGGAGGCCGACGTACTGCGCCGGCTCGAGGAGCCGCTGGGGGAGCAGTACGCCGTCGTCGCCCCCGACGAGTCGCCCGCCACCTGGCAGGAGCTGCGCTCGCGCAACGTGCGCGGCCTGTCCGCCGAGAACGTCATGCGCCGCGACTACCCCCTCGGCGAGGCGGCCGCCCCGCTCGTGGGCTGGATCGGCGCCGGCGAGATGCCGGCCGGCGGCCTGGAGCTCGTCCACGACGAGCAGCTCACCGGCACCCCCGGGGAGGCCGTCTTCGAGGTCGGTCGCGAGGGGGAGCGGATCACCACCGGCCTCTACCAGGAGGACGACGCCGAGCCCGGCCAGGACGTGCGGCTGACCCTCGACGCCGACCTGCAGTGGTACGCCTACGACGCCGTCCGCCAGCGGGTCGAGGAGGCCGGGGCCCTGTCGGGGTATGCCGTCATCCTCGACGCGCGCACCTCCCGGGTGCTGGCGCTGGCCAGCTACCCCACCTTCGACCCCGCCGACGACTCCCAGACGTCGGAGGGGATGCGCAACGCGGCCGTCGAGGACGTCTACGAGCCCGGCTCCACCGCCAAGGTCATCACCGCCGCCGCCGCCCTGGAGAAGGGGCTGGTGCAGATGGACACGCCGATCGAGGTGCCCGTCCGGCTGCAGCGCGGCGGCACGACCTTCAAGGACGCCGAGGAGCACCCGCTGCGGCACCTGACCTTCGCCGGCGTGCTGGCCCGCTCCTCCAACATGGGCACGATCCTCTACGGGGAGGACCTGGAGGACCAGGAGCTCTACGACTGGTTCCGCAAGTTCGGCATCGGCACGACCAGGGGCCTGGGCCTGCCGGGCGAGTCGGTCGGCCTGCTGCCCGAGCCGGGCACCTGGAGCGCGACCACCCGCTACACGGTGATGTACGGCCAGGGCGTCTCCTCCACCCTGCTCCAGCAGGCCACGGTCTTCCAGACGATCGCCAACGACGGGGTCCGGGTTCCCGCCTCGATCGTCGCCGGCACCACCGACGCCGAGGGCCGCTACACCGAGACCTCGGTGCCCTCCGGGGAGCGGGTCATCCAGGAGGAGACGGCCGAGACGCTGACGACGATCATGCAGCAGGTCGCCAGCACCGGCGGGACCGCGCCGGCCGCGGCGATCGAGGGCTACCACGTCGCCGGCAAGACGAGCACCGCCGACCGCTACGACCAGGAGAAGGGCCGCTACGAGGGGGTGACGAGCTCGTTCATGGGCTTCGCACCCGCCGACGACCCCCGGTTCGTCGTGGCCGTCGCGATCCAGAAGCCGACCCGGATCCACACCTTCGGCGGCGTCATCGCCGGCCCGGTGTTCAGCAAGATCATGCGCTACGCCCTCGTCAAGGAGGGGGTGGAGCCGGCCACCACGGCGCCGCCCACCGTGCCGCTGGAGTACGACCCCGCCGAGCCTGCCCCCGACGGATCCGGTGCGACACTGGGTCGGACCGCGATTCGAGACGAAGGGACCGGCTGAGTGATCCCGTTGACACTCCGCGAGATCGCGGGTGTGACCGGTGGGCGGGTCGTCCCCGCCACCGACGAGACGGCGCAGGTGACCATCACCGGCGCCGTCGTCACCGACTCCCGGGAGGCCGGACCCGGCGGGCTCTACGTCGCCCGTCGGGGCGAGAGCGCCGACGGGCACGACTTCGTCGCGGCCGCCGCCCGGCAGGGGGCGGCCGCCGCGCTGACCAACCGTCCCGTGGACGCGCTGCCCTGCGTCGTCGTCGAGGAGGACCCGCAGCGCCTCTCCGAGCGGCCCGACCGGCCGCCCTACGACGCCGTCACCCGCGCCTTCGCCGCCCTCGGCCGCGAGGTCGTCGACCGGTGCACCGCCGCCGGGGGCCTGCGCACCGTCGGGATCACCGGCTCCTCGGGCAAGACCTCCACCAAGGACCTCATGGCCCAGGTGCTGCAGCGGCTGGGCCGCACGCTGGCGCCGGAGGCGTCCTACAACTCCGAGGTCGGCGTGCCGCTGACCGTCTGCCGGCTCACCGAGGAGACCGCCTACCTCGTCGCCGAGATGGGCGCCTCCGGCCGGGGGCACATCGCCCACCTCACCGCCGTCGCCCCGCCCCAGGTCGCCGTCGTGCTCAACGTCGGCAGCGCGCACCTGGGCGAGTTCGGCTCCCGCGAGGCGATCGGCGAGGCCAAGTCCGAGCTGGTCCAGGCGCTGCCCGCCGGGGGGCTGGCCGTGCTCAACGCCGACGACGAGGTCGTGCGGGGCATGCGCCGGCACGCCGACGCCGCCGGTGCCCGCACCGTGCTCGTCGGGCGGTCCGCCGACTCGGACCTGCGCGCGGACGACGTGCGGCTCGACGAGCAGGGCCGGGCCACCTTCCGCCTGCACGCCCGCGCCGTCGAGGGCGGTGCGCCGGGCACGGACCCCGAGGGCCTGCCCGTGACCCTGCAGGTCGTGGGGGAGCACCAGGTCGGCAACGCCCTGGCCGTCTCGGCCGTCGCCGCCGAGTGGGGTATGCCGTGGGAGCAGGTCGCCGACGCGCTCGGCGCCGCGCAGCCCCGGTCGCGCCACCGGATGGAGGTCACCGCACGGCCCGACGGCGTGACGGTCGTCAACGACGCCTACAACGCCAACCCCGAGTCGATGCGGGCCGCCCTGCGCGCGCTGGCGTCGATGCGCCGCGCCGACGGCCGCACCGTCGCCGTGGTCGGCGGGATGCTCGAGCTGGGCCCGGGCAGCGACGACGAGCACGCCGGCGTCGGCGCACTGGCCGCGGAGCTCGGCACCGACCACCTCGTCACGGTGGGCGGGCTCGCCCGGCCGGCGGGCACGGCATACACCGCCGGCGGCGGAGCCGCCACCACCCACGTCGAGGACCGGCACGAGGCCGCCGAGGTGCTCGGCCGGCTGCTGCGCCCCGGCGACGTGGTGCTGCTGAAGTCCAGCCGGGACTCCGGCCTGCGTCTGCTCGGCGACGAGCTCGCCGGGAAGGGCGACGTCTGATGGTCAACGTGCTCCTCGCCGGGGCGGTGGCGATGTTCGTCGCGCTCTTCGGCACCCCGCTGTTCATCCGCTTCCTCGTCCGGCGCGGCTACGGCCAGTTCATCCGCGACGACGGCCCCACCAGCCACCACACCAAGCGGGGCACGCCCACGATGGGCGGGGCGGTGATCATCGGCGCGACCCTGCTCGGCTACGGGATCTCCCACCTGGCGCTCATCCTGCTCGACATGTCCGGCTTCGTGGAGGTCACCCACAGCCGGTTCACCATCAGCGCGCTGCTCGTGCTCTTCCTCATCACCGGGCTGGGCTTCATCGGCTTCCTCGACGACTACACCAAGATCGCCAAGCAGCGGTCCCTGGGCCTGACGTCGGTGGAGAAGCTGGCCGGGCAGACGCTCGTGGCGGTGATCTTCGCGATCCTGGCCCTGCAGAAGCCCGGCGACGCGACCCGCAGCCCGGCCTCGACGGCGATCTCCTTCGTCCGCGACACCTCCTTCGACCTGGCGGTCGCCGGGCCGGTGCTCGGCACGATCCTGTTCATCGTCTGGGCCAACCTCCTCATCGCCGGGGCGTCCAACGGGGTCAACCTCACCGACGGCCTCGACGGGCTCGCGACCGGGGCCTCGGTCATGGTCTTCGGCGCCTACTCGATCATGGGGATCTGGCAGTACAACCAGAACTGCCAGCTGGCCCCCGGCCCCAACTGCTACGACGTCTCCGACGCCCTCGACCTGGCGGTCGTGGCCGCCTCGGTCGCGGGGGCGACGTTCGGCTTCCTGTGGTGGAACGCCTCCCCGGCGAAGATCTTCATGGGCGACACCGGCTCGCTGGCCCTCGGCGGCGGCCTGGCCGGCCTGGCGATCACCACGCACACCGAGCTGCTGCTGGCCGTCCTCGGCGGGCTGTTCGTCCTCATCACCCTCTCGGTCATCATCCAGGTCGCCTCGTTCAAGCTGACCGGCAAACGGGTCTTCCGGATGGCACCGCTGCAGCACCACTTCGAGCTGCTCGGCTGGGCCGAGGTGACGATCGTCATCCGGTTCTGGATCATCGCCGGCATCTGCGTGGCCATCGGGCTGGGCCTGTTCTACGGCGAGTGGGTGGCGAACCTGTGACCGCGCCGCTGGAGGAGCTGACCCACCGCGACGCCGACTGGGCCGGTCTGCGCGTGCTCGTCACCGGCCTGGGGGTCACCGGCTTCGCCGCCGCCGACGCGCTGATCCAGCACGGGGCGCAGGTCACCGTGCTCGACGCCGGCTCCGGCGGGGAGCGGCAGGAGACCCAGGCCGGGATCCTCGGCATCCTCGGCGCCGACGTGCGGCGCGGGGCCGAGCACGTCGCCGGCTGGCCGACCGCCGACGGCGGCGGCGACCTCGAGGTCGACCTCGTCGTCACCTCGCCCGGCTGGCGGCCCGACCACCCCGTCCTGACCGGCGCCGTCGACCGCGGCGTACCCGTCTGGTCCGAGGTCGAGCTCGCCTGGCGGCTGCGCCCCCGCGTCGGCGCCGCCCCCTGGCTGGTCGTCACCGGCACCAACGGCAAGACCACGACCGTGCAGCTGCTCGCCTCGATCCTGCAGGCGGCCGGGCTGCGGGCGGCCGCGGTCGGCAACGTGGGCACCCCCGTGCTCGACGCCGTGCAGCACCCCGAGCCCTACGACGTGCTGGCGGTCGAGCTGTCCAGCTTCCAACTGCACTTCACCCACACGATGAGCCCGCTGGCCTCCACCGTGCTCAACCTGGCCCCCGACCACCTCGACTGGCACGGGGGCCTGGAGGCCTACGCCGCCGACAAGGCCCGCGTCTACGAGCGCACCCAGGTGGCCTGCGTCTACAACGTCGAGGACCCGCGCACCGAGACGATGGTCGAGCAGGCCGAGGTCGTCGAGGGCTGCCGTGCCGTCGGCTTCACCCTCGGCATCCCCGGCCTGTCCATGGTCGGCGTCGTCGAGGACGTGCTGGCCGACCGCGCCTTCGTCGAGGAGCGGGCCACCTCGGCCGCCGAGCTGGGCACCCTGGCCGACCTGGCGAAGGCCTCCGGCGGCGACGGGTCCACCCCGGCCCCGCCGCACCTGGTCGCCAACGCCCTCGCCGCCGCCGCGCTGGCCCGGGCCGCCGGCATCGCCCCTGTCGCCGTCCGCGAGGGGCTGCGCTCCTTCCGCACCGACGCCCACCGCACCGCGATCGTCGCCGAGGTCGACGGCGTCACCTGGATCGACGACTCCAAGGCGACCAACCCGCACGCCGCCCAGGCCGCCCTCGCCGCGCACGAACGCATCGTCTGGGTCGCCGGCGGCCAGCTCAAGGGAGCCGACGTCGACGAGCTCGTCCGCCTGGTCTCCGGCCGGCTCTCCGGCGTCGTGCTGCTCGGCTCCGACCGCGACCTCGTCGCGCAGGCGCTGGCCCGACACGCGCCGGATGTCCCCGTCCACGACGCCGGGGTCGCCGACCATGGGGACATGGACGGCCTGCACGCGCTCATGGACCGGGTGGTCGCCCGGTGCGCCGAGCTGGCGTCCCCGGGCGACGTCGTGCTGCTCTCGCCGGCCGCCGCCTCCCTCGACATGTTCCCCAGCTACGGCTCCCGCGGCGACGTCTTCGCCGCGGCCGTGCGCCGCCACCTCGGCCTGGGGGAGCAGGAGGGGGTATGACGACCACCACCCGTCCGCGCACGCCCGGTCCCGCCGGGCCCGGGTCCGCCCGGGGCGGGGGCTCCGCCCCGGGCGGCGCGACCGCATACCCCTCCCGAGCCCGAGCCCGCCAGGGCTGGACGATGGAGTCGGTGGGCGACTGGCTGCGCTCGCCGGTGGCGCCCTACTACCTCGTGCTCGTCTCCGCCGGGCTGCTCACCGGGCTCGGCCTGGTCATGGTGCTCTCCGCCAGCAGCGTGCGGTCCTACGTCGAGAGCGGCAACAGCTACACCGTCTTCCTGGCCCAGGTGTTCTACGCCGTGGCCGGCGTCGCCCTGGCCGCGCTGGGGGCGCGGCTGCCGGTCGTGGCGTGGAAACGGCTGGCCTGGCCCGCGGTGATCCTCGCCCTCGGCCTGCAGGCCGCGGTGTTCACCGGCATGGGCGTGGAGTTCCAGGGCAACCGCAACTGGATCGAGATCGCCGGGCGCACCGTGCAGCCCTCGGAGTTCGGCAAGCTGGCGCTCGTCGTCTTCGGTGCCGCCGTGCTGGCCGCCAAGCGCAAGGTCGTGCACCGCGTCTGGCAGGCCAGCGTGCCGCTGGTCTTCCCGGTCGGGATCGTCCTCGTCGGGCTGGTGCTGCAGGGCAAGGACCTGGGCACCGGGATGATCATGCTGGCCATCCTCGTCGGGCTGCTGTGGGCGGCAGGGCTGCCCGCCCGCTGGTTCCTCGGCGTCGGCGCGGTCGCCGTGCTGGGGGTGGCCTACCTGGCCGCGGGCAGCGCCAACCGCATGCAGCGCATCCAGGTCTGGCTCGGCGACGTCTGCGACAGCCCGCAGGTCGACGGCTGCTTCCAGAAGGTGCACGCGGAGTACGCCCTGGCCGACGGCGGCTGGTGGGGCCTGGGCCTGGGGGAGTCGCGGGAGAAGTGGGGGCTGCTGCCCGAGCCGCACAACGACTTCATCCTGGCCATCATCGGCGAGGAGCTGGGGCTGCCGGGGACGATGGGCGTGCTGGCCCTGTTCGCCGTGCTGGCCTACGCCATCTTCCGGATCGTGTCCCAGGCCGAGGACATGTTCACCCGGCTGGCCGCCGCCGGGATGCTCATCTGGCTGCTGGGCCAGGCCGTGCTCAACATCGGCTCGGTCATCGGGATGCTGCCGATCATCGGGGTGCCGCTGCCGCTGGTCTCCTCCGGCGGGTCGGCGCTGCTGGCGGCGCTCATGGGCATCGGCCTGCTGCTGTCCCTGGCCCGCTCGCTGCCCGGGGCTCGGGAGGCGTTGGCCCAGCGCACCTCCAGCCTGGACCGGACGTACGCCGCGGTCACCACCGGCCGCTCGGGCGCCGGCCGCGGGAGCAGGCCGGGCGCGGCGCGCACGACCGGGCGGACCACGCCCCGGACGTCCACGCACGCCACGCCGCGGGCTGCCACGCGGGCAGCGCCGCGGGGGAGCACCCGGGCGGCGCCTCGTCCCCGTGGCGGACCGAAGGGCCGTCGATGAGCCCGCTGTCCGTCGTCCTCGCCGGCGGCGGGTCCGCCGGCCACGTCAACCCGCTCCTGGCCACGGCCGACGCCCTGCGCCGCCGGGTGCCCGACGCCACCATCACCGTGCTCGGTACCGCCGAGGGCCTGGAGGCCCGGCTCGTGCCCGAGCGCGGCTACGAGCTGACGACCGTGCCCAAGGTGCCCTTCCCGCGCCGGCCGGGGATGGCCGCGGTGCGCTTTCCCAGCTCGCTGCAGCGGGCCGTCGGCACCGCGCTGGCGGTGCTGCGGGACAAGGACGCCGACGTGGTCGTGGGCTTCGGCGGCTACGTCGCGACCCCGGCCTACCTGGCCGCCCGACGCGCGGGCGTGCCGATCGTCATCCACGAGCAGAACGCCCGGGCGGGGCTGGCCAACCGGCTTGGGGCCCGGTTCACCACGGCGGTCGCCACGACGTTCGCGACGACCGCGCTGCCCAACGCCCGCCGGGTGGGGCTGCCGCTGCGCGCCGAGATCCGCGACCTCGACCGGGCGGCGACGCGCGCCGAGGGGCTGGCGCACTTCGGCCTGGACGACGGCCGGCCGACCCTGCTGGTCTTCGGCGGGTCGCTGGGGGCCCAGCGGCTCAACGAGGCCGTCGCCGGCGCCGCGGGCGACCTGCTCGCCGCCGGGGTCCAGGTGCTGCACCTGACCGGGGCGGGCAAGGACGTGGACGTGCCGGAGGCCGACCCGGGGACCGGCGCCCGCTACGTCGCGCTGCCCTACACCGACCGGATGGAGCTGGCCTACGCCGTGGCCGACCTGGCCCTGGGACGCTCCGGCGCCGGGACGGTCAGCGAGCTGGCCGCGGTGGGCCTTCCCGCGGTCTACGTGCCGCTGCCGATCGGCAACGGCGAGCAGCGGCTCAACGCCGCAGAGGTGGTGGCGGCCGGCGGCGGGATCGTCGTCGAGGACGCCCTGCTCGACGCCGACCGGGTCCGCTCGACCGTGCTGCCCCTCGTCACCGACCCCGAGCGGCTCGCGGCCATGGGCGCGGCCGCGGCGGAGCACGGGGAGCGGCACGCGGACGACGTCCTCGTCGACCTCGTCCTCGACGCGGCGGGGCACCGGTGACCGGCCGCCCGACGGGCACCGGCCCGACGGGCGGGCGCACCCCGTCCCGCTTCGACCTGTCCGCCGACGTGCCGCCCGCCGCCGCGCTGGGCCGCGTCCACCTCGTGGCCATCGGCGGGTCGGGGATGTCCGGCGTCGCCCGGATGCTCATGGCGGCCGGCGTGCCGGTCTCGGGCAGCGACCGGGCCGACTCGCCGACCCTGCGGGCCCTGGAGGCCGAGGGGGCCACGGTGTTCGTCGGTCACGACGCCGCGCACGTCGACGGGGTCGACACGGTCGTCGTGTCGTCGGCGGTCCCCGAGGACAACAGCGAGATGGCCGCCGCCCGGGAGCGGGGCCTGCGGGTGCTGCACCGCTCCCAGGGCATCGCCGCGCTGCTGCACGGCCGGCCGGCCGTGGCGGTGGCGGGGGCCAACGGCAAGACGACGACGAGCGCGATGACGACGGTCGCCCTGCAGGCGGCCGGGCTGGAGCCGGGCTTCGTCATCGGCGCGCCGCTGGCCGTGGCGCCGTCGGTCGAGCGGGGCGCCGAAGGGAAGGCGGCCGCTGCCGGGGACCCGGCCGCCGCCGTCCCGACCAACGCCGCGCCCGGGGCACCGGGTGCACCGGTGGTCGTCGAGGCCGACGAGAGCGACGGCACGTTCGTCGTCTACCGGCCGCAGGTCGCGGTCGTGACCAACGTCCAGCCCGACCACCTCGACTTCTACGGCACGGCCCAGGAGGTCGAGCGGGCCTACGAGGAGTTCGTCGGCACGATCACGCCCGGCGGGCTGCTCGTCACCAACGTCGACGACCCGGGGGCCGCGCGCCTGGCCGAGCGCGCGCGGCATACCCGTCCCGACGTGGAGGTGCTCACCTGGGGGACCGGTGCGGGCGCGCCCGACGGCGAGGACGACGGCACGGGGGCGGGGCCGGACGTGCTGCTGCGCGACGTGACCTCCCGGGGGATGACGGCGCGGGCGACCCTGCGGGTGCGGCGCGCCGTGGGCCCGTTCGCGCAGGCCCAGGAGCTCGAGGTGGTCGTGCCGGTGCCGGGGGAGCACAGCGCGCACAACGCGACGGCGGCGCTGCTGGCGGCGACCGTGGGCCTGGGCGCGGACCCGACGCGGGTGCTCGCCGGGCTGGCCCTCTTCCCCGGGGCGCACCGGCGCTTCGAGCGGGTCGGCGAGGCGGGCGGCGTCGAGGTGGTCGACGACTACGCGCACAACGCGCCGAAGGTCGCCGCCGTGGTCTCCGCGGCGCGGTCGGCGGCGGACGGGCGACGGGTGGTGGTGGCCTTCCAGCCGCACCTGTTCTCCCGGACGAGGGACTTCGTCGACGGGTTCGCCGCCGGGCTGGCCGGGGCCGACGTGCTCGTCCTCATGCCGGTCTACGGGGCGCGGGAGACCCAGGAGCAGTATCCGGAGGTCACCAGCCAGCTGCTCGCCGACCGGGTCGAGGCGCTCGGCGGACCGGAGCGGGTGGTCGTGGCCGAGAGCCTGGACGCGACGCCGGGGGTGCTCGCCGACCTCGTGCGGCCCGGCGACCTCGTGGTGACCGTGGGTGCCGGCGACGTGACGACGGTGGGGCCGCGGCTGCTGAAGCTGCTGGACGACGACGAGGCGGTGAGCCGGCGGTGAGGTGGGTGCCGGACGCCGTCGCGGACCGGCTGCCGGGACGACGGGGGGAGGGGGAGGAACGGCTGGCCCGCCCGCCGCGGCCGGGGGCCGTGCGCCGCGCCTTCCTGCTGTGGGGGCTGCTCGTGGCCCTGTTCGCCGGCGGCCTGGTGTTCCTGTTCTTCTACTCCGCGGCCTTCGTCGTCGAGGAGATCACGGTCGAGGGCGCCGAGGGCGAGCTGGCCGACAGCGTCGTCCACCACGCCGACATCCCGATGGGCCGGCCGCTGGCGCGGGTGTCCGAGCACAACCTGGCGCAACGGGTGCTCGAGGGGGAGAAGCGGGTGCGGTCGGTGACCCTGGACCGCGACTACCCCTCCTCGATCAGCTACACCGTCGAGCTGCGCGAGCCGGCGCTGGCGCTGCGCAAGGGCAAGCAGACGTGGCTGGCCGACGAGGGCGGCGTGGTCTTCGAGCAGGTCGACGAGGCGTCCAACAAGCTCCCTGCGGTGAGGGTGTCCGAGGAGCCGGCGGACCTGGACCAGGAGACGGTGCGCGGGCTGGTCGAGCTGTGGCGCACCCGCCCCGACCCCGCCGAGCTCGAGGGGGAGCTGGACACGCCCAGGATGGACCGCAGCGGCGCGGTCACCCTGACGGTCGACCAGCTCACCGTGCTGTGGGGACAGCCCACGGACACCGAGAAGAAGTGGCAGGTCGTGCGGGCGCTCGTCGACCAGGAGAGCATCGACCCCCAGGGTTGGGCCCCGCAGACGATCGACGTGCGGACCCCCGACACCCCGTCGGTGCAGGGGATCCCGCCGGCGCCGCCGGAGGGCTGACCGCAGGGCCTGGCGGACACGGAAGGGTGAACCTGAGGTCGAGGTTCACGGTCTCGACCCGGGGTGGGGGTGCCCACCTATGATCGCCGGACGAGCACCACGCACGTCCCAGCACTGATCGAAGCCCCGAAAGGTCCACTTGTGTCCGCTGCGCAGAACTACCTAGCCGTCATCAAGGTCGTCGGCATCGGCGGTGGTGGCGTCAACGCCATCAACCGGATGATCGAGGTCGGCCTCAAGGGTGTCGAGTTCATCGCCATCAACACCGACGCCCAGGCGCTGCTCATGAGCGACGCCGACGTCAAGCTCGACGTAGGCCGCGAGCTGACCCGCGGTCTGGGCGCCGGCGCCGACCCCGAGGTGGGTCGCCGTGCCGCCGAGGACCACACCGAGGAGATCGAGGAGGCCCTGCGCGGGGCCGACATGGTCTTCGTCACCGCCGGCGAGGGCGGCGGCACCGGCACCGGTGGCGCGCCGGTCGTGGCCAAGATCGCCAAGTCGCTGGGCGCGCTGACCATCGGTGTCGTGACGCGGCCGTTCACCTTCGAGGGCCGGCGTCGCGCGAACCAGGCCGAGACCGGCATCGCCTCGCTGCGCGACGAGGTCGACACCCTCATCGTCATCCCCAACGACCGGCTGCTGTCGATCTCCGACCGCACGGTCAGCATGCTGGACGCCTTCCGCTCGGCCGACCAAGTGCTGCTGTCGGGTGTGCAGGGCATCACCGACCTCATCACCACGCCGGGCCTGATCAACCTCGACTTCGCCGACGTCAAGTCGGTCATGCAGGGTGCCGGGTCGGCGCTCATGGGCATCGGCTCCGCCAGGGGCGAGGACCGGGCCGTTCAGGCCGCCGAGCTGGCGATCAGCTCGCCGTTGCTGGAGGCCAGCATCGAGGGGGCGCACGGGGTGCTGCTGTCGGTGCAGGGCGGCTCGGACCTGGGCCTGTTCGAGATCAACGAGGCGGCCCGCCTGGTGCAGGAGGCCGCGCACCCGGAGGCCAACATCATCTTCGGTGCGGTCATCGACGACTCCCTCGGCGACGAGGTGCGCGTGACTGTCATCGCCGCTGGGTTCGACGGGGGAGCCCCGCAGACCCGCAGCGACGAGCGTGCGCTCGGCCAGGTGCAGCCGGGCCGCCAGCCGCAGCAGCAGCGTTCGGCCCAGCAGCCGGCTGCCCAGCAGGCGCAGCAGCGCCCGGTCGGTGCTCCGGGGGGCCCGCAGGGCAGTCAGCAGGGCCGGGCGACGCCCCAGGCCGCGACCCAGCAGGGTGGTCAGTTCGGTGGGCAGGGCGGCGGCCAGCAGGGTCAGCACGGTGCCGAGCAGGGACAGGGCGAGGGCCAGCAGGGCGAAGGAAACCCGCAGGCCCAGCCGGCCCAGGCCCCGCAGCAGCCGGCCCCGCAGGCCCAGCGCCCGGTGCAGCAGCCCCCGCGTCAGGTGACGTTCGAGGACGAGAACGACGACCTGGACGTGCCTGACTTCCTCAAGTGATCAACGACACATCGAGCCCCGCCGGACGTGGTGCTGGCGGGGCTTGATGCGTCCCGTGGCAACCCCCCACCTGCGACGTTCAGGGTTCGTCAAGGTCAGGTAAAGCCTCGGTAAAGGTGACGGGCGGCACACCTGCGACGTAGCCGTTATCAGGCCGTGACGTTGAAGATCAAATTGGGTCTTGCCTTGGAGGAACCTGTGAGGCAGACTCGGCCGTGGCTGGAGCGGGTCCCCACTCCGGTTGACCTATTCACCATCAGCAGGACTCCCCTGGGGGGTAGACCTGCGTCACCCATAGGAGTCCTCATGGCTGCTCTCTTCTACACCCTCGCCACCCTCAAGGCGCGTCTCGGCGACAAGGAACGCGGCGCTGGCGTTGTGGAGTACGCGCTCGTCATCGGCGGTATTTCCATCGTGCTCATCCTGGGCGCTACCGCCCTGAACACTGGCCTAACCAATGTCTGGAATGACATCCGGGCGTACCTCAACGGCCTCGTTACTACTCCCTGATCAAGGTCTTCGCGACCGGCTCGCCAGGGGCACGTGACCCTGGCGAGCCGACGTGGTTGAGCAGCGCAATGCGTCGGTGAGGAACACGGTAGGAGCAGGTTGATGAGAGCCCAGGGCGATAGGGGCGCCGCCGTCGTCGAGTTTGCCCTCATTTTCCTGCTCCTTTTCAGCATGTTCATCGCCGTCTTGGAGGGGGGGAGGCTCTTCTTCCTCCAGGCCAGTCTGGGGTCAGCAGCGCGCGATGCCGCCAGGGTGTTGGCGATCGGTGGGGACCAAGCGGAGGCACTGGCGCGCGCCAACGACGCGTTCCCGTTTGGTTCAGTCGCCTGGGACAGCGCAAACAGCGCAGCATGTCCCCCTCCACCGGCTCCGGATCAGAGCGCGACGGCTTCCCTCACCTACTCCACAGGCATGATCACGGGTTTCTGGCCCACCACGTTCACCCTTCGAGGCACGGGGGCAATGCGATGCAACGGTTGAGGCGAGAATTCCGTCGCCAGCTTGAGGGTGGAGCCACAATTGTCACATTCGCGCTCTTCATGATGATTCTCCTCGGGTTCATCGGCCTGGGCATCGATGGGGCGGCCGTTTACGCGAAGCGACAGCACGTGCAGACTGGGGCAGACGCCGCAGCTTTCGCCGTCGCCCAGGAGTACGCACTCACGGGCTGTGTCGAGGACGAGGGCCTCGCCCTGACCTACGCCAAGCCGAACGTGCCGAACGAGAACGACACCACCGGCATTGACAAGGTCGTTTGCGAAGCGAACTCCGTGCAGGTCGTGGCGAGCGCCGAACAGCCGCCCTTCTTCCTCCAGGCTGTCGGAGCTGATCCAATCCGCGTTCCCGCCTCGGCGACTGTCGAGTGGGGCTCGCCGATCGAGGGGACGTCCGTCATCCCCATTGCGATCTCCTACTGCTCCTACTGGGATGCCTTCGGCGACGCCAACATCGGCGACACCGTCAACCTCAACATCCCGCAGCCGTCGGACCTGACGAGTGGTTGCGACTACGGTGACTATCCTGCCGGCGGCTTCAGTTGGCTCGACCCGACCGGCGGGTGCGAGGCCTTCACGTCCGTGGGCAATTGGGTTCCCGGAGACACCGGAAACAACGTCCCGTCCGAATGCTCGGTGGCTGATTTCCTGCCGCTGATCGACCGGCTCTTTCTTCTGCCCGTCTTCGATGACAACCGGGGTGTGGGAAGTGGCGGTGAATACCATATCGCGGGTTACGCCGGAGTCATTCTAAGAAGTTTCCATTTCAACACGTTGTCCGGGAACCCAAAGAGTGGTGGCACGCCGGCGTGCGCGGGACTGCCCACCGGACCGACGATGTGCATGCTCTTGGAGTTCCAGGGTTACCAGTCCATCGATGAAGAATTTATTCTCGGGCCCGTTACCGATCCCAACACCCTTGTCATCAGACTAAAGGACTAAGCTCTCCTAATGCGTCGCGTCATCGCTGCCCTGGCCGGTGTCATCCTGGCCGTCGTCGGGGCTCTCCTGGTCATCAACTACGCCAACAACGCCGATGAGAGGGCGGCTGCCGACCTGGAAACCGGCCCGGTGGTGGTCGCGCTCGAAGAAATTCCGGTGGGGACGCCGGTAACCGAGTTCGGTGACCGCGTCGAGGTGCGGCAGATCCCCAGGTCTGCTGTCGTCGAGGGAGCGGTTCGGGACCTGCAGGATGTACAGAACTTGGTGATCACCACCGCGACTGTGCCTGGAGAGCAGCTGACGAGGTCGCGGCTCGTGACACCGGAGGAGTTGCGTGCTCGCGGCGAGACTGAGCTGCCCGAGGAGTTGACGGATCACCACCAGGTAACCCTCCTGCTCAACAAGGCGAACGCCTTGGGCGGCAACATCGCCCCGGGGGACACCGTCGGAGTGTTCATGTCCTTTGAGATCGATACTGAAGCGGACGGCGGCGCCGATGATGGGACTGCGAACGAGGAGGCGACCGACGAGGCCGGTAGGCCGCTCGTGGCGGGAGGAAACCAGGTGAACGTGACGGACCTGACCTTGCACAAGATCCCCGTCGTGCGGGTCGAGGGAGCGTTTGTCGCCGACCCTGTGACAGCGGGCGACGCTGGGAACTCGGAACAGGGAGCCGAGGATCAGGTCTTTGTGACGTTGGCCCTGGAGCCTGAACCAGCAGCACGCTTGGTCTTCGCGGCTGAGTGGGGATCGGTCTACCTTTCCTACGAGCCCGAGGGTGCACCCGAGGACGAAGTGCCCAGCATCGTCGTCACCCTTCCCGAGCGCGGCGAGGACGTGCTGCAGTGAGTCACATCATCGCCGCGAGCACGTCAATCGACCTGACCAAGCGGCTCCGACTGGCTTCCGAGGACCGGCTCACCGTCATCCGCCCCGACCAGGTCCCGGCCACGCCAGGTCAGTTGCTGGCAATGTTCGATGAGGACGTCGAGGTGACCACCTTGGTGCTCGATGTGACCGACGGCCAAGTGGACAGGGACCGCGCTCTCGAGTTCAGCCGCCGGTTGGACAGCCAAGCCAACCCTCTCGCCGTTCTTCTCGTCAGCGATCAGCCGGACACTCTGGCGCTCACAGCCATGCGGGCCCGGGTTCAGGACATCGTGCCCGTCGGGATCGGCATCGAAGATTTGCGGGTCACCTTGCGTGCAGCCGAGGAGGTGGCTGGCCGACGAAGCGGAAGGTCGGCCGTCGCGGACGACTCCGCATTCGGACGAGTCATCACGGTCGCATCTCCCAAGGGAGGAGTGGGTAAGACGACGGTCGCCACGAACATCGCGGCCAGCCTGGCCGAGAAGTCACCTCAAGGTACGGTCATCGTCGATCTGGATGTTCAGTTTGGTGATGTGGCTGCGGCCCTCGATCTGGAGCCCACCTACACCCTCGGTGACGTCGCGACGACAGCTGTGCCAGACCTGATAGGGCTCAAGGCACTGCTCACCCAGCACCCGTCCGGGTTGCAGGTGGTGGCCGGCGTCCGGTCACCGGCAGAGGCCGACCGTATCGACCCCCGACTGGTTGGGGAGCTGCTGCAGGTCCTGCGGCGCGAGTTCCGATACGTCGTCGTGGACAGTGCTCCCGGGATGAGCGAGGAGACCTTGACGGCCCTCGACCACACCACCGACCTGGTGCTGGTGACCACCTTAGACGTCCCCGGCATCCGGGGGTTGCGCAAGGAGCTAGACCTGCTCGAGGAGCTCGGACTTCCCCCGCACACACGGCACATCGTGATCAACATGTTCGACCGGACTGGTGGGATCAGCGTGACAGATGCGGAGGCCACGCTGAAGCACAATGCCGACATCGTACTGCCGCGCAGTCCGAGGGTGGCTCGGTCGACGAACCAGGGAACGCCCCTCGTGTCGCTGCACCCGAGGGACAAGGTGTCGCAAGACCTACAGTCACTCGTCTCCCGCTTCGCACCACTGGCTTCCCGGCGTGGCCGTCGAGGCACGTCCCGGATCTGGAGCAAGCCATGAGTTTGAGCGACCGTCTTTCGCGTCCGGAGTCGAACCTGCAGCCCGCGAACGGGCTGGGGAGCGGTGTCTCACCTCTGGATTCCACCACCTCGGCCCAGCAAACCGAAGTTCCGCAGAAGTCCGCCGTGAGGGATGCAGCGGCGGCCCAACGGCCCCTGGGTGATTCGGAGGCCGTCGTGCGGCTCAAGGCCAGTGCGAGGGAAGAGCTTTTCGAACGGCTCGGCGCGCGACTGAGCGACCCGAACATGGCGGAACAGCAGTTGCAGGCGCTCGTGCGGAGCGAACTCACCAAACTCATCCAGGCTTCTACCGTGGCGCTCAAGCCTGACGAGCGCAGATTGCTGATCCGCGAGATCTCTGACGATGTCTTAGGCCTCGGTCCATTGCAGCGATTGCTGGACGATGATTCAGTCACCGAGGTGATGGTCAACGGCCCGGACAACGTCTTCGTTGAGACTGGGGGGCGGTTGCACCGCACCGCGGTGACCTTCACGAGCGACGAGCACCTTCGCCGCGTCATCGAACGCATCGTATCCCGGGTCGGTCGGCGGATCGACGAGTCCTCACCCTTGGTCGACGCGCGGCTCGAGGACGGTTCGCGTGTCAACGCGATCATCCCCCCCTTGGCCTTCACTGGTCCCACGTTGACGATTCGGAAGTTTGGGAAGACTCCGCTGACGGTCAAAGATCTCGTCGAGAAGGGCTCGATGTCCCCCAGCATGGTCGGGCTTCTGCGCGCCTGCGTGGAGGCACGGCTGAACGTCCTCGTGTCCGGGGGCACCGGCACCGGGAAGACGACCATGCTCAACGTCCTGTCGTCCTTCATACCGGGTGACGAGCGGATCGTGACCGTGGAGGACGCGGTGGAACTGCAACTGCAGCAGGACCACGTCGTCCGACTTGAGTCCAGGCCACCGAACATCGAGGGCAAGGGTGCGGTCACCATCCGGGATCTGGTCCGTAACTCGTTGCGTATGCGGCCCGATCGGATCATCGTGGGCGAGGTCCGCGGCGGCGAGAGCCTCGACATGCTTCAGGCCATGAACACCGGTCATGACGGGTCTTTGTCCACCCTGCACGCCAATACGCCCCGGGACGCGATCGCGCGCCTGGAGACCATGGTCCTCATGGCGGGGATGGACCTGCCTCTACGCGCCATCCGTGAGCAGATCTCCTCGGCCGTGGACCTCATCGTCCACGTCAGCCGTCTGCGTGATGGGAGTCGCCGGGTCACGCATGTGACGGAGGTCCAGGGTATGGAAGGAGACATCATCACCCTGCAGGATGCGTTTGTCTTCGACTACGCCGCCGGTGTTGACGAGAACGGCACGTTCCTTGGGACGACCAAGTCGACCGGGATCCGGCCGCATTTCACTGACCGCTTCCACCACCTGGGGATCATCCTGCCGCCTGACATGTTCGATCCGCTCGACGCGTTCGCGGACCGGCGCCGACGATGATCGGTCAGGGGATCGTCTGGGCCGCGGCGACGCTGGTGGCGCTGGCACTCCTGGTGGCCACCTGGCTCGTGACCGTGCCATCCCGCACCGTGCCCGTGAGTCGCCGACGCTGGCAGGCCGTCGAGGGGCAACACACAGGCTGGGGCGCAAGCGTCGTCGATTGGGTCGATCAGAAGGTGGGTCGAAACTCGGTCGTACGCCGATGGGCCTACGCTCTGGATCGCGCAGGTATCCGGCTGCCGATTGCGGAGTTCGTCGTTCTCGTGACGGTGCTGGGGCTCATCACCTTCGCGGTGGGATTCGTCCTGAGCGGCCTATTTCTGGGAATACTTCTCAGTTTCCTGGGCTTCGTCGGCCTGATCGCCGTCATCGCGGTGCGCTCCGAGCGGCGTAAGACAGCTTTCGCAAGCCTGCTGGACGACATCGTCCAGCACCTAGCTACGAATTTGCGCGCAGGCCACAGCACCGTGCAGGCGCTCGAGACGGTCGGTCACGAGATAGAGGAGCCCGCCAGGTCGGAGCTGCTGCGGGCGGTCAAGCAGGTGCGGATCGGACAAGACCTAGGGATCGCCCTCACTGAGACGTCGGAGCGGATGGACAGCGACGACTTCCGCTGGGTCGCCCAGGCCATCACGATCCATCGTCAGGTCGGCGGCAACCTCGGCGAGGTGCTCGACTCGGTCAGCAACACCATCAGGGAGCGGCAGCAGGTGCGCAAGCGGGTCAAGGCGCTCAGCGCAGAGGGGCGAATCTCAGCCTGGGTGCTGCTCGTCCTGCCAATCTTCGTCGGCCTGATGAGTGCCATGATCAACCGCGACTATGCGTCTCTGCTATGGACCCGCCCTCTCGGCATCGCCATGCTGGTCTACGGAGCGATATCGATGGTCGTCGGAGCGCTTTGGATGCGCAAGGTAGTGACGGTGGAGTTCTGATGGGTGATCTGGCTACCACGGTTCTCATCGGGGCGGTGTTCCTGGCCTTGGGGACCCCGCTGGTTGTCTGGGCGATCTTCACTCGCTCAGTCGGTGACCGGCGCACCATGTTGACCAACCTGCAGCGCGAGCTTGACCAGCACCGTGACGGCTCTGAGCCGGACATGTCAGCTGCACCGTCGGCCATGGGCTCGATAGTTCCTCGGCTGGTTCCTCGTCCGCTGCTGCGCAATCTCGACCGGCTCCATCGCCGCGCGGGGCGACCTGCCGGGTGGCCGATGGAGCGGATCCTCGTCACCAAGGTCATCCTTACCGGCACCGGTGTGTTGATGGGGGTTTTCCTCTGGCGAACCCAGCCGTCGGCTCTGAGACTGGTGATCGCTGTCCTCGTGACCGCCTTCCTCGTCTTCCTCCCAGAGATGCTTCTGTCGGTCCGCGCTACCAGGCGGCGGGAACAGATCGCATTGAAGATGCCCGACATGTTAGATCAGCTCTCGATCGCGGTCGAAGCTGGTCTGGGGTTCGAGGGGGCCCTGGCCCACGTGGCACGGAATACCACGGGGCCTTTGTCCGACGAAGTGGTCCGCACCTTGCAGGACATCCAGGTGGGTGTGCCTCGAAAGGTCGCTTATCAGCTGCTTGGAGAGCGCATCGAGTTGCCTGAGCTGCGTCGGTTCCTCCGGGCCATCATCCAGGCCGAGGAGCATGGCATCTCGGTGGCGCGGGTCCTGAGCATCCAGGCGTCGGAGATGCGCGTCACGCGGCGTCTGCGCGCTGAGGAGAAGGCCATGCGGATCCCGGTCCTCGTCGCGCTTCCCCTGTTCCTGTGCATCTTCCCCGCCCTGTTGGTGGTCGTCCTGGGCCCAGCCGTGATCAACATCATTGAGGCGTTCACCGGCGGGCTCATCGTCCCGACCGCTGGATGACGAAGGAGAGAAAATCCCGTGCCACTTGGCCCTGAAGATGTCATCCGCAAGTCGTTCACGTCGTCCCTGATCAGGCGTGGTTACGATGCATCGGAGGTCGACTCTTTCCTGGAGGAAGTTGTCGCCGACCTCCGGCGACGGGACCGGGAGAAGGAAGAGCTGCTCGTCCGGTTGCAGCGACCGTCCGCGGAGGGGATGCATTCGGATCGGATTGCACGGGAGCGTGAGCAGATCGACCTGATCCGAACCGAACGGCAGGAGGTAGTGAGCGAGATGCAGGCATTGAGCGCGCAGGTGGCTGATGCCCAGAGCCGTCTGACGTCGCTGCAGGCTGCCCACGACGATCTACGAGTTGCGTACGATTCCCTGCTGTCGGAGCTGCGCCGTCTACGGCTGGACGCTGAGTCGCGAGTTCAACCCTTGGACCCTGACCAGCGGACGGAACCCACCGGCGATCCGATGGAGGACATCGCGGTGCTCGGTCGACTTGCGCAGCGTCTCCATGATGCTGCCTCGAACAACTCCGGGCGTCCGTCCTGACTTGAACTCTGGATCGGCCGGGGGCATAGCCTGTCACCCGTGTTCCTCTGGCGCGAGCGGATCGACCCGGCCGGCACCGAGTTCGGCGTCGAGTGGGCCTTCACCGACCGCCACGAGGGCTCCAGCCAGCCTCCCTTCGACGGGCTCAACCTCGCCAACCACGTCGGCGACCACGCGGACGCCGTCGAGACCAACCGGCACCGGGTGGCCCACGAGCTCGGGCTGAGGGCGGCCGATCTGCGGTTCATGGACCAGCGGCACGGGTGCGACGTCGCCGTCACTCCCGGTACCCACGACGACCTGGTTCCGGAGGTGGGCAGCCCCGATGCCCCCGCGCCCGCCGTGGACGGGCTCGTCTCCGGCCGCACCGACGAGGCGCTCGTGGTCCTGGTGGCGGACTGCACGCCCGTCCTGCTTCTCGACCGGCGCGAGGGACTGGTCGCCGCGGTGCACGCCGGACGCCCCGGGATGATGTCCGGCGTCGTCCCGGCCACCCTCGCCTGGATGCGCACCCTCGGGGCCAGGGACATTGAGGCCGTCGTCGGCCCGTCGGTGTGCCCCCGCTGCTACGAGGTCCCCGCACGTATGCGCGACGAGGCCGCGCGGGTCAGCCAGGTCGCCCCGTCGGTCAGCTGGACCGGCACCCCGGCCATCGACGTCGCTGGCGCCGTCGTCGACCAGCTCGCCCGCGACGGCGTCAGCGCGCGCTGGCTGCCCGGTTGCACCCGCGAGGACCCGAACCTCTACTCCTACCGACGTGACGGCACCACGGGCCGGTTCGCCGGCATCGTCCGGCTGCTGCCCCCCGAGGAGGTCGCCTGATGACCGACCGCAGGACCGAGCTGCAGGCCAACCTGGGCACCGTCCACGAGCGGATCGCCACCGCCTGCGCCGACGCCGGCCGCGACCCGGCGGAGCTCACCCTGGTCGCGGTCACCAAGTTCTTCCCCGCCGCCGACGTCGTGCACCTCGCCGACCTCGGCGTGCGCCACGTGGGGGAGAACAAGGACCAGGAGGCCGGGGCCAAGGTCGCCGAGCTCCCCGCCGAGGTCCGCGAGCTGCTCACCGTCCACTTCGTCGGCCAGTTGCAGAGCAACAAGGCCGGCCACGTCGCCCGCTACGCCGACGTCGTCCAGTCCGTCGACCGGCCCAAGATCGTCAAGTCCCTCGACCGCGGGGCGGGTGCCGCCCTGGCGGAGGGCGCGCGGCATACCCCCCTCGAGGTGACGATCCAGGTCGACCTGGGGGAGGGGGCCGACGCCGGACGCGGCGGGGCCGTGCCCGCCGACGTCCCCGCCCTCGCCGACGCGGTCGCCGCCGCCGAGCACCTGCGGCTGCGCGGCGTGATGGCCGTGGCACCCCTCGGGCTCGACGAGGACGGCACCGCCGCGGCGTTCCAGCGGCTCGCCGACCTGTCCGCACGCCTGCGCGCCGACCACCCGGAGGCCACCTGGGTCTCGGCCGGCATGAGCGGCGACCTGGAAACTGCTGTGACGCACGGTGCGACACACCTGCGTGTCGGGACCGGAATCCTGGGAGCACGGCGGTAGCGTCGGCAGCGACCGATCCACCACGGGTAGCACGCCCGTACGCACCAAGGAGCTCGCTACATGGCCGGGGCGCTGCGCAAGACGATGGAGTACCTCGGACTCGCCGAGTCCGACGAGCGGTACGACGACTACGACGCCTACCCGGATGAGCCGGCCGAGGCCCACCGCGGCGGCGCCGTGCGCGCCGTCCGGGACGAGGACGACGACCGTCCCGACCAGGACGCCGAGGTCACCCCCCTGCCGCGTCGCACGCCGGTCAGCCAGGTCGTCCGGGAGCCCAAGATGAGCGAACTGAACCGCATCACCACCATCCACCCGCGGACCTACAACGAGGCCAAGGACATCGGGGAGTCCTTCCGCGGCGGGATCCCGGTCATCATCAACCTCACCGACATGGACGACGCCGACGCCAAGCGGCTGGTGGACTTCTCCGCCGGCCTGGCGTTCGGCCTGCGCGGCTCCATCGAACGGGTCACCAGCAAGGTCTTCCTGCTCTCGCCCGAGCACATCGAGGTCGAGGGCGGCACCGCCGAGCGGCAGCGCCAGGGCTCGGGTCCCTTCAACCAGAGCTGATTCCGCCAGCACGTAGGCTGTCCCCATGGTCGGACAGATCCTCTACGCAGTCCTGAGCCTCTACCTGTTCGTCCTCATCGGCCGGCTGGTCTTCGACTGGATCATGGTCTTCTCCCGGGACTTCCGGCCCAAGGGCCCGGTCCTCGTGCTGGCCAACGGGATCTACGCGCTCACCGACCCGCCGCTGAAGGCCCTGCGCAAGGTCATCCCGCCGCTGCGGCTCGGCGGGATCGCCCTGGACCTCGGCTTCCTGGTGCTCATCCTCGCGGTGAGCCTGGCCCGCGGCTTCGCCGTCACGCTGCCGTTCTGACGGCCCACCCGTCGGGGTGCCCCCGGTGCGTTAGAGTGACCCTGCACGTGCAGACCGCGCGTCATCGACCCTGCCCTGACGACCCGTGCGCCGGGCTGCGGCGGTGACTCCCCGACACGAGGTGAAACATGGCGCTGACCCCCGAAGACGTCATCAAGAAGAGCTTCAGTGCGACCCACCTGCGTCGCGGCTACGACGAGACCCAGGTGGACGACTTCCTCGACGAGGTGGTCGTCGAGCTGCGGCGTCTGCTGGCGGAGAACGACTCGCTGCGCACCGACCTCGAGGACTGCCGTGCCAGCCGGGGGATGGGCGGCGACGACACCGAACGCTTCACCCCCGCCGCCGCCGTGCCGGGTATGGAGTCGGGCGCCTCCGACGAGCGCGCCGAGCAGCTGCAGGCCGAGCTGGAGGAGGCCCGGCGCGAGCTGGCCGCCTGCCAGGAGGCCCGCGCCCAGGCCGAGGAGCGGGCCCAGGCCGCCGAGAGCTCCCGCGTCGAGGGTGCCGAGGGTGCCTCTGCCGACCTGGAGGACCTGCGCGGCCGGGTGGCCGCCTCCGACCAGCGCGTCCGTGAGCTCGAGGGTCAGCTCTCCGAGGCGCAGGACCGCGCCCGGTCCGCCGAGGAGCAGGCCGAGCAGGCCCGGGCCGAGGCCGAGCAGGCCCGCCGGGACGCCGAGGAGCGCGCCGCCGAGCAGGGGCAGGCCGCCCCGCTGGCTGCCGCCGCGGCTGGGCCGGCCGCCGGCGAGGAGTCCTCGAAGATCATCTCGCTGGCCCAGCGGCTGCACGACCAGCACGTCGCCGAGGGTGAGACGACCAAGCGTCAGCTCATCGAGGAGGCCGAGGGCTACCGTGACCGCACCGTCGCCGAGGCCGACCAGCGCCGGGACGAGCTGGTGACCACCGGTCAGGAGACCCACGACCGGCTCGTGCACGAGGGCCAGACCCGCCACGACGAGCTCGTCAGCACGGGCCAGGAGACCCACGACCGCCTGGTGCAGGAGGGGCAGACCCGCCACGACGAGTTGGTCAGCACCGGTCAGCAGACCCACGACCGCCTCGTCGACGAGGGCCGCCAGCAGCGCGAGCAGCTCGTTACCGAGGGCCAGAGCCGGCACGACGAGCTGGTCAGCACCGGCCAGCAGACCCACGACCGGCTCGTGGGCGAGGGGCAGAGCTCGCGCGACCAGATGGTCGGCGAGGCCGAGCAGCGCCGCACCGCGATCCTGGAGGAGCTCAACACCCAGCAGAACTCGCTGACCGGCCGGATCGGCGAGCTGCAGACCCAGGAGACCGACCTGCGCGACCGCCTGCGCACGTTCCTGTCCGAGCAGCTCTCCCGCATCGACGGGGACCAGCAGCGCTGACCCCCACCGGGTGGTCACCCCACCCCGCACGTGAGCACGGGCGCCCCGGGACCTCCCGGGGCGCCCGTCGCGTCGCGGCATACCCGGGGGAGGGCGGCGTGGACGCGTAGGGGGCGTCCTCTCCCACCCCCAGGGGTGGTTTGCCGGACGGGACCGGCGTGGCGGCTGGGAAGGACGTTGTCTCCAGGGGCTGCGTGACATATCCTCTGCGCACCGTTGCCCACGACCGGCCGCCGGCCGACCGTGGGTTCTTGCACACAGGAAGGCACCTCGTGGCCAGCACTGCGAAGAAGCGTGGGGGCACCGCGCACGAGTCCCTGAGCGTCCGGCACGACGAGGACGCCTGGACGGCCGAGGAGCTGGCCGAGGTGCGCGCCGAGCTGGAGGCCGACGTCGCCCGGCTCGGGGTCGAGCTGGACGAGGCCGAGCACGACCTCGTCGAGATGATGCGCAGCTACGCCGACGGGGCGGGGGACGACCAGGCCGACGCGGGCGCGGCGACCTGGGAGCGCGAGCACGAGCTGTCCCTGGCCAACAACGCCCGCGACCTGCTCATGCAGACGCTGCGGGCGCTGGAGCGGATCAATTCGGGTTCCTACGGCGACTGCGAGGCGTGCGGCAACCCCATCGGCAAGATGCGGCTGCAGGCCTTCCCCCGTGCGACCCTATGCATGACATGCAAGCAGAAGCAGGAACGCCGCTGACCCACGCCCCCACCCCCTCCACGGTCCGCCCCCGCCGGCGGACCGTCGTCGTGCTGGGCCTGGCCGCCGGCTGGGTGGTGCTCGACCAGCTGACCAAGGTCTGGGCCGAGCGGGCCCTGACCCAGGGGGAGCCGGTCCAGGCCGTGGGCGACCTGCTGAGGTGGCACCTGACCTACAACTCCGGGGCGGCCTTCTCGATGGGCACCTCGCTGACGCCGGTGATCACCGTGGTCGGCACCGTCATCTCCGTGGCCGTCGTGTGGCTGGCCTTCCGCGTGCGCAGCCTGCCGTGGGCGGTGGCGCTGGGGCTGCTGCTCGGCGGCGCGGTCGGCAACCAGATCGACCGCTACCTGCGCGAGCCGGGGCCGCTGTTCGGGCACGTCGTCGACTTCATCCGGCTGCCCAACTTCGCCATCTTCAACGTCGCCGACATCGGGGTGACCAGCGCAGCGGTGCTCATCGGGATCCTCGCGCTGCGCGGGCTGCGGCTCGACGGCACCCGCGAGGGGCAGGAGCCGTGAGCGACTCGCGGGCCTTCGCCGTCCCGGAAGGCCTTGAGGGTGAACGGGTCGACGCCGCCCTCGCCCGGCTGCTCGGGCTCTCCCGGTCCAAGGCGGCCGACCTGGCCGCCGACGGGCACGTGACCGTCGACGGCAAGGTGGTCGGCAAGTCCGACCGGGTCATGGCCGGGGCGTGGCTGGAGGTGACCCTCCCGCCCGTCGGGCCGCCGCCCGCCCTGGAGGTCGTCGCCGAACCGGTGGAGGGGATGCGGATCGTGCACGACGACACCGAGATGGTCGTCGTCGACAAGCCGGCCTTCGTCGCCGCCCACCCCAGCGTCGGGTGGTCTGGGCCGACGGTCGTCGGGGGGCTGGCGGCCGCCGGCTACCGCATCTCCACCTCGGGGGCCCCCGAGCGGCAGGGGATCGTGCAGCGCCTCGACGTGGGCACGTCCGGGCTGATGGTCGTGGCCAAGTCCGAGCGGGCCTACACCGTGCTCAAGCAGGCCTTCCGCGACCGGGTGGTCGACAAGACCTACCACGCCCTCGTCCAGGGCCTGCCCGACCCCCACGAGGGCACCATCGACGCCCCGATCGGACGGCACCCCGGGCACGACTACCGGTTCGCCGTCCGCCGCGAGGGGCGGGCCAGCATCACCCACTACGAGCTGCTCGAGGCGCACCGCTCGGCCAGCCTGCTCCAGATCCACCTCGAGACCGGCCGCACCCACCAGATCCGGGTGCACTTCTCCGCCCTGCACCACCCGTGCGCCGGCGACCTGACCTACGGCGCCGACCCCACCCTGGCCAAGCGGCTGGGGCTGCAGCGGCAGTGGCTGCACGCGGTCAAGCTGGGCTTCGAGCACCCCGGCAGCGGGGAGTACGTCGAGTTCGACTCGCCCTACCCCGACGACCTGCAGCACGCGCTGGACGTCGTCCGGGGCTGAGGAGAGGTCAGGGGGCATGAGAGGGGTCGCCAGGTCCGGCGTCGTCGGCGCCGTCGTGCTGCTCGTCCCCCTCGGGGCCTGCGCGGTCAAGACGCCCGCACCGACGAGTTCCCCGGCCGGCAGCACGACGACGGTGGAGCCCGCCCCGGAGACGACAGCGACCCCGGCGCCCGCGCCGGCACCCGACCCGGAGCCGTCGGACGAGGCCGACCGCACGACCGAGCCCCCGGAGCCCGAGCCGGCGCTCGAGGACGAGGCCGCCGAGCTGGTGAAGGACCTGACCCTGGAGGAGAAGGCGGGCCAGGTCGTCGTCGCCGCCCACCTCGGGGCGACGCCGCCGGTCGGCCTGGTCACCGACCACCACCTCGGCGGGATCATCGTCATGGACCCCGACCTGACCACCGACCAGCTGGCCGGGCTGAACGCGGCGATGACCGAGGCGGGGGAGACGGCGGGAAGGGAGTGGCCGGTCTTCCTCGGGGTCGACCAGGAGGGTGGCCTCGTCGAGCGGGCCAAGGGCGATCTGACGCGGTTCCCCACGTTCATGAGCCTGGGCGCCGCGGACGACCCCGACCTGACACGGCGTGCGGCGGCGGCCTCGGGGGCGGAGCTGCGGGGCGTGGGGTTCACCGCGGTCTTCGCCCCGACGGTGGACGTGACGATGGGCCCTTCCGACCCCACCATCGGCTCGAGGTCGCCGGGCGGCGACCCGGAGCTGGTCGCCGAGCACGCGACCGCCGCCGGACTCGGCTACCTGGACGCTGGCATCCTGCCCGTGGTCAAGCACTTCCCCGGGCACGGCTCGGTCCCTGCCGACAGCCACGTGCAGCTGCCCGTCCAGACCCGCACGCTCGAGGAGCTGCGGGACAGCGACCTGGTCCCGTTCGCGGCGGCCGTCGAGGCCGGCCTGCCGGCGGTCATGGTGGGGCACATCCAGGTCGCGGCGCTGGAGTCCCAGCTCCCTTCGTCGCTGGAGCCGGAGGTAGTCGACGGGCTGCTCCGCGACAATCTGGGCTTCGACGGCCTGGTCGTCACCGACGCGCTCAACATGGCCGCCGTGTCCAACGCCTACGGCCCCGGCCAGGCCTCCGTCGCCGCCCTGCAGGCCGGTGCGGACGTGCTCCTCATGCCCTCGGACCCGCTGGCTGCCCGGGACGCCATCGTCGCCGCCGTCGGCGACGGGACGCTGGCGCAGGAGCGGCTCGACGAGGCCGTCGTCCGCCAGGTCACGGCGCTGCTCGAGGCGCAGGAGCGGGGGATGGTCGAGGCACTCGAACCCGGCGGAGCCGCAGACGTCGCCCGCGAGGTGTCGCAGGCCGCGGTCACCGTGGTCCAGGGCGACTGCGACGGGCCGCTGGTCGACGGCGGCGTCGTCCCCATGGGCGACCGGCTGGCGGTCCAGCGGTTCGAACGGGCCGCCGAACGGGCCGGCCTGCCCCTGGGCACCGGCACCACCGTCGAGCTGCTGCGCCCGGGCCAGGGCCCGTACGGGGCACAGGTCTCGGTGGCCCTCGAGACGCCATACCTGCTCGCCGCCAGCGGCGCCCCGACGAAGGTGGCGCTCTACGGCGACACCCCCGGCGCCATGGAAGCGCTCGTCGCCGTCCTCACCGGGGACGCGCCGGCACCGGGCCGGCTGCCCGTGGAGGTCGACGGCGTGGAGCGCGCCGGCTGCTGACGGGAGGTCCCGACCCGTGCGCCCGGGTGCACCCACCTGGGGGTGCGCGGCACGGCATACCCGCCTATGTTGCGCGGTATGACCTCCGCCGCCCGCCGCACGATCGCGACCACCTCGACCCTCGCCCTGGTCTTCGGGCTGGGCGCCGCCGCGCTCCCGGCCGCCGCCGGACCCGAGCGGGGGCAGGGCGAGCCCGACCTGGACGTACGGTTCGCCACCTTCAACGCCTCGCTCAACCGCTTCAACGACGGCGACCTCGCGCGGGACCTGTCCACCGGGGAGAACCTCCAGGCGCAGAACGTCGCCGAGACGATCCAGCGCACCCGCCCGGACGTCGTGCTCGTCAACGAGTTCGACTACGCGGCCGGCAACGAGGACCTGTTCCGCGACAACTACCTCGAGGTGCCCCAGAACGGTGCCGAGGCGATCGACTACCCCTACGCCTACATCGCCCCGTCCAACACCGGGATCCCCAGCGGGGTCGACCTCAACGGCGACAGGACCGTCGGCGGGCCCGACGACGCGTTCGGCTTCGGGTACTTCCCCGGGCAGTACGGGATGGTCGTCTACTCCCGCTACCCGATCGACGCCGACGAGGTGCGCACCTTCCAGACGTTTCGCTGGGCCGACATGCCGGGCAACCTCATGCCGACCGACTACTACTCGCAGGAGGCGCAGGAGGTGCTGCGCCTGTCGAGCAAGTCCCACTGGGACGTCCCCGTCGAGGTCGGCAACAGGACCGTGCACGTGCTCGCCGCCCACCCGACCCCGCCGACCTTCGACGGGCCCGAGGACCGCAACGGCCGGCGCAACCACGACGAGATCCGGTTCTGGGCCGACTACGTCGGATCGCCGAAGCAGTCCGCCTACATCTACGACGACGAGGGGCAGCGGGGCGGGCTCAAGCCGGGCGAGCGCTTCGTGGTCGTCGGCGACTACAACGCCGACCCGCACGACGGGGACTCGCTCAACGGCGCGATCGACCAGCTGCTCGACCACCCGCGGGTCAACACCACGGTCGCCCCCGCCAGCGAGGGCGGGGTCGAGCAGGCCCTCCTCCAGGGCGGCGTCAACCTCGAGCACCGGGGCGACCCGGCGTTCGACACGGCCGACTTCTCCGAGCCGCCGGGCAACCTCCGCGTCGACTACGTCCTGCCCGGCCGGTCGTTGAAGATCGAGGACGCCGGCGTCTTCTGGCCGACCTCCGACGACCCGCTCTTCCGGCTCGTGGGCACCTACCCGTTCCCGACGAGCGACCACCGGCTCGTGTGGGTGGACGTGCGGCTGCCGCACCGCCGCTGAGGGGGTCGGCCGCCCCGCCGGAAGACCCCCGCAGGCCCCCCACCTGCACCGTCGCGCGCGGCCCCGGCGCGGGGGCTTACCTGTCGGTGGAGGGACCTAAGATCGGGGGCGATGTCAGCGCCAGCCAGCTCCGGGAACTTCGTCCACCTGCACAACCACACCGAGTACTCGATGCTCGACGGTGCGGCGCGGATCGACGACATGCTCTCGACGGCGCACGACCTGGGCATGCCGGCGATCGCGACCACCGACCACGGGTTCATCTTCGGGGCCTACGAGTTCTGGAAGACGGCGCAGAAGTACGACGTCAAGCCGATCATCGGGCTCGAGGCCTACCTCACGCCGGGCACCCACCGGACCGACAAGACCCGGGTGAAGTACGGCGACGGCGGGCGTGACGACGTCTCTGGCGGCGGTGCCTACACCCACATGACGATGCTGGCCCGGAACAACAACGGGATGCACAACCTGTTCCGGATGGCCTCGCTGGCGTCGATGGAGGGTTACTACTTCAAGCCCCGCATGGACAAGGAGCTGCTGGAGACCTACGGCCAGGGGATGATCGTCACCACCGGCTGCCCGTCGGGGGAGATCCAGACCCGGCTGCGGCTGGGGCAGTACCGCGAGGCCGTCCAGCACGCCAGCGACCTGCGTGACATCTTCGGCCACGAGAACGTCTACTGCGAGCTCATGGACCACGGGATCCAGATCGAGCGGCAGGTGCGCCAGGACCTGCTCAAGCTGGCCCGCGAGCTCGACCTGCCCCTGCTGGCGACCAACGACCTGCACTACACCAAGCAGGAGGACGCCAAGGCGCACTCGGCCCTGCTGTGCGTGCAGTCCGGCTCGACCATGCAGGACCCCAACCGGTTCCAGTTCGGCGGCGACGGCTACTACCTCAAGACGGCCGAGGAGATGCGGCACCTGTGGCGCGAGCTGCCCGAGGCCTGCGACAACACGCTCGTGGTCGCCGAGCGCTGCGACATCTCCTTCACCGAGGGGGAGGGGCGCTACATGCCCAAGTTCCCCTGCCCCGAGGGCCACGACGAGACGAGCTGGTTCCTCGCCGAGGTGGAGACCGGGCTGCACCGGCGCTTTCCCGAGGGGGTGCCGGACTACGCCCGCAAGCAGGCGGCCTACGAGGCCGAGGTCATCATCGGCAAGGGCTACGCGTCGTACTTCCTGGTGGTCGCCGACTTCATCAACTGGGCCAAGCGCAACGGCATCCGCGTCGGACCGGGACGGGGCTCCGGCGCCGGCTCGATGTGCGCCTACGCGATGGGCATCACCGACCTGGACCCGATCCCGCACGGGCTGATCTTCGAGCGCTTCCTCAACCCCGAGCGCAAGTCGATGCCCGACTTCGACGTCGACTTCGACGACCGGCGGCGTTCGGAGGTCATCCGCTACGTCACCGAGAAGTACGGCGACGACCGCGTCGCGATGATCGTCACCTACGGCACGATCAAGGCCAAGCAGGCGCTCAAGGACGCCTCCCGGGTGATGGGCTACCCCTTCGCCATGGGGGAGAAGCTCACCAAGGCGATGCCGCCGTCGGTGATGGGCAAGGACATCCCGCTCACCGGCATCCAGGACCCGGAGCACAAGAGGTACGGCGAGGCCGGCGAGTTCCGCCAGATGCTGGCCGAGGACCAGCACGCCGCGGAGATCTTCGAGACCGCCAAGGGGCTGGAGGGGCTGAAGCGTCAGTGGGGCGTGCACGCCGCCGGCGTCATCATGTCCAGCGAGCCGCTCATCGACCTCATCCCGATCATGCGCCGGGAGCAGGACGGCCAGATCATCACCCAGTTCGACTACCCGACGTGCGAGACGCTCGGGCTGGTCAAGATGGACTTCCTGGGCCTGCGCAACCTCACCGTCCTCGACGACGCGATCGTCAACATCCGGGAGAACCGCGGCGAGGAGATCGACCTCGACGCGCTCTCCAAGGACATGACGGACCGGAAGACCTACGAGCTGCTCGGCCGCGGCGACACCCTCGGCGTGTTCCAGCTCGACGGCAACGGCATGCGCCAGCTGCTGCGGCTCATGCGCCCGGACAACTTCGAGGACATCTCCGCGGCGCTCGCGCTCTATCGCCCCGGCCCGATGGGGGTGAACGCGCACACCAACTTCGCCCTGCGCAAGAACGGCCAGCAGGAGGTCGTCCCGCTCGACCCGCAGCTGAAGGGCAAGCTGCAGCCGCAGATGGTCGAGGCGCTCGAGCCGATCCTGGGCAACACGTACGGCCTGTGCGTTGCGGGGGACACCCCCATCGTCGACGCCGACACCGGGGAGCGGGTGCGCATCGACGAGCTCGCCGACCGGGTGACGGAAGGGTTCTTCACCTTCGGTGTCGACGATCGCGGCAAGGTCGTCCGACGCCGAGTCACGCACTGGTGGGAGATGCCCGCCAAGCCGGTGCTCACGGTGCGCACGGGCGCCGGTCAGGAGCTCCGCCTGTCGGCGGACCACAAGGTCCTCACCACCCGGGGCTGGGTCCCGGCGGGCGAGCTCGTGGCCGGGGTGGATGCGATCGCCCGCAGCTCGGACGAGCGCGTCGCGGCTCCTGAGCCCGCGATGGCGGCTGCCGGTGTTGCGGGCGGGATGTCGACCCAGGGTGCGACCGGGGGGCGCGAGACCGCATACCCGGAGCTGGACTGGGCCATCGTCGAGGACATCCACGTCGGTGACCCCGAGCCCGTCTACGACATCACCGTCGACGACGTGCACAACTTCGTCTCCAGCGGCCTGGTGCTCTCGAACTGCATCTACCAGGAGCAGGTCATGGAGATCGCCCAGAAGCTGGCAGGCTACACGCTGGGCAACGCCGACCTGCTCCGCCGGGCGATGGGCAAGAAGAAGAAGGAGGTGCTCGACGCCGAGTACATCCCCTTCTCCGACGGGATGAAGGCCCAGGGCTACAACGAGGAGTCGATCGCCTCGCTGTGGGGCGTGCTCGTGCCGTTCTCCGACTACGCCTTCAACAAGGCCCACACCGCGGCCTACGGCGTCATCTCCTACTGGACCGCCTACCTCAAGGCCAACTACCCGGCCGAGTACATGGCCGCCCTGCTCACCAGCGTCGGCGACGACAAGGACAAGACCGCCCTCTACCTGGCCGAGTGCCGCCGGATGGGCATCGCGGTGCTCCCGCCCGACGTCAACGCCTCGGTGGCCAACTTCGCCGCCGTCGGCGACGACATCCGCTTCGGGTTGTCGGCCGTGCGCAACGTCGGGCACAACGTCGTGGGCGCCGTCGTGCGCACCCGCGAGGAGAAGGGTGCCTTCACCTCCTTCGAGGACTTCCTGCGCAAGTCGCCGGCGGTCGTGTGCAACAAGCGCACCGTCGAGTCGCTGTGCAAGTCGGGCGCCTTCGACAGCCTCGGCCACACCCGGCAGGGCCTGGTCACCGTGCACGAGCGCTACGTCGACGCCCTCGTCGACGAGAAGAAGCAGGAGGCCATCGGGCAGGACTCCCTCTTCTCCGGGTTCGGCTTCGGCGACGACGAGCAGGAGCAGGAGGGTATGCAGATCGTGACCCTCCCGCCGGTGCCGGACATCGAGTGGGACAAGTCGGTCCTGCTCGCCTTCGAGCGGGAGATGCTGGGGCTCTACGTCTCCGACCACCCGCTCAACGGGATCGAGCACATCCTGGCCCAGCACTCCAACTCCTCGATCCTGGAGATCGTCGGCGAGGACGGGGCCCGGGACGGCGACTTCGTCACCGTCGCCGGCCTGCTGACCAACCTGCAGCTGAAGCGGACCAAGAACGGCGACCCCTACGCCCGGCTGTCGATCGAGGACATGGCCGGTTCCCTGGAGGTGGTGTTCTGGCCGAAGGTCTACATGACCATCTCCACGATGCTCGCCGAGGACACCGTGGCCGTGGTCAAGGGCCGGCTGAAGAAGGGCGACGACGGCGCCGAGCTGCTGGCCAACGAGCTGCTCCTGCCCGACATCAAGCAGGGCCCGCGCGGCCCGGTCGTGCTCAGCCTGCCGCTGACCAGGGCCACCGACGGGCTGGCGCACAAGCTCAAGACCGTGCTGGCCGACCACCCCGGCAGCACCGAGGTCCAGGTCCGGCTCACCCAGCCCGGGCGCACCGTGCTTCTCCGCCTCGACGAGACCCTGCGCGTCACCGCCTCGCCCGAGCTCTTCGGCGACCTCAAGGCACTCCTGGGGCCGCACTGCATCGCCGGCTGAGTCCTGCCCGGCAACGCGTCGTCGACCAGTCCAGGGTGGGCTGGGCGCAGGCTGGAGGGAGACCACGATGGCGGACGACGAGGCCGTGACGCACCGGCTCAGGCAGGTGGACGCCCCGCTCGACCTGCTCCTGGAGGCCCTGCGCCTGGACGTCGAGCTCGGGTTGACGGTCAGCGTCGCTGCGCTGGACCGCGTCGCCGAGGAGGGCTCGAGGAGCGTTGGGAAGGTGACCGCGAGCTCGTGCTTCTGCCGGCCCATCACCTCGTACTCCCCGAGGGTGTCGTCCGGACCGACCCCGTGACCGGCTGGGCGGCCCTGTCGGCGCCGAGCCCCACGTGGCACCCCAGGACCCCGGCTGTCGGTCACGGACGGATCGGCGGGGAGCTGTCGACGTGTTGTCCTGAGTGCGGCTGGGAGCTGCACCGGCTCCTCGACCTCGGCACCTTCCCCGGGGCGGACGACCGTGAGCTGCCCGGTGAGCTCGTCACCTGCGTCGCCTTCAACTGCACCTGGGACGAGCAGTTCTTCGACCACGCCGACGGCGCCGCCAGGCCGATCGAGCGGCCGGCCCGACCACGGGCCGACTGGCAGCCCAGGCCGGAGGTCCTGCCCGTCTTACCCGTGTCGTTCCACCCGGCTCCGGCCCGGTGGCAGCTGCAGGACTGGATGTGGAGCAACGGCACGCAGAACCTCAACCGCCTGGGCGGGGCCGGCAGCTGGATCCAGGACGCCATCTACCCGTCCTGCCCGCGCTGCCGTAGGTCGATGCCTGTCCTGGCGCAGGTGGACGGGCTCACGCCGTTCGATGACATCCTCGGGTGGGAGAGTTGGACCGAGGGGCTGATGTATGCGTTCTGGTGCCGCGAGTGCCGGGTGAGCGCCGTGTCGACCCAGCAGACCTGAGCGTGCCGGGGTCGGCCGGAGGGACGCAGAGGCTCTCCATGCCGCTGCTCCGCGGCGGGGTGGGTGCGACCCAGGCCGGGCGCAGGACCTACCTCGGCATGCCGAGGGATGCCGGTCTTGGCACGATGGCCTCAGACCGACGTTCCGCGAACCAGGAGGATGCCGTGCCACTGACCGCCGAGCAGGCCGGGCTGGACACTTCCGTGCTCGAGCTCTACCTCAACGACCACCTGGCCGGCGCCACCGGCGGGCGGGACCGGGCGCACCGGATGGCCGAGGATCACGCGGACCTGCCGGTCGCCGGCGAGCTCACCAGGTTCGCCCGACAGCTCGACGAGGAGTGGGACCGGGTCGACCGGCTCATCAAGGAGCTGGGCCTGGACACCCTGCGCTACCGGCAGCTGGCCGCCACGGTCGGGGAGAAGCTGGGAAGGCTCAAGCTCAACCGGCGCCTGACGCAACGCTCCCCGATGACGCCGCTGCTGGAGACCGAGCTCATGCGGGGCGCGGTCAACGCCAAGCGCGGCCTGTGGCAGGTGATGGAGGCCCTCGCCCCCCGTCTGCAGATGGACCCCGCCGAGTGGCAGGAGCTGGACGCCCAGGCCGTGGCCCAGTCCGAGCTGCTCGACCGGGTCCACGCGGCCCTGCGACCCGACGCCTTCGTGCCGGGGAGCCGCCCGTCCTGATGCCGCTGCGTCACCTCCTCCGGGTCCTGGTCGCGCTCCTCCTCGTAGGCTCCGTGCTCTCCGCCTGCACCCACGAGGTGACGACCGAGGAGGTGCTCCGCGGGGTCCCGCTGGCCACCGACGAGATCGAGGGCTTCGAGGTCGAGACCCACGCGGTGACCCGCGGCACCGAGGTCGAGGAGGACGGGGACAGCCGGCTGGTCCGCGCCCGGATCACCCGCCACCTGCGACCGCTCGAGGGCACGGTGGAGGAGGCCGTCGCGCGGCTGGTGGAGCAGTCCTTCGCCCAGGGCTGGATGCCGCAGGTCGAGGAGGGCGAGCTGCCGTTCGTCGCCACGAGGTCGCTGCCCGCCGGGCCCGGTCGGCTGACCGTCTCGCTCCCCGAGGACGGGTCCACCGACCTGGTCGTGCTGACCATCGAGGTGGGCGACGACGCGGATGAGGACGCGGTCACCGGGCGCAGGTAGCGTTGACCGGGTGACCGCCGAGACCTCCCTGCCCACCCCGCCCGTCGCCGAACAGATCCCGGTCGTCCGCCGCCACCACGGCGAGGACGTCACCGACCCCTACGAGTGGCTGCGGGACAAGAAGGACCGCAAGGTCCTGGCCCACCTCGAGGCCGAGAACGCCTACACCGAGGCGATGACCGCCCACCTGGACGACCTGCGCCAGCGCATCTTCGGCGAGATCAAGAGCCGCACCCAGGAGACCGACCTGTCCGTGCCGGTCCGGCACCGCGACTGGTGGTACTACTCGCGCACCGTCGAGGGTCAGCAGTACGCCGTCCACGGCCGGATCGCCGTCGGTGACTCCCCGCAGCGCCCCGTCCTCGACCCCGGCGAGGTGCCGGACGGCGAGCAGGTGCTGCTCGACGGCAACGCCGAGGCCGAGGGTCTGGAGTTCTTCTCCCTGGGCACCTTCGACACCAGCCCGGCCGGCGACCTGCTCGCCTACGCCGTCGACAGCACCGGCGACGAGCGCTTCGACCTGCGGATCAAGGACCTGACCACCGGCGAGATCGTCGACGACGCGGTCACCGGCATCGGCTACGGCACCGCCTGGTCCGCGGACGCGGCATACCTGTTCTATGTCCGCGTCGACGACGCGTGGCGCCCCTTCCAGGTGTGGCGCCACGAGGTGGGCACCCCCGCCGACCAGGACGTCCTCGTCCACCAGGAGGACGACGAGCGCTACTGGATGGGCGTGGGCGCCTCCCGCGACGACGAGCACGTCGTCATCGCCCTCGGCAGCAAGAACACCTCGGAGTACCGCCTGCTGGCCGCCTCCGACCCCACCGGCGAGTTCCGGGTCGTCGCGCCGCGGCGGGAGGGGGTCGAGTATGACGTCGCGCCCGCGGGCGGGCGCCTCTGGATCGTGCACAACCGGGACCACCGCGACTTCGAGCTGGCCGTGGCGCCGATCGGGTCGACCTCCGACCACGACTGGCGGGCCGTGCTGCCCGGGCGCAAGGGGATGCGGGTCGCCGGCGTCGAGGCCTTCTCCGGCCACCTGGCCGTGTCGCTGCGCAAGGACGGGCTGACGCAGGTGCGGATCCTCCCGCTGGGCGACGACGGCCTCCCCGTCGACGACGGTTACGACGTACCGGTGCAGGAGGAGGTCTGGTCGATCGACACCGGGGCCAACCCCTCCTACGAGACCGACACCCTGCAGGTGGTCATCGAGTCGCTCGTCACCCCGCCGAGCATCTACGACCTGGACCTGGCCACCGGCGACCTCACTCTGGTCAAGCGCAAGCCGGTCCTGGGCGGCTACGACCCGGCCGACTACGTCCAGCACCGGCTCTGGGCGACCGCCGAGGACGGCACCCGCATCCCGATCTCGCTCGTGGCCCGCAAGGAACTGGGCCCGGACGGCACCAACCCGGGGCTGCTCTACGGCTACGGGTCCTACGAGATCTCCATCGACCCCTACTTCTCGGTGTCCCGGCTCTCCTACCTCGACCGGGGAGTCGTCTACGCGATCGCCCACGTCCGCGGCGGCGGGGAGATGGGCCGCAGCTGGTACGAGCTGGGCCGGATGGAGCACAAGAGGAACACCTTCACCGACTTCCTGGCCTGCGCCGACCACCTCGTCGGCACCGGCTGGGTCGCCCCCGACCGGCTGGCCGCGGAGGGACGCTCGGCTGGCGGCCTGCTCATGGGCGCGGTGCTCAACCTGGCGCCCGAGCGGTTCCGGGTCGTGCACGCCGGTGTGCCGTTCGTCGACGCACTGACCACCATCCTCGACCCCTCGCTGCCCCTGACGGTCGGCGAGTGGGAGGAGTGGGGCAACCCGGTCGACTCGGCCGAGGTCTATGAGCTGATGCGCACCTACACGCCCTACGAGAACGTCCGCCCGGTGCAGTACCCCGCGATCCTGGCCACCACCGGCCTGAACGACACCCGGGTCTTCTTCGTCGAGCCGGCCAAGTGGGTGGCCCGTCTGCGCGAGACGGTCACCAACGACCCGGCCACGCGGCCCATCCTGCTCAGGACCGAGATGGTCGCCGGCCACGGCGGCAAGACCGGCCGCTACGACGCCTGGAAGGAGACGGCGTTCGAGATCGCGTTCATGCTCGACCAGCTGGGCGCGACCGAGCTCGTCGAGGGATGAGCAGCTGCACGTTCTGCCGGATCGTGGCGGGGGAGGAGCCCGCCGAGGTCGTCCTCGCCGACGAGCAGGTCGTGGGCTTCCTCGACACCCGACCCGTCTTCAAGGGGCACGTGCTCCTCGTCCCCCGGCAGCACGTGCATACCCTCACCGACCTGCCTGACGCCCTCGTCGGTCCATTGTTCACCGCCGCCCGCACCCTGGCCCAAGGTGTCAAGGACGGGCTCGGTGCGCAGGGGTCGTTCGTGGCGATGAACAACCAGGTCAGCCAGTCGGTGGCGCACCTGCACGTGCACGTGGTGCCGCGGACCAAGGGGGACGGCCTGCGCGGCTTCTTCTGGCCCCGGACGAAGTATGCGCAGGGGGAGGCGGGGGAGTACGCCGCCCGCCTGCGTGCGGTGCTGCCCGGGGGTGACGCCGCGGGCTAGCTGTGCTCGCGGTCGCGGCTCGAGGCGAACAGGGTCGCACCCACGAGGAGGGCGCCCAGGGCCAGGCCCACGAGGCTCCAGACCGCCCCACGTCCGACGTCGAGCGTGAGCAGGAGGGCCGCGACCAGGGCGGCGACCAGGCCCAGCCCTAGGAAGGTCCAGGCGCGGCGTCGGGTCGGCGGGGCCTTGGCGTCCATGCCCGGAGTCTGGTCACCGGGCCGGCCCTGCGCAAGCGACGGACCGATCCGGCCCTGCCCCTGCGGCGGGAGCGGTCCTCGGCGTAGGCTCGCAGCACGTGGCCGGAAGGCCCAGCACCCGACCTCAAGGAGGACTTCATGGATCTGATGACCCGGGCCGAGTTCGAGGAGCTGGTGGGTGACGGCGACGGGACGAGGTTGTCCTTGTTCGTCCCGACGCACCGGGTGGGGACCACCAAGGAGAGCGACGAGGACCGGCTGCGGTGGAAGAACCTGCTGGGTGCCGTCGAGGACACCCTGCTCAAGGAGGGGCACGAGCGCCGCGACGTCGACGAGCTGCTGGCCCCCGCGTGGGAGCTGCACCACGACGGGATGGCCTGGAGCCACATGGCCGACGGCCTGGCGATGTACCTCACCCAGGGGTGGTCCGCCTCCTACCGGGTGCCGCTCGAGCTGCCCGAGCTCGCGGCCGTGAGCTCCGGCTACACCCTCGGCCCGGTGCTGCCCCTGCTCAGCGACCAGAACTACGTCGTGCTCACCCTCAGCCAGAAGCACGTGCGCGTGCTGCGTGGCAGCCGCGACCGGATCGGCGAGCTGGACCTGCCGTCGGTGCCCGAGGCGTTCGAGGACGTCTTCGTCGCCGACGGCCCCCAGTCTGACTCCGTCCCGCGGCCCAACGCCTCCGGGCGGTCAGGGCCCGGGGGAGCGGTCTACTACGGCGCCAGCTCGCTGGACAACGCGCACAAGGAGGAGGTCGTCGAGTTCTTCCGCGAGGTCGCCCGCGGTGTCGACGAGCACCTCGCCGGCCGGTCGATCCCGATGATCCTCGCGGGCCTGCCCGAGTGGGTGTCGATCTACCGGGACATCGCCTCCTACCCGCACCTGGTGGACGGAGCGATCGAGCGCAACCCCGACGACATGTCCGCCGACGACCTGCGGATCGCGGCCTGGGACCTAGTCTCGAGCCGGCTGCAGAAGGAGAACCAGCGGCTTCTGGACCGCTTCAACGAGCAGCGCGGCCACGGCTCGGGCGCGCTCGGTGTGGACCAGACGCTCACGGCCGCGAACGAAGGCCGCGTCGACACCCTGCTGATGACGACCGGAGGATGCTACGTCGGCAACGGCGCGCCCCAGGTCGTCCTGCCGCTGCGCAGCCCCGAGGACTACTGCGGGCTCGCGGACGCGGCGGCCCGTGCCACGCTGCGCAACGGCGGGGCGATCCGGATGGTCGAGGAGCTGCCCAAGGGCGCGCCGGTCGCGGCGATCCTGAGGTACTGAGCCGGGAGCCCCCTTGGGTTTCGTGTCACATCGGTCGTCCCAGCGACCGATGTGACACGACTGCGCGGTACAACGGTCGGAGGTCACCAACTGCCGCCCCCCACGTACGCCGACCGTCATCCACAGGTCTGCTTTGACACGACGCACGGCGACGCGGAACTGGAGCATGCTGTCGGCCATGCCTGACCGGACGGACCGTGACTTCCCGCAGATCCGCGGGCAGAGGGGCCTGGCGACGGTGGCTCAGCTGCTCGAGGCCGGTTGGACGGTGTCCGCCGTGCGGGTGAAGCGGAGGACGTCGTGGCAGGAGCCGCTCCCCCGGGTGCTGGTGCCGCACCGTGGACCCATCGACACGACGACCCTCCTAGTGGCGCAGGCCCTGTGGGCAGGGCCCGAGGCAGCGGTCCTGACTGGTGCCCACGCGCTGGTCCGGCTCGGCCTCAAGCCCGCACGCACCGACCAGGTGTCGTTCGTCGTAGGGGTGAACTCGCGCTCGCGCTCCCACGGAGCTGTACGTCTCCACCGCTCGAGCAGGAAGCCCGCGGTGGCCGGCAACGTCGGTGTCGTGCGGGTGTCAGGACCGTCCCGGGCCCTGGCGGACGCAGCCGTCTACGAGCGCCACGCGCCGCAGGACCTGCAGCACCTGGCGATCTCCGTGCTCCAGCGCGGGCGGACCACCCCGGAGATCCTCGAACGCGAGCTCTACCTGCGGCCCCGCGCGAAGGTCGAACCGCTGTGGAAGGGGCTGGCCGCCTTCCGTGGTGGTGCGTGGTCGCGCCCGGAGGCTGTCCTGCGGGAGGTCGTGGAGGGGGACGGTGGCCTCCCGCCGCTAGAGACCAACTGCCGACTCCTCACGGCGGACGGCCGGACCCTGGTGGGCACGCCGGACGGCTACTTCGAGGCGGCAGGCGTGGCTGTGCAGGTGCACTCGCGCCAGTACCACCAGGGGTTCGACGACCAGGGCGGTGACCAGTGGGCCAGCACCGTGGAGCGGGACAGCGACATGACGGCGGCCGGGGTGCGGGTGGTGGGCGTCTCTCCCTGGACCCTCTACTCCAGGCCCGAACGGTTCCTGAAGCGGCTGCGCGCGGTGGTCGCCGTCGGCCTGGAGGGCCCGCGGCCGAACGTGCGCGTGGTCCCGTCGGCGACGGACCCAGATGGGGAACTCGCGGGCTGACGCCTGCTGCCCGACAGGTCTCGCGGGCTAACACACCCTCACGCCCGACATGGGCGGTCTGCGCCCACAAGCCCGGCGGCTCTTGTGTCACACCCGTCGTCTGGACGACCGGTGTGACACCACTGCCACGTACATCGATCTGTGGCCCACGACATACCTGCGCTCACGTCCGCGCTGGATCGGTAGGGACACAAACCCGCCGCGGGGAGGGCGCGCCCTGCACGCCCTCCCCGCCGTCGGGACCGGTCGACTCAGATGTCGAAGTACATCTCGAACTCGTGCGGGTGCGGACGCAGGCGGATCGGGTCGATCTCGTGGGTGCGCTTGTAGTCGATCCACGTCTGGATCAGGTCCTCGGTGAACACGTCGCCCTCGGTGAGGTAGTCGTGGTCGGCCTCGAGGGCGTCGAGCACGGCCGGCAGCGAGGTCGGCAGCTGCTCGATGTCCTCCAGCTCCTCCGGGGGCAGCTCGTAGAGGTCCTTGTCCACCGGCTCCGGCGGCTCGATCCGGTTGCGGATGCCGTCCAGGCCGGCCATCAGCTGGGCCGAGAACGCCAGGTAGGGGTTGGCCGAGGGGTCCGGCACGCGGTACTCGATACGCTTGGCCTTCGGCGAGCTCCCGGTGATCGGGATGCGCACGCACGCGGACCGGTTGCGGGCCGAGTAGACGAGGTTGATCGGCGCCTCGTAGCCCGGCACCAGCCGGTGGTAGGAGTTCATCGAGGGGTTGGTGAACGCCAGCAGCGAGGGCCCGTGCGCGAGCAGGCCGCCGATGTACCACCGGGCGACGTCGGACAGGCCGCCGTAGCCGTTCTCGTCGTAGAACAGCGGCTCCCCGTCCTTCCAGAGGCTCTGGTGGGTGTGCATGCCGGAGCCGTTGTCCCCGAAGAGCGGCTTGGGCATGAAGGTCGCGGTCTTGCCGGCGGCCCAGGCGCTGTTCTTGATGACGTACTTGAACTTCATCATGTCGTCGCCGGAGTGCAGCAGCGTGTTGAAGCGGTAGTTGATCTCCTGCTGCCCCGCGGTGCCGACCTCGTGGTGGGAGCGCTCGACGCCGATCCCGACGTAGGCCAGGTCCAGGCACATCCGGTCGCGGATGTCGGCGAAGTGGTCGACCGGCGGCACGGGGAAGTAACCGCCCTTGAACCGGGTCTTGTAGCCGCGGTTGCCGCCCTCCTCCGCGCGGCCGGTGTTCCACGCCGCCTCGATGGAGTCGATGTGGTAGTAGCTGCCCTGCGGCTGCGACGCGAACCGGATGTCGTCGAAGACGTAGAACTCGGCCTCGGCGCCGAAGAACGCGGTGTCGGCGATCCCGGTGGAGCGCAGGTGCTCCTCGGCCTTGCGGGCGATCTGGCGCGGGTCGCGCTCGTAGGGCTCGTCGGTGAACGGGTCGACGATCGAGAAGTTCATGATGAGCGTCTTCTCGACCCGGAAGGGGTCCAGGTAGGCGGTCTGGGGGTCCGGGATCAGCTTCATGTCCGACTCGTGGATGGACTTGAAGCCACGGATCGAGGAGCCGTCGAACATCTGGCCGGTGTTGAACGCGTCCTCGTCGAAGGACGCCGCCGGCACGTTGAAGTGCTGCATGACACCAGGCAGGTCGCAGAACCTGATGTCGATGAACTTGACGTCCTCGTCCTTGATGAAGGCGAGGACCTCCTCGGCGTTTGTGAACATGGACTGCCTCCTGGGTGGACCAACGGGGTCGGGCACGACATTACGCGGTGGCGGTTTCGGCACCGTCACCCTCCTGTTTCGGGAGTGTTACGCCGTAGGCTGGCCCGGTGACGAGCCCCGCCTTCTCCGGCCAGCGCCTCGGCCTGCCGCCGCAGGGTCCCGGGTCCGTCGCCTCCCTCCTGCGCCGCCTGGTCGCCATCCTCGTCGACTGGACCCTGTGCCAGCTCGTGGCCACCGCCCTGCTCGACCTCACTTGGGGAGAGGTCGTCGGCGCGCAGGCGTTCGCCCCGCTGGGCCTGTTCCTCGTGCTCAACCTCGTCCTCGTGCCCACGATCGGCACGACGCCCGGCCACCGGCTGCTCGGCATCCGGGTCGTCTCCCTCGACGGCGACGGGCAGCAGCCCCCACCACCGGGCCGGGCCGCGCTGCGCGCGCTGCTGCTCGGCCTGTTCGTGCCGGCCATCATCCTCGACGCCGACAGCCGCGGCCTGCACGACAGGGCCGCCCGCAGCGTCGTCGTCAACGCCCGCTGAGTCCCCGCCGCCCGTGCTCGCCCTCGTCGTCACCGCCCTGGTGGCCAAGTCCGTGCTCGTCGCGGGCGCCGTCCTGGAACCGGACCGGTATGCCGCGCTCGTCGCCCTGAGCGCCCTGCCGCTCGTGGCCCTTCTCGTCAGCCCGGCGCTGCTGATGCGCGGGCGCACGCGCACGGCATACCTGGTCGGGGCCGACCTGGTCGTCACCACCCTCCTGCTCGCGGACCTCGTCAACGCCCGGGCCTTCGGCCGGCTGCTGAGCGTGCACATGATGGCCGCCGCCGGCAGCTTCGACGGGCTGGGGTCCTCGGTCCTGGCGATGGTGCGCTGGCACGACGTGCTCCTCTACGTCGACCTGCTCGCCGCCGCCGGGCTGGCCGTGCTCGCCCGGCGTCGGACCCGGCCGTCCCCCTCAGGCGGTGGCCAGGGGTTCGTCGACCGGGTGCGCGACCCGCGCCGCCGCTCGACCCGGGTCCGCACGGCGGTGGTCGTGGCCGTGGTGGCGGTGCTCTCGTTCGGCACCCAGGTGGCGACCCAGACGTCGGACCCGGGCATGCGGGTGGTCAGCCTGTCGCCGCTGGGGACCCACCTGCACCAGGTCTACGACGAGCTCGTCGACACCCACCAGGAGCTCACCCCCGCGCAGCGGGAACGGGTCGGGGACTGGTTCGCCCGCAACGCCGCATACCAGGGGGTGGCGCCCGAGCACGAGGACCTGGTGGGGCTGCTCGCGGGGCGGGACCTCTACCTCGTCCAGGTCGAGTCGCTGGAGCAGGTCGTGCTGGGCGCGGCGCCGTTCGGGCAGGAGGTCACGCCGACGCTGAACCGTTGGCGTTCCGAGAGCGTGGTCTTCGACCAGGTGCTCGCGCAGACGCGGGACGGCAGCAGCTCCGACGGCGAGCTGCTCATGCTCGCGGGGGTCTACCCGCTGGAGTCGGGGGCGACCGTGCTGCGCTTCCCGGACAACCAGGGCTACACGACCCTGCCGCGCCTGCTCGCCGAGGAGGGCTACCGGTCGGTGGCGCTGCACGGGGACGCCGGCTCGTTCTGGAACCGCGACCGCGTGCTCCCGCACCTGGGGTACGAGCGCTACGTCGCCGAGGAGCAGTTCGCCGGCGGGACGCCGCTGGGCCTGGGTCTGGCCGACGCCGACCTGTTCGACCAGACGCTGCGCGAGCTGGACCGGGTGCCCCGGCCGCGGTTCCTGCACCTGATCACCACCACCTCGCACACGCCGTGGGAGCTGCCCGCACGCCTGCAGGGGCTGGACCTGCCGGGCGACGACGCGACCAGCCGCTACCTGCAGACGCTGCACTACACCGACGGGGCGCTGGGCGACTTCGAGCGGGCGCTCGCCGAGCGGGGGCTGCTGCAGCGCTCGGCGTTCGTGGTGGTGGGCGACCACGAGGGCCCGCAGAAGTACGCCCCCGTGGACGAGCGGTGGCTGACCGGCAACGACGGCCGGGTGCCGTTCATGGTCCACGTCCCCGGCATGACCGGCCGGACCGTGTCCACCCCCGGCGGCCAGGTGGACGTCCTGCCCACGGTGGCCCAGCTGATGGGGGTCCCGTCCGAGCGGTGGGCCGGGTCGGTCATGGGCCGCAGCCTGCTCGCGGGGCACACCGGCTCGGCGGTCACGCCCGAGGGGCGGGTGCGGCCCGGTGCCGACGGCGCGGGGCTCCTCGAGGAGGCCTACGAGATCGCCGACCTGGCGGTCTCGGGTGACTGGTTCCTGCGTCCCTGAGGGGTATGCGGTGTCAGCGGCCGCGCAGGGCCCGCCGGCTCATCCGCGGCGTGCGGGTGGGGTCGACACCGGCGGGGATCGGCGGGCGGTTCTTGCCGCCGAGGGCCTTCATCCGCTGCTGGACGACCATCGCCTCGTCGTTGCTCAGCTTCTTGGGCAGCGAGCGCATCTTCTTGACCACGCCCCGCAGCGGGGTGGCGTCGTCGCCCTTGCCGACCACGATCGTGTGCACCGGGACGGTGTCGCCGACGACGCGGGCGACCCGCTTGCGCTCGCCCGCGAGCAGCCGCTGGGCGGCACCGCGGGGACCCTCGCCGAGGAGCACGACCCCGGGCTTGCCGACGGCCCGGAAGACCATCGCGGCGTTGTGCAGGTCGCGCATGCCGCGGACGGTGCCGCCGGCCTCGGCGGCCACCGGCTCCTGGTCGTAGAACCAGCCGCGGCGCAGCTGGCCCAGGACGGCCGAGGTGGCCCCGGGCTGACCCTCGATCTGGGTGAAGGCGGCGCGTTCGGCCTTGCGGCCCAGCACGACGGTCGCGGCGAGCAGCGCCAGCGGCAGGCCGATGATGACGAGGTAGACGACCTGGTCGATCCACAGACCGATGAGGACGGCCACGAGCATGACGGCCAGGGCCGACAGCAGCATCCACCAGATCGCGGCCGGGTCGGCCTTGCGGGTCATCGTCAGCACCTGGCGGAGCTGGGCGATCCGACCCGGCTTGTTCGGGTCCTTGACCTTCTTGGCGCGACGACCGAACCGCCGCTTCTTCGTCGGCTCGCCGCCGGTGGTGCTCGTGGACATGCGGTTCAGGATACGTGGGCGGCGGGCGTGCCCTCGCCACGCAGGCCGTTGGCCACGAGCGAGGCGGCCTCCTGGCGTGCGGGCACCGCGGCCTCGAACTGCTCGCGCAGGTGGGACAGGTTCTCCGGGATCGGCCGGCCCCACTTGGTCATCGCCGAGGCGTAGAGCTTGCCGGCCCGGTAGGAGCTGCGCACGAGCGGCCCGGCCATGACGCCCTTGAAGCCGATCTCCTCCGCCAGCTCCGACCAGTGCACGAACTCCTCGGGCTTGACCCACCGGTCGATCGGGTGGTGCAGCGGTGAGGGCCGCAGGTACTGCGTGATCGTGAGGATGTCGCAGCCCGCGTCGTGCAGGTCGCGCATCGCCTGCTCGATCTCGTGGTCCTCCTCGCCCATGCCGAGGATGAGGTTGGACTTGGTGACCAGCTCGTTCTCGCGCGCCATCGACAGCACCTTGAGCGACTTGTCGTAGGTGAACGCGGGCCGGATCTTCTTGAAGATGCGCGGCACGGTCTCCAGGTTGTGCGCGAAGACCTCGGGCCGGGCGTCGAAGACCTGCTGGAGCAGCTCGGGCACCGCGCCGAAGTCGGGCGGCAGGATCTCCACGCCGGTCGTGGGGTTGAGCTCGTGGACCTTGCGGATCACCTCGGCGTAGAGCCAGGCCGCGCCGTCGGGCTGGTCGTCGCGGGCGACGCCGGTGATGGTGGCGTAGCGCAGCTCCATCTCGCGGATCGACTCGGCGACCTTGCGCGGCTCCTCCGGGTCGAGGGCGCGGGGCCGGCCGGTGGCGATGTCGCAGAAGTCGCAGCGGCGGGTGCAGATGTCGCCGCCGATGAGGAAGGTCGCCTCGCGGTCCTCCCAGCACTCGAAGATGTTGGGGCAGCCGGCCTCCTGGCACACGGTGTGCAGGCCGCCGCCTTTGACCATCGACTGCAGCTCGCGGTACTCCGGGCCCATCTTGGCGGTGGTGCGGATCCACGACGGCTTGCGCTCGATGGGCGTCTCGGCGTTGCGGGCCTCGACCCGCAGCATGCGGCGTCCCTCCGGTGCGACGGTCACAGGTGCTCCTTGCTTCGAGGTCGGCACGCGCCCGCGGGGGCGCGTGCGTGCGTCCTCCAGCCTAAGCCGCGGGAGGGGGGTATGCCGAACCCGCCTGGGCGGGACGCCGGCAGCGTGCTACTCAGCGAGGAGGTCGGGGTGGGTGATCCTGACGCCCGCCACCGCGAGGGCGAGATGGGCGGGCTCCGAGCCGACGGCGGGGTCGTAACCCAGGAGACGCTCGATCCTTGCCAGCCGTTCGTGGGCCGTCTGCCGCCGAACGCGCATGGCCCGGGCGGTTGCCGTGACGCTCAGGCCGTGACTCAGCCAGGAAGCCAGCGTGGTGACCAGGTGGGTCCCATGCGTCCGGTCCCACTCGATCAATGGCCCCAACGAAGTCTTAACGATCGTCTCGATCTCTCCCTTAGGCCTGCGGGCGAGGAGCTGGTCCACGCTCGAGGTGCGCCAGGTGGTCGCGCCTACGTTCAACGGTCCGGCGGTCATCCCGTCCCGGGCTCGTGTCACGGTCTCACTGGCGTCCTCTAGCTCGACCGGTGGCCCGACGACGAGGGAGGCACCCATCAGGCGGGCCGAAGCATCGAGCCGGTCTGCCACCTCCCCGGCAGGGTCCCCTCGCCGAGTGACGGCCACCAGACCGAGCACCTGTCCCCGGACCGGAGCCAGGAGGTGAGGGCCCAGGCCGCTGGTCCGCGCCAGGAGCACTGCACATCGCTCTGGATCGGCACAGGTCCCGGCAACACCCACAACACGGTGGTGCGGGCCTGGATGGAAGCCCGCCAGACCAGCACGGGTCACGACGTCCCGGCGAAGCGTGGAGGTCGACGTGGGCCGGTCCAGCAGGTCGGTGAGCAGTGCCACGCTGACGGCCGAGGCGGCCGAGCCGGGACCGGCCGTCCGCTCCACGACCAGACCGACGAGGGCGGCGAGGCGGTCGGCCAGCAGCTGCAGCTCAGGCTCGTCCCTGGCCCCCAGGAGGACATGTCCCCACGGGGCCCCTGCTGCACGGACGACGGACCGGGCGCCTCCGTCGTCGGTGGCTGTGACGCCTGAGGTTCCGGACGCGGCGGTGGAGGCGACCACCTGGCCGGACAGCGTGCGGATCGAGACCGGCTCACCGGTGCTACGGCTGACCCGAGCGGTCAGCTCGGCGAGGCCAGCACCGTCCGAGGCGTCTTGGTGCAGCTGCCGTAACAGGTCGTCGGCACGGCGGAGCTGCGACAGCTCGGCGGAGAGGATGTCCGAGTTGAGCTCTCGGCAGATCTGGGCGAACGGCACTACCCGTTCGAGCACGACCAGGGGGAGTCCTCTACGTCGAGACTCGTCCTCGATCTCGGGAGGAAGCTCCACGAGGGAGCGGCCGGGTTCGATCGCCACCGCCGCGACCTCCCGTGCGGCCACTTCACGGACCCAGTGCCGCCTCGACCCGGCGTCAGCACCGGCCAGTCCGAGCCCGGTGGTCAGCAGGACTTCACCACCAGCCAGCAGAGGCGCGATCTCGTAGATTTCACTGGAGTGGACCCAGGAGACGGTACGGGCTAGAGCAGACCGGGGACCCAGAAAGCGTGGCGCGGCGTTCGCGACGCAAGGGTGGGACAGGAAGTGCTCGAGGGTCACTGCCATCCGGATCTCCTGATCGGTCGGGGCACCCGACATCCTGTCCGGTCTGCAGGCGCAGGAGCAAGACATGCTGCCTGTTCCGCAAGACTTCTTGGGCTGGCAGCCTCAGGCGCCACACGGTGTCGATGGTGACGCCCGAGGAGGAGGTTGTGAATGAGTAAGGAAGAACGCATCCCTGAGACGGGCCTGAGAGCTGGTGACCGTGAGGGGCTGGAGATCGCTCTGGCCGAGGCACAGGCCGGCCTGCTTGAGGGCGGGGTCCCGATCGGCGCGGCCCTGCTCGATTCGGACGGGCGCGTCATGGGACGGGGCCACAACCGCCGGGTTCAGGATCAGGACCCGTCCGCCCACGCCGAGACCGACGCCTTTCGGAAGGCCGGGCGGCAACCGCACTACCGGGGAACGACCATGGTGACGACTCTCTCGCCATGCTGGTACTGCTCGGGCCTCGTGCGCCAGTTCGGAATCTCCAGGCTTGTGGTGGGGGAGACCCGCACCTTTCACGGTGGTCACGACTGGCTGGCTGAGCACGGTGTCGAGGTGGTTGTCGTCGACGACGAGCGCTGCGTGAGGCTCATGACCGAGTTTGTCGAGCAGTACCCCGAGCTTTGGTTCGAGGACATCGGAGAGGAGCGGCCATGACAGACCGGACCAGCGTCGAGAGTCGCGCGCAGGGAAATGATCACGTGGACCCGGACTACCCCGTCGACCCGGTTCCCCTGCACGCGCGCAAGTCCACCTTCTCTCTGGCCGTCGTGCTCGTGGGTTTCACGATGTTCACCCCCACGATGCTGGCGGGGGCCCAGGTCGGAGCAGGATTCCCGTTCCTCCCGCTCATGGGGGTCCTGCTCCTGGGCAGCCTCGTGCTCGGCGTCTACGTCAGCGCGCTGGGGTGGCTCGGTGCAAGCACCAACCTCACGACGGCCATGATGGCGCGCGCGACCTTCGGGCAGGCCGGCGCCAAGCTGTCCTCGGTGCTCCTGGGCGGCACCCAGATCGGGTGGTACGGCGTCTCCGTCGCCACGTTGGCCCTGCTCACCGGCCAGGCGCTCGGCTGGGAGGGCGAGCTGGCGACCCGCGCCCTGATGCTGGCCTCCGGCCTGCTCATGGGGGTCACTGCCTACTTCGGCTACCGCGGCATGTACGCACTGTCCCTGGTCGCGCTGCCGTTGATGCTCATCCTCGGCGCCTGGGTGGCCTGGAGGGCGTTCGAGGAGGTCGGTGGTCTTGGCGCGATGCTGGAGATCCGGCCCGGTGAGTCGATGGGCCTCGCGATGGCCGTGACCCTGATCGTGGGTACGTTCGCCTCCGGAGGGACCCAGGCGCCAAACTGGACCCGCTTCGCTCGCACCCCGATGGCTGGCTTCTGGACCTGCATGATCGCATTCCTGGGGGCCCAGCTCCTCATGCTCTTCTCCGGCGCGATCGGGGCGCTCGCCTTCGGCGAGGGCGATTTCGTCGTGGTGCTGTTCAACCTCGGGCTGGTGGTCTGGGGACTGCTCTTCCTCGTGGCCAACATCTGGACCACCAACGACAACACCGCCTACAACGTCGGCGTGGCCGGGGCTGAGCTGTTCGATGTGCGCTCCAAGAAGCCGTTCGTCATCGCCGGAGTGGTCATCGGGACGCTGCTCGCGGTGACCGGTATCTACGACTCACTCATCACCTATCTGGTGTGGCTGGGAATCCTGATTCCTCCACTGGGTGGGGTCATCCTGGGAGACCACCTCGCCCGCCGCGCGGAGTGGTCCGAGGCCGGAGTGCACCGCGCGCCTGCCGCCGGTGTTCGCTGGGACAGCATCGGCGTCTACGCCGTTGCGTGCGTCACCGCCTGGGCGGCAAACGAGGCGTCCTTCTTCATCCCGCCGGTGGTCGGCATGGTGGTGGCCTTCGCCGGAGCCCTTGTCGTCGCGGCCGTGGGGAGGCGCAGCATGAACGTCAGGTGATGTCGCCCCGGCGGAACCGCGCCCAGGCCGCGAGCAGGACGGCCCCGAGCACGACGGCCAGCACGGTGACTCCGTGGGCCAGGCTGAGGGTCTCCACGACCTCCCGGCAGCCCTGGGGCCCGTTGCAGTCGGTCCACGTCGTCCAGGTGGTCCCGTTCTCGACGAACGCCGCGACGTTGCGGACCAGCCCGAGCCGGGCCACCCCGGTGAACGCCGAACCGAGGATTCCCTCGACGATGAACATCCAGCCGATGACCAGACCGAGCACGACCCCCGTGTGCCGCACGAGGAAGGCGAGGGCCGCGCCGAAGGCCGCGGCGACCATCCCCAGGACGAGGATCCGCAGCGACATCCACACGGGTGGCCCCCAGCCGTCCGGCATCGAGCGGTCGAGACCGAAGACCGCGTATACGAGAGGTGTCCCGACGAGCAGCAGGACCAGCCCGGTGAGCACGACCGGCGCCGAGGCCAGGGCGGGCGCGAGCACCTTGGAGACGAACACCGGGGTGCGTCGCGGGACGAAGGTCAGCCACGTCGCCATCGTCCGGTGCGCGAACTCGGCCGCCACGGCGGTCGACCCGATCGCCAGCGCCAGGAACATCAGCGGGTAGGACGCCCCCTGGAGCAGGAACTGCAGCTGCTCGGCCATCGGGGGCAGCTGGCCGTAGAACTCCTCGATCGTGGGCACGGCGAAGTCGTCGCAGCCGAAGTCGACGGAGGCGTCCCCGGACCTGCGCCGTTCCTCGGCCTCCGCGAGGCGGCACTCCTCCTGCACCCGCTCGTTGTCCTCGACCATCCGCTGGTACTCGGTGTCCGCGCCGGCCCGCGCGGACTCCAGCTGCCGGGCCTGGTTGGCGACCCCGACGAGGCTGACGACGGCCACGGCGACCGCGCCCAGGACGGTCAGCAGGACGACCTTGCGGGCCAGCAGCCGTCTTAGCTCGACGAGCAGGAGCCTCATCGCGCCTCCGTCCCGCCGGTCGTGGCCGGTCCGCCCGGCCCGGCACCGCCCGCAGGTCGTGCCGGCAGCCCCTCGTCCTGGGTGAGCTCGAGGAAGACCTGCTCCAGCCCCCGGCGGCTCGGCACCAGCCGCTCCACCCACAGCCCCTGCTCGCCGAGCAGGCGGGAGATCTGCGCCGGCTCGGCCCCGGTGACCATGATCGTGCCCGCGTCGGTCGTCGGGTCGTAGCCGGCCAGCTCCTCGGCCGCGTCGTGGCCCCGGCGCCGGGCCACCCACTCCGCCGTGAAACCGGCCTCGCGCAGGAGCCGGATCGCGTTGCCGGGGGAGGCCACGCCCACCTCGACCGTCTGCCCGCCGCCGCCGATGAGCCCGGCCACCGACCCCTGGGCCAGCACCCGGCCGTGGCCGATGATCGAGACGGTGTCGGCGATCTGCTCGATCTCGGACAGGATGTGGCTGCTCACCAGCACCGTGCGCCCCTCGTCGGCCAGCGAGCGCATGGTGCCCCGCACGTCGGAGATCCCGGCCGGGTCCAGCCCGTTCGTCGGCTCGTCGAAGATCAGCAGGTCGGGCGACTTCAGCAGGGTCGCCGCGATGGCCAGGCGCTGCTTCATCCCCAGGCTGTAGGCGCGGAAGGGGTCCTTGCCGCGTCCGCCGAGCCCGACCTGCTCGAGGACCTCGCCGACCCGCGACCGCGGGGTCCCGATCGCGTCGGCCAGCAGGGTGAGGCTGTGCTCGCCGCTGAAGGTGGGGAAGAAGGTCGGCGACTCGACGATCGCGCCGACCCGGCCGACCACCTCGGGCAGCCGCTGCGGCACGGGCGTGCCGAAGATGTGCATCGTCCCGGAGTCGGCCCGGGCCAGGCCCAGGAGCATCCGGATGGTCGTGGTCTTGCCCGAGCCGTTGGGGCCGAGGAAGCCGTGCACGCCACCCGCGGGGACGTCGAGGTCGAGCCCCTGGACGGCGACGCGGCGGCCGCGGACCCCCGGGTAGGTCTTGCGCAGTCCGCGCGTGACGACCGCCATGCCGTCGGTGCGCTCCGCGGTCGCGGTGCTCATCCGGCTCCCCTCCGGGCCGGACGTCCGGCCCCTGCGCTCTCCATCCAACACCGCGTGTGTGTCCGGGAGGGGCAGGGTGTTGCAGCGTGTCCGCTCAGCCGTGCCGGGCGGGCACCGGGTCCAGCACCCGCTCGAGGTGCCGTTCGGCCAGCGGCAGCACCTCGGCGACCGGCACCGGGCGGCCCAGCTCCAGGCTCAGCGAGGTGACCCCGGCGTCGGCGATCCCGCACGGGATGATGGTGTCGGCCCAGCGCAGGTCGCAGTCGCAGTTGAGCGCGAACCCGTGCATCGTCACGTCCTGGCTGACGCGGATGCCGATCTGGCCGATCTTGCGCTCCGGGCGGGTGCCGTCGGCCGGCAGCCACACCCCCGAGCGACCCTCGACCCGGCCGACCTCGACGCCCAGGTCGGCGCACACGGCGATCATGACGTCCTCCAGCCGGCGCACGTGGGCCACGACGTCGACCGGCCCGGGCAGGTGCACGATCGGGTAGCCGACGAGCTGCCCCGGCCCGTGCCAGGTGATCTTGCCGCCGCGGTCCACGTCGATGACGGGGGTGCCGTCCAGCGGACGCTCGTGCGCCTCGGTCCGCTTGCCCGCCGTGTACACCGCCGCGTGCTCCAGCAGCAGCACCGTGTCCGGCAGCTCGCCGGCGACGACCCTGGCGTGCACGTCCCGCTGGTGGTCCCACGCCTGCAGGTAGTCGACGTAGTCGGGGGCGAACCCGAGGTGCTCGAAGCGCATGGTCGTCACTCTAGCCGGGGCGGCCTGTGGACAACCCGGACGGTGATGCCGCGGCCTCTGGCACGGTGGCGGCGTGGGAGAGGACAGCTGGGAGCAGCCCGGGGACGGCAGGGGCCTGGAAGGTGGCGACGTGGACACCGCAGGACCGCCGGTCCTGCCGGGGTATGACGTGCTCGCGCCCCTGGGCGCGGGCGCCACCTCGTCGGTGTGGCGGGCCCGCCGGCGGGCCGACGGTCTGGTCGTGGCGGTCAAGGTGCTGCGTCCGGCAGGAGGGGACGTGACCGCCGGGCTGCACGAGGCGGGGCTGCTGGCCCGGGTGCGTCACCGGCACGTCGTGCACCTCTACGACGTGCTGCCGCTGCCCGACCCGGCGACCGGGCGTCCGGCCGCGGTGGCCCTGGCCACCCAGCTGGCCGGGGGAGGGTCGCTGGCCCAGGTGCTCGCGCGCCGGCGCATCCTCTCGCCCGGCGAGCTGGTCACCGCCCTGCAACCGGTGGCGGGGGCGCTGGCCGACCTCCACGGAACCGGTGTCGTGCACGGGGACCTGTCGACCGGCAACGTGCTGTTCCTGCGGGACGGGATGCCGGTGCTCGGCGACCTGGGGGCGGCGCGGATCACCGGCGAGGAGCCGGGGCACCAGCTCGGGACCGGGGCGGCCGACGGCATGGTGGCCCCGGAGGTCCTCGAGGGCTTCCCGCCGACGCCGGAGTCGGACGTGTACCAGCTGGGGGCGCTCGCCTGGTGCTGCCTGGCGGGGGAGCCGCCGGGTCCGCCCTACGACCGTGGCGAGCTGGCCGAGCTGGCCCCGGACCTGCCACCCGGGCTGGCCGACCTGGTGCTGCGGTGCATGGCCCCCGACCCGGAGGCCCGGCCGGACGCCGAGGAGGTGGCGCTGGCCCTGCTGGCGACCGCTCCGCCCGAGCCGGTCGAGGTGGCCCCGGACGCCGACCCCGCCCATGGCCTGACCGAGCGGCTGCGCAGCCAGGCCCGGGAGGACCTGGACGAGGACCCGGCCGTCGGCCCACGCACGGCCGCCCGCCGGGCCGCACGTGGGGCCGGTCGGGGCAGGAGTGACCGGGGAAGGGCTGGAGAGACGTCCGTTCGGCGGCCCGCCACGTGGCTGCTGCCCACGGCCCTGGCGGTGGCGTCCCTGCTGCTCGTCCTGGCCGCCGTCGCCGTGGTCCGCCCCCAGCTCGTCGAAGCCGGGTCCGGGACGCTCGGGCCCAGCTCACCGTCGACGCCGACCGACGCCCGCCATCCCACGGCAGGAGCGTCAGGCACTGCCGGGGTTCCGACCCCGGTGCTGCAGGACGCAGGCGAGGCGCCGGCACCGGCCGACGAGGCGGCTCCGACGGACGCCCCGGACAGACAGACAGACGCCGCGGCCGCGCGGACGGACGACCCGGCCGGGCCGACGGAAGCATCGGGCGACGGTGAGCTGACCGACACCCTCCAGGTGCTCCTCGACGGTCGGGGCGCGGCCTGGGAACGGGCCGACGACGTCCTGCTGCTCGGCATCGTGGCGCCCGGCTCACCGGCGGAGTCCGCCGAGGGCGAGGCGCTGGCCCGGCTGCGGGAGTCGGGCGTGCGCTACCCCGACGTGACCTTCAGGGTGGAGGACGCCACCGTCCGGGAGGGCGACACCCCGTCCGGCGCCGACCGCCTCGCCGTGCGGGCCACCGTCTCCCGGGCGGCCCTGGAGGGGCGGGACGGGCAGGGGAGACGGCTCGACCCCGTGCCGCCCGGCACCGAGCGCGTGGACCTCGAGCTGGCCCGGGCGGGGGAGCGGTGGCTGCTGTGGTCGTGGGAGCCGGCCCCGGCTGACGCCGGAGGACCTCGACCGTCGAGCTAGAGGGTGTGGGGCTCCAGCGGGGTCGGGTCGCCCGGCGGCGTGGGGTCGGACGGCGGGACGGGGTCGGTCGGCGGGTCGAACTCCTTGCCCTCGGCGCCGACCCAGGCCATCGCGGAGGTCAGGTCGGGGTGGTCCCAGGCGAAGCCGGCGTCGGTGAGCACCGTGGGCAGGGCCCGCTGGCTGTAGAGGATCTCCCCGGCCAGCTCGCCCAGGACCAGGTGCATGGCGAACGCGGGCACCGGCAGCACGGCGGGCCGGCTCAGCTGGCGGCCCAGCGCCTTCACGACGTCGGCCTGGGTGTCCGGGTGCGGGCCGGTGAGGTTCACCGGCCCGGTCACGGTCGGGTGGTCGAGCAGGAAGACGATCGCGCGGACGTGGTCGTGCAGGGTGATCCACGACCAGAACTGGTCGCCCCCGCCGAGCGGTCCGGCCAGCCCGAGCAGGGCCAGCGGCATGAGCTTGGCCAGCGCCCCGCTGCGGCGGGTCAGCACGATCCCGGTGCGCAGGTGGGCCACGGAGGCACCGGCGGCCTCGGCCGGGAAGGTGGCGGTCTCCCAGTCGTGGCACAGGTCGGCCAGGAAGCCCTCGCCCAGGTCGCTGGTCTCGGTGAGGACGTCGTCCCCGCGCTCGCCGTAGTAGCCCACGCCCGAGGCGGACAGCAGACGGGGCCGGGCCCCCTCGGGACGGGCGGCGACGGCGCGGGCGATGGTGCCCGTGCCCTCGACGCGGGAGTCGACGAGGACCTTCTTGCGGGCCGTGGTCCAGCGCTTGTCGCCGATCCCCGCCCCGGCCAGGTGCACGACGGCGTCGACACCGTCGAGCACGTCGGCGGCCAGGTCGGCCCCCGGCTGCCACGCGCGCTCGGACACCCCGGCCGGCAGACCGGGGTGTCCGAGCGCGCGCGGGGCGCGGCGGACCAGGTGCACCACCTGGTCGCCGCGCCCCAGCAGCGTCTGCGACAGCGCGGACCCGATGAGCCCGCTGGCCCCGGTGACGGCGACCGTGCGCCCCGAGGGCGCCGGTGCCTGCGTCACCTCATACCTCGAAGCTCGCGTCCTCGAGGCGTTCCTTCATCGTGTTGAGGAAGCGGGCCGCGTCGGCGCCGTCGACCACGCGGTGGTCGTAGCTCAGCGCCAGGAAGACCATGTCGCGGATCGCGATCGTCTCCATCCCGTCCTCGTCCACCACGACGACCGGGCGCTTGACGACCGCGCCGGTGCCGAGGATGGCGACGTTGGGCTGGTTGATGATCGGGGTGTCGAACAGCGCACCCCGGGACCCGGTGTTGGTCAGCGTGAACGTGCCGCCGGACAGCTCGTCCGGGGTGACCTTGTTGTCGCGGGTGCGCTCGGCCAGGTCGGCGATCTTGCGGGCCAGCCCGGCGATGTTGAGGTCGCCGGCGTCCTTGATGACCGGGACGAGCAGACCGCGCGGGGTGTCGACCGCGACCCCGAGGTGCTCGGAGGCGTGGTAGACGATCGAGTCGTCCTCGACGCTGGAGTTGACGATCGGGTGCTCCTTGAGCGCCTCGACCGCGGCGAGGGCGAAGAACGGCAGGTAGGACAGCTTGGTGCCCTCGCGCCGCAGGAACTCCTCCTTGGTGCGCCGCCGCAGCCGGGAGATCTTGGTGACGTCGACCTCGACCACGGTGGTCAGCTGGGCGCTGCCCTGCAGGGACTCCACCATGCGGGTGGCGATGACCTTGCGCAGGCGGGACATCTTCTCCGTGGTGCCGCGCTTGGCGTCCGAGCCGCCCGAGGGCGCCGCCTTGGCGGCCGGCTTCTCCGCGGGCTTGCTCTCCTCGGCGGGGGCGGCCTGCTCGGCCTCCTTGGCCGGGGCCGCCTTCTCGGCCTCCTTGGCCTTGGCGGCGTCGAGCACGTCCTGCTTGCGGATGCGCCCGCCCACGCCGGTGCCCTCGAGCGAGTTCAGGTCCACGCCGTGCTGGGCCGCGAGCTTGCGGACCAGCGGCGTGACGTAGGCGCTGACGTCCTGCTGCGGCTGGGCCTTCCCCTGGTCCTTGCCACCGTCGCCGGGGGCCGGCACGTCGGAGACGTCCTTGTGCGAGGAGGTGCCGCTCTCGGAGGAGCTGACGCCTACGCCGACGGCGGGCTCGGGCTCCTCCATCTTCGCCGCGTCGTCGTTGGCCTCGCCGGTCTCGGACTTGGACTGCGACTCCGCGGCCGCCTCCTCCTGGACCTCGGCCTCCTCGGCCAGGTCGCTGTCGGCGGACTCCGCCGCCTCCTCGCGGTCCACCTCGTTGTCGGTCGCGTCGGAGGCACCCTCGTCCTCGGTGCTCTCCTCGGCCTCCTGGGAGGCGGCCTGCCCGCCGTCGTCGGAGGACCCGCCGGAGGCCTCTCCGCCCACGACGCACAGCTCGCCGCCGACCTCGACGGTCTCGTCCTCCTGGGCGATGATCTTGCTCAGCACCCCGGCCACGGGGGAGGGGATCTCGGTGTCGACCTTGTCGGTCGAGACCTCCAGCAGGGGCTCGTCCACCTCGACGGTGTCGCCCTCGGCCTTGAGCCAGCGGGTGACGGTGCCCTCGGTGACGGACTCGCCCAGCGCCGGCATGGTCACGGTCTCCCCGCCGCCACCGCCGCTCCCGCCGCCGGAACCTCCGGAGGCCTGCCCGGAGCCGCCGCCGTCGTCGGAGGACGCCTCCGGCTCGGGCTCGTCGGCCGGCTCGTCGGCGGCCGGCTCCTGCGCCGGCTCCTCCGCGGGGGCCTCCTCCTGCTCGGGCTCGTCGGCCTGCTCGGCCTGCGCGTCGTCGGAGGAGCCGCCGCTGCCGGCGGACTCGCCCTCCTCGCCCACCACGGCCAGGTCGCCGCCGACCTCGACGGTGTCGTCCTCCTGGGCGAGGATCTCCAGCAGCACGCCCGCGACGGGGGAGGGGATCTCGGTGTCGACCTTGTCGGTCGAGACCTCCAGCAGCGGCTCGTCGACCGCGACGCTGTCGCCGACCTCCTTGAGCCAACGGGTCACTGTCCCCTCGGTGACGGACTCACCGAGGGCCGGCATCGATACGCGTTCCGACATCTGTTGTCTCTCCTCGTGGCGGGGGTTTGCAGTCTACGGTGCGAGCTGGCTGGGGGGCGGGTCAGGCGCGCCTTCGCTGACGCCGGGTCAGCCGTGGGCGTGCAACGGCTTGCCGGCGAGGGCCAGGTGGGCCTCGCCGAGCGCCTCGTTCTGGGTGGGGTGGGCGTGCAGGAACTGGGCGACGTCCTCGGGCAGGGCCTCCCAGCCGACGATGAGCTGGGCCTCGCCGACCTGCTCGCCCATCCGGGCGCCGACCATGTGGACGCCCACAACCGGGCCGTCGGGGCCGGAGCGGACGAGCTTGACGAAGCCGGCGGTCCCCAGGATCTGGGACTTGCCGTTGCCGCCGAGGTTGTACTCGTAGGTGGACACCGCCTCGCCCCACCGCTCCCGGGCCTGCTGCTCGGACAGCCCGACGGAGGCGATCTCCGGGTCGGAGTAGGTGACCTTGGGCACCAGGGAGTCCTCGACCGGTGCCGGCTCCAGGCCGGCCAGGTCCTCGGCGACGAAGATGCCGTGGGCGAACCCGCGGTGGGCCAGCTGCGGGCCGGGCACCAGGTCCCCGACGGCGCGGACGCCCTCGACGCTGGTGCGGAGCCGCTCGTCGGTGGTCACGAAGCCGCGGTCGAGCTCGACCCCGACCTCCTCGTAGCCCATGCCCTCGGTGCGGGGTCCCCGGCCGACGGCCACGAGCAGCAGGTCGCCCTCGAGGACGTCCCCGCCCTCCAGCTCGACCCGCACGCCCTGGTCGTCCTGGGAGGTGCCGGTGACCTTGACGCCCGTGCGGATCTTCATGCCGCGCTTCTTGTACGCCCGCTCGACCGTCTTGGAGACGGCGGGGTCCTCCATGGCGACCAGCCGGTCCATCGCCTCGACGACGGTGACCTCCGCGCCGAAGCTGCGCAGGGCGGAGGCGAACTCGACGCCGATGACGCCGCCGCCGAGGACGATCGCGTGCCGCGGGACCTCCTCCAGCTGCAGGGCCTGGTCGCTGGTCATGATCCGGCCGCCGATCTGCACGTCCGGCAGGGTCTTGGCGTAGGAGCCGGTGGCCAGCACCACGGTGCGACCGGTCAGCTCGCGGTCGCCGACGGTCACGGTGTCCTTGGCGGTCAGCCGCCCGGTGCCGGTGACCAGCTCGACCGTGTCGGCGGCCTTGACCAGGCCCTGCAGGCCCTTGTAGAGCCGCGCCACCACGCCGTCCTTGTACGTGTTGACCTTGGTCATGTTCACGCCCTCGAGGCTGGCGAGCACGCCGTAGCGCTCGCTGTCGCGGGCCATGTCGGCGACCTCCGCGGTGTGCAAGAGGGCCTTGGTGGGGATGCAGCCGCGGTGCAGGCAGGTGCCGCCCACCTTGTCCTCCTCGACGAGGGCCACGGTCAGGCCGAGCTGGGCGGCGCGCAGGGCGCAGGCGTAGCCCCCGCTCCCGGCACCGAGGATCACGATGTCGTACGTCGATGTCGGCATGGGCACATCCTGCCACCCGGGAGAAAATCGGGTGACAGCACGCCGCCCGGGTGGGACCCTGGACCCGTCCAGTCCCCGAGGAGAAGGAGGTGGCCGATGAACGACTCCCAGGCCGCGGACGACGTCAAGGCCAAGTTCCGTGAGGCGCTCGCCCGGAAGCAGGCGCACGCCGGGACCGACGTCTCGGACCACTCCGAGCGCGGCAAGGTCGCCGGTGCCCGCGGGGCGAAGACCTCCGGAACCCAGCAGATGTTCCGCCGCAAGAGCGGCTGAGCGGACCTCGTCCGAGCAGGCCGCGAGGGGCACCGTCCGGACCGGACGGTGCCCCTCGTGCGTGCGGTCGCGCGCTCCCGCATGTGTGACACATCGGTCGTTGGGACGACCGATGTGTCACATGCCGGGGTCGGCCGACGTCAGCCCGCGTAGGTGCGCGCCAGCTCCACGAGCGTGCGGACGGCCGCGCCGGTGCCGCCCTTGGGCACGTAGCCCCACGGCGACTTCTCGTTGAACGCCGGGCCGGCGATGTCCAGGTGCGCCCACGGGATCTGCTCCGCGTCCTCGCCCTCGCCGCGCTTGCCGACGAACTCCTGCAGGAAGGTCGCCGCGACGCTGGCGCCCGCCGACCGCTCCCCGGTGTGCTTGAGGTCGGCCACGACGGTGTCGAGGCTGGGCCGGATCTCCTCGGGCAGCGGCAGCGACCACGCGGTGTCGCCGACCCCGTTGGCCAGCTCGACGACCTGCTCGCGCAGCGCGTCGTCGTTGCCCATGACGCCCATCGTGCGGTCGCCCAGGGCGATGATGCAGGCCCCGGTCAGGGTGGCCACGTCGACGATCGCGTCGGGGCCCTGCTCGGTCGCCAGCGCCAGCCCGTCGGCCATGACCAGCCGGCCCTCGGCGTCGGTGTTGATGATCTCCACCGTGCGGCCGTCGCGCATGGTGACCACGTCGCCGGGGCGCTGGGCGAACTCGCCCAGCATGTTCTCCGCCAGGCACAGGTATGCGGTGACCCGCACCGGCAGCCCGAGCTCGGCGACCGCGGTCACGGCCGCGGCGACGGCGGCGGCCCCGGCCATGTCCATCTTCATCGTCACCATGGAGGCGCCGGGCTTGAGGCACAGGCCGCCGGAGTCGAAGGTGATGCCCTTCCCGACGAGGGCCAGGTGCCTGGTCGCGCCCTCCGGCTCGTAGCGCAGGGTGACCAGGCGCGGCCCCCGGCCCGAGCCCTGGCCGACGCCGAGGATGCCGCCGCAGCGCTCCTCCTGCAGCCGCTCGGTGTCCCAGACCTCGACCTGGACGGGGGAGCCGTCGAGCCGCTCGCCGACGTTGGCGGCGAAGGACTCGGGGTAGAGCAGGTTCGGCGGGGTGTTGACCAGGTCGCGGGCGTAGCGGACGGCGTCCACGACGGCCGTCGCCTGCGCGGTGGCGGCCTCGACCTCGTCGGCGGCCACGCCGGTGACGACCGCCTCGCCGAGGGCCGGCTTGGCGGACTCGACCTTGCCGACGCCGTGGTGCTCGGCGAAGGTGTAGGCCCCCAGCACGGCGCCGCCGGCCACGGCCACGGCCTCCTCGGTGGTGGACTGGCCCAGCGCGAACGCGGCCTTCTCCCGACCGGCCAGGGCGCGGGCGGCGACCCCGGCCGCGCGCCGCAGGCGCTCGGTGCGGGGAGCCGGGCCCGACGGCATACCGACGACCACGACCAGACCCGCGGCCACCCCGGGGACGCCCGTGAGCCGGGTGGTCTCGTCCGCGCCGGCCTCGGCGCCGAGGGTGGTCAGCGCCTCCTGCACGTGCTCGGCGGTCTCGGCCGGGAGGCCGTCGGCGACGAGGGCCACCTGCCCGTCGTCCTTGGTGGCGGCCAGCACCAGGGCGTCGGCCTGCACCGCGGCCGGGTCCTGGTCGGTGAGCGTGAGCGTGGTGCGGCGGTTCTCGGCCATCGGGCAACGTCCTTCGTCGGTTCGTTCCGGTCAGTTTCCCCACGAGGGTAAGCCACCCCTGCGACGGTCCCCGGGGCTAGGCTGTGCGGGCATGAGCGACTCATCGACGAAGACGTCCCCGCTGCACGACCGCCACACCGCCCTCGGCGCCAAGATGGCCGACTTCTCCGGCTGGTCGATGCCCATCGAGTATCCCGGCGGGGGCGTCGTCGCCGAGCACACCGCCGTGCGTGAGCGGGTCGGCATCTTCGACGTCTCCCACCTGGGCAACGCCCAGGTGAGCGGCCCGGGCGCCAAGGACTTCCTCAACCGCTGCCTGACCAACGACCTGGAGCGGATCGAGCCGGGCAAGGCGCAGTACACGATGTGCTGCGACGAGGACGGGGGCGTCGTGGACGACCTCATCGCCTACCTGCGCTCCGAGGACGACGTCTTCCTCATCCCCAACGCGGCCAACACCGCCGAGGTCGTCCGCCGGCTGCAGGAGGCCGCGCCGGAGGGGGTCACGGTGGAGAACGTGCACGAGGACTTCGCCATCCTCGCGGTCCAGGGCCCCCGCGTCGACGAGGTGATGGAGGCCGCCGGGCTGCCGGTGGGCCACGACTACATGAGCTTCGTCGACACCACCTGGCGCGACCGCCCCGTCACCGTCTGCCGCACCGGCTACACCGGGGAGCGGGGGTATGAGGTGGTGTGCCGGGTCGAGGACGCCGAGCAGGTCTGGGACGCCCTGGTCGAGGCGATGGCGCCGTTCGACGGGCTGCCCTGCGGGCTGGGTTCGCGGGACACGCTCCGCACCGAGATGGGGTATGCGCTCCACGGCAACGAGCTCTCGCGCGAGATCACCCCGGTGATGGGCCGCACCGGGTGGGCCGTGGGCTGGAAGAAGGACACCTTCTGGGGCAAGGAGGCCCTGACCGCCCAGCGGGAGGCCAAGGAGTCCCGGCTCTCCGGCGGTCTGCTCGTCACCGGCCGGGGGATCCCGCGGGCCGGCTGCGCGGTGCTGGACGCCGACGGCACGACGATCGGGGAGGTCACCTCCGGGACGTTCTCGCCCACGCTCAAGCAGGGGATCGCGCTGGCGCTGCTCGACCGCGGCGTCACCGAGGGCGACGAGGTGAGCATCGACGTGCGCGGCCGGCAGGTCGCCGCGCAGGTGAAGAAGCCACCGTTCGTCGAGGGTGGCGCCAGCTCCTGACCGGCGCGACCCGCTGACCGCGGCCGGGCGTCAGCCGGCGGCGGCCTCCAGGTCGCGCAGCCAGGCGATCGCCTCGGTGCGGCTCTGCGCGCCCACCCGGGCGTAGGCGTTCTCCAGGTGCTTGCGCACGGTGTTCTCCGACAGGCCCAGCTGCCGGCCCACCTGCCGGTTGGACATGCCGGTGGCCACCAGCCGCAGGATCTCCCGCTGCCGCTCGGTCAGCGGCCGGCGCTCGGGGACGACCCGCAGCTCGGGAGCCACCTCGTGCTCGAGGCTGGCCGCCAGCAGCGGCTTGAGGTGCGGCAGCAGCAGCTCCATGAGCACCAGCTCGCGCTCGCCGAACGGACGACCCTCCTCACGGCCGGCGAGGATGCGCAGCGATCCGCCGGGCCCTCCGTGCGGGTAGGCGAGCAGCAGCTCGTCGACGCCGTGGCCGTACTCGGTGTTGGCCGGGTGGTTCGCCCAGGTCCGCTCCCCGAGCGACAGGCAGCAGGCGGACACGCTCGGGCGGCCGGTGCGGTCCACGAGGCTGCAGTCCAGCTGCCACCAGTAGTGGCTGAGCACCTCCACGGCCGGGTCGTCGTCGATCTCGACCAGCTCGGGCCCCCAGACCGCACCCTCGTCGCCGTGCGAGACGAACTGCACCCAGCTGCGGCGGAACCTCGGCCCGACGTTCATGTCCTGGAAGTTGACCCAGTCGCTGCCGATGAGCTGCTCGATGCGCCGCAGGACCTGGCCGACGGTCTCCCGGCCCGGCGGATGGCCGCCCGGTCTGGCCAGGTCGAGGATCTCCTTGAGCAGCCCGATGTCGTGCCCGGTGACGCCCCTGCTTCCCATCCCGCTCACCCCTGCGAGCTCGCTGCGCCGTCGCCGTCGGCGGCGTTCCTGCCAGCTGTCCCAGGGTAGGTCCGCGGCGGATGGCGCCGCCATACGCGGAACTGCGTAGTGCTCCGTTCGTCGTATTCCGCGGGGGTGTGCCGGCGGCGCACGGTGGAGGGGCAGCACCAGCTGCACCCCGACGGCCCGGGCGATCAGGCCCGGGCGGGGGTCGAGCAGGGAGATGGGACAGATGGACGCAGGAGTTCGTCGTCGGATCCTCACCAGCGTCTCCGCCGGAGCGCTGGCCGGGGTCCTGGGTGCGGGTGGGCTGGCCGTCGCGGTCGGCGGCCCGACCTACCCCACCGACGTGGTGGCCGGCGCGTGCGATGACACGCCGGTCGGGTGGGAGCCCAACAGGGCGTCGGCCTGGTTCGGCGCCCACCGTCTGGCCGCCGAGTAGGCCGCACCGGCCTTCAGGTGGTCGACACGAGGGAGGAGATGGTCGACATGGATGCAGCAGGAGCTCGCCGGCGGGTCGTGGGACGGGACCGTACGACCAGGACCGGGCGATGCAGGCCTGGACCGACCGGTCGACGGCGCTCGCCGAGGCCCACCAGGCGGCAGGGCGGTAGCCCGCCCGACCGACGCCGGAGGGTTGCACCGGCACGGCGGCGGCCCCGGACCGACCAGGTCCGGGGCCGCCGTCCGTGCGCGGGGGGAAAGCGTGGGAAAGGGGCGGTCAGCGCCCGACGGCCGGTGCGTCGGTGAGGTCCAGGACCCGGCCGGCCACGATCGCGTGCACCTGGCCGCTGACGGTCGAGACCCGCTCGTTGGCGTGCGCGAGCAGGTCGACGAGGAAGGCGTCGCGGGGGTCGGCCGGAGGCAGGGACCACGACGGCTCGGTGGTGAGCACCACCACGTCGAAGGGGACCGCGCTCGCGGCCACGGCCAGCTCGTCGAGCCGGTCCTGCACGAGACCCCGCGCCGAGGCCGGGTCGTCCCACAGGTCCTCGCCGTCGAGGGTGCCGCGCAGCCAGTCGGTGAGGTCGTCCACGAGGACGGGGTGGCGCGAGCCGAGGATCGAGCGGCTCAGCTCCCGCGTCTGCACGAGCCGCCACCCGTCGGGGGACTCCTCCGTCCCGGGGCCGTCGTGCGTGACGAGGTGCGTCACCTGGGGGTGGGCGGAGAGCAGGGAACGGGCGTGCCGGGCCGCTCCGTTGCGCGGGCCGCCGATCACCAGGGTCGTCGTCATGGGCAGCGTCTCCTCGGTCGGTATCGCTCGCGGTGCGCACCGACGCATGAGCCGGCCGCAGGGGGACGGGACGGGCGGGGCGCGGGTGGGCACAGCATACCGACCCGCACCCCGCCGGGAGGGACGCCCCGGGGTGCAGCGTCAGCGACGACCGAGGATGCCGCCGAGCACGTCGCCGAGGATGGAACCGCCGCCGGAGGACGGCTGCTGTCCGCGGCCGGTCGCCCCGCCCAGCGCACCGCCGAGCACGTCCTGCAGCACCGAGGTCAGGTCGCCGCCCTGGCCGCCCGGCACCTGGCCGCCGCCGGTCTGCCCCTCGCGGGGCACGTCCACGTCGACCGGGGCGTCGCGGTCGCCGTCCATCCGCCCGAACGGTCCGTCGGCGGTGCCGCCGGAGCGCGTGTCGGCGCGGCCCGCCCCGCCCATGTCCGTCGTCCGCCCGCCGGCGTCCCCGACCCCGCCACCGGCACGACCGGTCACCTGCTTGGCCAGCCAGGACAGCACGATCGGCGCGAGGATCGGCAGCAGCTTGCGCACGAGCGAGGAGGTCTGCGCGCCGCCGAGCCCGCCGAGCTGCTGGGCGACGTCGTCGGTCTGCCCGCCGAAGACGTGGTTGACGATCTTCTCGCCGTCCTGCTCGTCGACGGCGTCCACCCTCGGGTTGTCGGCGAGGTCGTCCTGGTGCTGGCCCAGCGCGTCCAGCAGCGACGCGGCCCCCTGCGGCTGCTGGGCGTTGGCGCCGAGGCCCGCGAGCAGGGCGGGCAGCGCGGTTCGCACGGCCTGACGGGTCTCGTCCTCGCCGGCGCCGACCCGCTGGGCGAGCTGGTCGGTCGGGATGGCGCGCATGAGGTCCTCGAGCATGGTCGTCCCTTCGTCGTGGCGGCCCAGGTCGGCCCGCCTCTGCGACTCACCCTAGTGACGGTGGCCGACGACGGCAGGTCGGCCGCCGGGACACGGGGGCGCCCGCCGCCGGATGGCCGAGGCCCCGTTCCGGCACCTACGGTGGGGGGATGAGCGAATGCTGGACATGGACCTACGAGCAGGCCGACGGGACCCCGGTCAGCGACCTGGGCATCGCCTCGGTCACCTTCCCGACGCAGGCCGACGCCGAGGCCTGGCTGTCCCAGGAGTGGGGCACGCTGGCCGACGCCGGCGTGCAGGCGGTCACGCTGAAGCGGGACGAGGAGGTCGTCTACGGGCCGATGAGCCTGAGCCCCGCGGCGGAGTAGCCGGGGAGCAGGCGCGCGTCGTCAGCGGCGCACGAGGTCGGCGCCCCGGTCGACCGCCGGCCGCGGGATCCGGGAGCCGCGCATCTGGAAGGCGCGCAGCACGACATACCAGGCGGAGCCCTTGCGCGGCTCGTGGCCGAACTCGGCGACGAAGTCCTTCTTGGTGCGCCGCCACAGCAGCCAGGAGTCGACGATGCCGAAGAGCATGAGGGCGTAGGCCGACAGGAACATCCCGTTCTGCGCCCAGCCGAAGGGCAGCACCGACAGCGCCAGGATGAGAAGCATCACCGGCAGCAGGATCTCGCCGATGTTCCACCGACGGTCCACCGCGTCGCGCAGGAACCGGCGCTCGGGGCCACGGTCGCGCTCGTGGAGGTACTTCTCCTCGCCCCGCATCATCCCCTCGCGGATCCGCGCCCGCTGCTCGCGGATCTTGCGCTTCTCCTCCGGGGACTTCCCCTTCGTGCTGCCGGCCACGAGCGGACGGCGGTTGGCCGCCTCCGCCTCGCGCCGCTTGGGCGTCGGGCGGCCCTTGCCGTGGGGGCGCGACGGGTCGAGGGCCGGCTCCACCGTGGTCGTGGTGGGCGTGGCGGTCTCCGTCGTCTTCTTCCCGAACAGCACCGACCCAGTGTATGCGGCCGCGCCACCCGCCCCCGCCAGGCACCGGGGCGCACCCTAGGGTCGGGTGCATGAGCCACCACACCTCTCCCGAGCGCACCCAGGAGCTGGCCGCCCGCGTGCGCGACCTCATGCCCGGGATCCGCTCCGACCTGGAGGCGCTGACGCGCATCCCGTCGGTCTCCCTCGACTCCTTCGACCAGCGCCACGTCGAGGACAGCGCCGAGACCGTCGCCGACCTGCTGCGGGCCGAGGGCCTGGAGGTCGAGATCGTCCGCGAGGGCGGCCGGCCGGCCGTCATCGGGCACCGGCCCGGTCCGGAGGGCGCGCCGACGGTCCTGCTCTACGCCCACCACGACGTCCAGCCGCCCGGCGACGACGCCGACTGGGACACCCCGGTCTTCGAGCCGACGCTGGTGGGGGAGCGGCTCTACGCCCGTGGGGTGGCCGACGACAAGGCCGGGGTCCTGGCCCACGTCGCCGCGCTCCGCGCCCACGGCGACCGCCCGCCGGTCGGCGTCACCGTCTTCGTCGAGGGCGAGGAGGAGGTCGGCTCGGAGAGCCTGCCGCGCATCCTCGAACGGCACGGCGACCGCCTCGCCTGCGACGCGATCGTCCTGGCCGACTCGCACAACTGGAGGATCGGCGTGCCCGCGCTGACGACGACCCTGCGCGGCATGGTGCGGGCGGTCGTCGAGGTCCGGGCGCTCGACCACGGCGTCCACTCCGGCCTCTACGGCGGTCCCGTCCCCGACGGCCTGACCGCCCTGTGCCGGCTGCTGGCGACCCTGCACGACGAGGCCGGCGACGTCGCGGTCGAGGGGCTGATGAGCAGCGAGGCCGCCGACCTGGACTACTCCGAGGACGACCTGCGGCGCGACTCCAGCCTCGCCGAGGGGGTGCGGCCGATCGGCACCGGCTCGATCCTCTCGCGCCAGTGGACCAAGCCGTCGATGACGGTCATCGGCATCGACGCCCCGTCGGTGGACAAGGCCGCCAACCTGCTCACCCCCGTCGGCCGGGCCAAGCTGTCGATGCGGATCCACCCCGCGGAGGACCCGCGCACGGCATACCAGGCCCTGGTCCGCCACCTCGAGGCGAACGCCCCCTGGGGGTGCCAGGTCAGCGTGACCCACGACGACGACGGCCGCGGGTTCGCGGCCGACGCGCAGGGGCCGGTCTACGACGCGGCGCGCGCCGCCTTCCGCGACGCGTGGGACGGCACCGAGCCGGTCGACATCGGCGTCGGCGGGTCGATCCCGTTCGTCGCCGCCTTCGCCGAGAAGTTCCCGGACGCGGCGATCCTCGTCACCGGGGTCGAGGACCCCGACACCCGCGCGCACGCGGCCAACGAGAGCCTGCACCTGGGCGAGTTCGAGCGGGTCTGCGTCGCCGAGGCGCTCCTGCTGGAACGCCTCGGCGCTCTGGGCGAGGATGGGTCGCATGACTGAGGAGCAGAGCAGCCAGGGCCGTCCCGGGAGCTACGTCCAGGACAGCTACGAGCGCAAGGCCCGCTACATCGAGACCCGGATCACCAAGGACGGGCGGGACGGGTATGCCGTGGAGCCGGGCCGCTACCGCCTCGCCGTGTCACGGGCCTGCCCGTGGGCGCACCGGACGATCCTGACCCGCAAGCTGCTCGGCCTGGAGGACGTGCTGTCGATGGCCGTCGCCGGGCCGGTGCACGACGAGGACAGCTGGACCTTCGACCTGGACCCCGGCGGGGTCGACCCGGTGCTGGACATCCCCAAGCTCAAGGACGCCTACGACGCACGGCCGGACGGCTACCCCGAGTCGGGCGTCACGGTGCCGGCGATCGTCGACACCCGCACGAGGATGGTGGTGACCAACGACTTCGACCAGATCATCCAGGACTTCGTCACCGAGTGGGACGACCACCACCGCCCCGACGCGCCGGACCTGTGGCCCGAGCACCTGCGCGACGAGATCGCCGAGGTCAACGAGCTCGTCTACCACGACCTGAACAACGGGGTCTACAAGTGCGGGTTCGCCGGCAAGCAGGAGGCCTACGAGAAGGCCTACGACGCGCTCTGGGCGCGGATGGACTGGCTGGAGGAGCGGCTCTCAGGCCAGCGGTACCTCGTGGGGGACCAGCTGACCCTGGCCGACGTCCGGCTGTGGCCGACGCTGGTGCGCTTCGACGCGGCCTACCATGGGCACTTCAAGTGCAACCGGCACAAGCTGACCGAGATGCCGGCGCTGTGGGCCTACGCGCGCGACCTGTGGCAGACGTGGGACTTCGGCTCGACGGTGAACTTCGACCACATCAAGGCGCACTACTACGCTACGCACCTGGACATCAACCCGACCGGCGTCGTGCCGAAGGGGCCGGACACGTCGGGGTGGGAGGAGCCGGCTGCTCGGGAGTCGCTCGGCTGAGTCCCACGCCGGGCACCACGCACGGAAAGACCCCCGGTCCGAAAGCACCGGGGGTCTTTCTCGCTTCAGGCCATCAGCCGTTTTCGGTGGTGCCACCCTCGGTGGTGCCAGTGCTCGCGTCGGTGGTGCCACCCTCGGTGGTACCGGTGCTCGCGTCGGTGGTGCCACCCTCGGCCTGTTCGTTGGACTGGGTCTCGTCCGAACCCCCGGTCGCCGGCGCCGGGTCGACGACTGTGGTGTCCTCAGGCGACTCGACAGAGTGAGAGTCCTCTTGGGCACTCGACTCCACCCCTGCGCAATCCGGGCACTCCGTCTGATTGGGAGCGTTGTAGGTCAGAGGGTCCGCCACCGGCTGGTCGCCGATGCTGAAGTACACGTAGATGCGCTGTGCCGAGTTGTCGGAGTTGAACTCGCGGATGGGGAAGCACGCCGATCCACCGGCTGGGATAAGGACGTCGGTCTCTCCCTGCCACAAGACGCGGTTCTCGGATTGCACAGAAGTGACGGTTATCGTGACGTCCGTCGAACAGTCACTCTTGAAGCACAGGTCGATGAAGTACGTGAATCCGCGGACGCTTCCGGTGCACCGGCAGGCATCCAGGTCAGGAATGGCAGTAATGCACGGGCACGAGAGCGGGGAGCATGCCACGTTGGCTGCCGCCACCGTCGATCCCATCGCCACGACGGGGACGCTCCAGGCAGCCCCCTTGACCAAGGTACGGCGGGTGGGCTTCAGGCCACCCGTCTGCTGAGAAGTCACGGTTGTTCCCCTTGTCGACGTCGAATATCACGCGCGTGCGCTGAGATCACTGTATCCGTCCCGTCCCCCGGGTCAACCCGTTTCGCCAGGTTTCTCCCAGGTTCGCCTGAGACATCGGCCACAGCGCCCGCTCCGCCGGTCGCCGGGAAGCCCCCGTCCCGGACCGACGCGCGCACCATCGTACCGTCTCCCGTCCCGTAGCATCGGTCCACGTGACCGACGCACCCGTGACCCCCCTGGACGACAGCTCCGAGGCCCTGGCCGACTCCACCTCCGCCGCCTCGCTCGCCCGCAGCGTGGCCCGCAGCGCCGAGATCGAGCGCCAGCTGGAGACCGACCCCGGCCAGTTCCGGATGCTCACCGGCGACCGGCCCACCGGCCACCTGCACCTGGGCCACTACTTCGGCTCGCTGCGCAACCGCGTCGCCCTCCAGGACAAGGGCGTGGACACCTTCGTCCTCATCGCCGACTACCAGGTCATCACCGACCGCGACGGCGTCGACCACATGCAGGAGCGCGTCCTCAGCCTGCTCACCGACTACCTCGCGGTCGGCCTCGACCCGGCCCGGACGACGATCTTCGCCCACTCCCAGGTCCCGGCCCTCAACCAGCTCATGCTGCCCTTCCTGTCCCTGGTCACCGACAGCGAGCTGCGCCGCAACCCCACCGTCAAGGCCGAGCAGGAGGCCACCGGAGGCCGGCCGATGAGCGGCCTCATGCTCACCTACCCGGTCCACCAGGCCGCCGACATCCTCTTCTGCAAGGCCAACGTCGTCCCGGTCGGCAAGGACCAGCTGCCCCACCTGGAGCAGACCCGCGTCGTCGCCCGCCGCTTCGACGAGCGCTACGGCCGCGCCGGCGACAGGAGCGCCCCGGTCTTCCCGGCCCCCGACGCCCTGCTCTCCGAGGTGCCCAACCTGCTCGGCACCGACGGCACGAAGATGAGCAAGTCGCGCGGCAACACCATCGAGCTGCGGATGAGCGCCGACGAGACGGCCAAGGTGCTCAAGAAGGCGGTCACCGACTCCGACCGGCACATCACCTTCGACCCCGACACCCGCCCCGGCGTGTCCAACCTCCTGCAGATTGCCGGGCTGACGACCGGCCGCGACCCCCGCGCGATCGCCGAGGAGATCGGCGACGGGGGCTCCGGCACCCTCAAGAAGCTCGTCACCGAGGCGGTCAACGAGCACCTCGCCCCGATCCGCGCCCGCCGCGCCGAGCTCGAGGCCGACCCGGCGCAGCTGCGCCGCGTCCTCGCCGACGGCAACGCCCGGGCCAACGAGGTCGCCGACGCCACCCTCGACGAGGTGCGCGAGGCCATGCAGATGGTCTACGCCTGACCATGGCCCAGCGCAGCCCCCGCGTCGTCGTCGTGGCCGACGGCTTCGGCGAGCTCGGCCCCCACGAGGCCGCCGAGCAGGCCGCCGCCGGCTGGTCGGCCACCGCGACCCACGCGACCGTCGAGGCCCACGCCAGCCACGACGGCGGGGCCGGGTTCGCCGAGGCCGTCGCCCGGGCGCTCGGCGGGGCGATCCACCCCGTCGTCGTCCCCGGGCCGACCGGGGGAGAGGTGCCCGCCGGGATCGCGCTCGTCGAGCGCGACGGGACGCGCACCGCATACCTCGACACCGCCCAGGCCTGCGGACGTCACCTCGTGGACACGGAGTCGCTCCGCGACCCGGGGGGTATGACGAGCGCCGGCGTCGGCGCCCTCCTCACCGCGGCGCGGGGCACGGGGGTGGACCGGATCGTCGTCGGCGTGGGCCCCCTCGCCTGCCACGACGGCGGTCTCGGCCTGCTGCAGGCTCTGGGGGCGGGCGAGGACCTCGAGCGGCTGCCCGAGGTCCGCCAGGAGTGGGCCGGCGCCAACCTCGTGCTCGCCGCGACGACCGAGGCCACGCTGCTGGGGTTCAACGGCTCCAGCGCGCTGCTGACCGAGGACTTCGGCGTGGCCCCCGCGGTCACCCAGCGGCTCGAGGGAGAGCTCGGCCGGCTCAGCGACCGCGTCAACCAGGTGATGCCGCCCGTCAAGGAGCTGCTCACCGGTCTCCCGCGCCGTCCCGAGCGCGAGCTGGGGTCCGGTACCGGGGGAGGCGTGGGCTACGCGCTGCAGCTGCTCGGCGCGCGCACCGTGCCCGGGGCCCGGCTGCTGCTCGACGAGCTCGGCCTGCGCGACCGGCTGCCCGGCTCGCTGCTCGTCCTGGTCACCACGGCCTACGACGGCGCCACCGTCCACGACGGCGTGGTCGCCGAGACGGCGAAGGCCGCGCTGGACACCGCCACCCCCACCGTGGTGCTCGCCGCCGAGGTCGCCGTCGGTCGCCGCGAGGGGATGGCCCTGGGCGTCAGCGGCAGCTACGAGCCGAGGGCGGGGGAGGACCTTCACGCGACGGCGGCCCGCGTCGCCCGCACCTGGACGCCGCCGCCGCAATGACACGGCCCCCGGGAATCGACGAATTGTCGGAGGACGACCGGATCTGACGTACGCTGGCACCGGACGGCTCGGCCGCGTCGGGAACACCCGCCGCCGCGACGACGTTGCCTCCGAGAGACCGACCACCCTCAGGGAGAGGACCCGCAGCATGACCGACACCACCCAGAGCACCGCGACCCACGGCGTGACCCTGACCGACGTGGCCGCCGAGAAGGTGAAGAGCCTGCTGGCGCAGGAGGGTCGCGACGACCTCCGCCTGCGCATCGGTGTCCAGCCCGGTGGCTGCTCCGGCCTCATCTACCAGCTCTACTTCGACGAGCGCACCCTCGACGGCGACCTGTTCGCCGACTTCGGCGGCGTCGAGGTCGTCGTCGACCGGATGAGCGCCCCCTACCTCGACGGGGCGTCGATCGACTTCGCCGACACCATCGAGAAGCAGGGCTTCACCATCGACAACCCCAACGCGGGCAGTTCCTGCGCCTGCGGCGACAGCTTCAGCTGACGTCTTCTTCCGACACGCCCTCGTCCCGGTCGGGACGGGGGCGTTCGTCGTGCCGGGGGGACACTGGGGGGTATGCCGATCGAGCCGCCGCCCACGCCGTGGCACCTCACCGCCGAGGGGGCCACGCCCGGGGACGACCTCGTCGGCATCGGGGCGGACCTGGAGCCGGGAACCGTCCTGCGGGCCTACCGCTCGGGCCTGTTCCCCATGGGCCTGGGCGTCGACGGCGCGCCGCCGCTGGGCTGGTGGTCCCCGGACCCCCGCGGGGTGCTGCTGCCCGGGGACCTGCACGTCTCCCGCTCGCTGCGCCGGTCGCTGCGTCGGTTCGAGCTGCGGGTGGACACCGCCTTCGAGGACGTGGTCGCCGGCTGCGCCGACCCCTCGCGGGACGGGGGCTGGATCACCCCCGCCGTCGCGACGGCATACACCCGGCTGCACGAGCTCGGCTGGGCCCACTCGGTGGAGGTGTGGCGCGACGGGGAGCTGGTCGGCGGGCTCTACGGGCTGGCGGTCGGTCGGCTCTTCGCCGCCGAGTCCAAGTTCCGCCGGGTCACCGACGCCTCCAAGGCCGCCGTCGTCGGGCTGGTGCAGGTGCTCTCCGAGGACGGTATGCCGTGGGTGCTCGACGTGCAGTGGTCCACCCCCCACCTGGCCTCCCTGGGCGTGCGCGAGGTGCCGCGCACCGCATACCTGCGGATGGTCGCCGCCGCGGTGGCCCAGGAGCTGCCGGAGCGCTGGCGCGGGGTGCACGACAATACGTCGCACGTCGTGCGAGAATCCCCGGGTGCGCCACGGTAAGGTGTGCGGACGTCATGCCCGGTGTAGGTGCGAGGAAGTGCGAGGTGTCCAGTGACGAGGCGTGAGAAGAGCAGGTCCGGCGGCGGGTCCGCCCGACGGTGGGGCCTGACCGCGACCGCCGGGGCGGCCGCGGTGCTGCTGTCCGGGTGCGGCGAGGCCTTCACCCGTGGCTACCTTCCTGAGCCCGTCACCGAGGCCGCCGACGAGGTCGTCTTCTTCTGGAACGCCGTGTGGATCGCCGCGCTGGCGATCGGCCTGCTCGTCTGGGGCCTGATGCTGTGGGCCGTCTTCGCCTACCGCCGCCGCAGCGACGACGAGCTGCCCCCGCAGTTCCGCTACCACGTGCCGCTGGAGATCCTCTACACCGTCGTGCCGATCCTCATGGTCGCGGCGATCTTCGGCAAGACCGTCGAGGTCCAGAACACCCTGCTCGAGCGGCAGGACGACCCGGACGTGGTCGTCAACGTCGTGGGCAAGAAGTGGAGCTGGGACTTCAACTACATGAACGAGGACGTGCACGTCGCCGGCATCCAGGCCAACGACCTGAACAAGGGCGAGGAGGGGCTGCCCGAGACGCTGCCCACCATGGTCCTGCCGGTCGACAGCCGGGTCGAGTTCGTGCTCACCTCGCGCGACGTCATCCACTCGTTCTGGGTGCCCCAGTTCCTGCAGAAGCTGGACATGGTCCCCGGGCGGGTCAACATCTTCCAGGTGACCACCACCGAGGAGGGCGTCTTCCAGGGCAAGTGCGCAGAGCTGTGCGGCGCCTACCACTCCGAGATGCTCTTCCAGGTGGAGGTCGTCTCCCAGGGGGAGTACGAGACCTTCATCGAGGACCTGCGCGACTCCGGCAACACCGGCATCCTGGGCACCGAGCTGGACCAGTACGAGCTGCAGATCGACCAGCGGGACCGGATGAGCGACGACGAGGGCTACATCCGTGACGGCGCGGTCGACACCGACGACCGCTGAGACAAGGACCTGAACTGATGGCGATCATCACCTCACCCGACACGCAGGGGGCAACGACCTCCCCGCGGCGCCCGGAGGACAAGGACTCCTTCGTGCGCCTGGCGGTCAAGGTCCTCACGACCACCGACCACAAGGTCATCGGCAACCTCTACTTCGTCACCACGATGGCCTGGTTCATCGTCGGTGGCCTCATGGCCCTCATCATCCGGGCCGAGCTCTACACCCCGGGCCTGCAGGTCGTGGACAACCCCGACCAGTTCAACCAGCTGTTCACGATGCACGGCACGATCATGCTGCTGATGTTCGCGACACCGCTGTTCGCCGGTTTCGCCAACGCGCTCGTGCCGCTGCAGATCGGCGCGCCCGACGTGGCCTTCCCGCGGCTGAACATGCTGGCGTACTGGATGTACTTCTTCGGCAGCCTCGTGGCGGTCGGCGGCTTCCTCACGCCCTCGGGCGCGGCCTCCTTCGGCTGGTTCGCCTACCAGCCGCTCGCCGGCCCGACGCACAGCCCCGGCCTCGGCGGCGACCTGTGGGTCCTGGGCCTGGCGGTGACCGGTTTCGCGACGATCTTCGGCGCGGTCAACTTCATCACCACGATCGTGTCGATGCGCGCCCCCGGCATGACGATGTTCCGGATGCCGGTGTTCACCTGGAACATCCTGGTGACCTCGATCCTGGTCCTCATGGTCTTCCCGGTGCTGGCCGCGGCGTTCTTCGGGATGGCGGTCGACCGCATCTTCGGGTGGCACATCTACGACCCGACCCACGGTGGCGCCATGCTCTGGCAGCACCTGTTCTGGTTCTTCGGCCACCCCGAGGTCTACATCATCGCGCTGCCGTTCTTCGGCATCATCACCGAGATCATCCCGGTGTTCTCGCGCAAGCCGATCTTCGGCTACAAGACCCTGATCTTCGCCACGATGGCCATCGGCGCCCTGTCGGTGTCGGTATGGGCCCACCACATGTACGCCACCGGCGCGATCCTGCTCGAGTTCTTCGCCATCATGACGATGCTCATCGCCGTGCCCACGGGAGTGAAGTTCTTCAACTGGATCGGCACGATGTGGAAGGGCTCGGTCAAGCTCGACACCCCCATGCTGTGGGCCGTCGGCTTCCTGGTGACCTTCCTCTTCGGCGGTCTGACCGGTGTCATCCTGGCCAGCCCGGCCCTGGACTTCCACGTCACCGACTCCTACTTCGTCGTGGCGCACTTCCACTACGTGGTCTTCGGCACCGTCGTCTTCGCGATGTTCGCCGGCTACTACTTCTGGTGGCCCAAGCTCACCGGGCACATGCTCAACGAGACCTGGGGCAAGGTGCACTTCTGGCTGCTCTTCCTCGGCTTCCACGGCACCTTCCTCATCCAGCACTGGCTGGGCGTCATCGGGATGCCGCGGCGCTACGCCGACTACATGCCCGAGGACGGCTTCACCTGGATGAACCAGGTCTCCACCGTCTCCTCGTTCGTGCTGGCCGTCTCGATGCTGCCGTTCTTCTACAACGTGTGGCAGAGCTTCCGCACGCCCAAGGTCACCGTCGACGACCCGTGGGGCTGGGGCGGCTCGCTGGAGTGGGCCACCTCGTGCCCGCCCCCGCGGCACAACTTCAACGCCATCCCGCGGATCCGCTCCGAGCGGCCCGTCTTCGACCTGCACCACCCGGAGGTCGGCACGATGGAGTCGCCCGAGCCGGACAAGTCCGTCGCCGAGGAGCTGCTGGGCGGACCCGACACCGACCCCCGTGGCCGGGTCGGCACCGAGACCGGTGGTCGCACCGGAGAGGAGCGCTGAGCCGTGAAGGCTGAAGCCAAGGTCTTTGCCTACCTGATCCCGTTCTTCCTCCTCGTCGGGGTCATCTACGCCTACTTCACCGGTCTGTCCGAGTGGGTCGGCATCCTGGGCCTGCTCCTGACGGCCGTGATGACCGGATTCGTCGCGTGGTTCTTCTGGCTGTCCGGCCGCACGGTCGACGCCAGGCCCGAGGACGACCTCGAGGGCGAGATCGCCGACCAGGCCGGGGACTACGGCCACTTCGCGCCGTACTCGTGGTGGCCGCTGTGGCTCGGCCTGTCGACGACGGTCGTCGTCCTGGGCGTCGCGGTCGGCTGGTGGCTCACCGTCGTGGCCACCCCGTTCCTGGTGGTCTCGATCCTCGGCTGGACCTTCGAGTACTTCCGCGGCGAGAAGGCCGTCTGAGCTGACGACCCGCCCCCCGCACAGCAGAACCCCCGGCCGATGCGGCCGGGGGTTCTGCTGTCGTCGGGACGGTCGTCAGGCCGTCAGGGCCCGGCTGGCCTCGACCCACCGCCCGACCAGTGCCGCGGCCGTGCCCTCGTCGATCGCCCGGGCGGCCCGGTCCATCCCTGCCCGGACGTGGGCGTGCAGCTCGTCCTCGGTGCGCGGGTGGGGGCCGTTCTCCCCGGCCTGGAGCAGGGCCAGAGCCACGCCGGCGTTGAGCAGGACCGCGTCGCGCACGGCACCGGTGGACCCGGCGAACAGGTCGCGGGCGACCTGGGCGTTCTGCGCGGCGTCGCCTCCCCGCAGGTCCTCGACCGTGTGCAGGGGGACGCCGAGGCGGGTGGGGTCCAGCGTCCACTCCTGCACGGACCCCCCGCCGTCGACCCACCACAGGCGGCTCGTCGTGGCCGGGGTCACCTCGTCCAGCCCGTCGTCGCCGCGGAACACGGCGGCGGTGGTGCCGCGGTCGGCGAAGACCCCGGCCATGAGGGGGGCCATCCGCGCGTCCGCCGAGCCCACCACGGCATACCGGGGCCGGGCGGGGTTGGTCAGCGGGCCGAGGAAGTTGAAGGCCGTGGCGATCCCCAGGTCGCGACGCACCGGGGCGACGTGCCGCATCGCGGGGTGGAAGACGTTGGCGAAGCAGAAGGTGATGCCCACCTGGCCGGCGAGGTCGGCGACCTGGTCGGGGGACAGGTCCAGCCGCACGCCGAGGGCCTCGAGCATGTCGGCCGAGCCGGACCGGCTGGAGGAGGCCCGGTTGCCGTGCTTGACGACGACCGCCCCGGCGGCCGCCGTCACCACGGCCGCCATGGAGGAGATGTTCACCGTCATCGCGCGGTCGCCGCCGGTGCCCACGATGTCGATCGTGGGTCCCTCGACGGTCAGCTGCTGGGCGTGCTCGAGCATGACGCCCGACAGGCCCACCATCTCCTCGACCGTCTCACCCTTGGCGCGCAGCCCGGTGAGGAAGGCGGCCACCTGGGCGGGGCCGGCCTCGCCCGACATGATCCGGTCCATCGCCCAGCGGGTGTCCTCGCGGGACAGGTCGTGCCGGCCGACGAGCGCGGTCAGCAGGTCCGGCCAGGTGGTCGCGGCGGCGTCGCCGGCGGGGGAGGTCGCTCCGCCGGTCACCGGCGGGCGAGGTGGGCGACGGTGTCGGCCAGCTTCTCGGGGTCCAAGGGGCGCGGCACGGCCGCGTCCGCCAGCGACCACGTCGCCAGCCAGCCGTCGACGGGACGGCCGGTGAGCACGACGATCGGCGGGCAGTCGAAGACCTCGCTCTTGAGCTGGCGCGCCAGACCCATCCCGCCGTAGGGCTGGGCCTCGCCGTCGAGGATGAGCACGTCGTAGCCGCCCTCGTCGACCGCGGCCTCCACGGCCGGGGCGGTCGCGCACTCGTGCCAGCGCTCCACGACGACGTCGTCGGCCGGGTGGTCGCCCACCCCGAGCCGGACCTGGTCGCGCACCGAGCGGTCGTCGCTGAAGAGCAGGACCGAGATGCTGCGGGCCTGGGTGTCAGGGTGCTGGGACGCGGCGGGGGTGACGGTCATGGGCACGATCGTAGCGGGTGGGCGGCCCGGGCCGTCGGCCCCGGTCGTCCAACCTTGGGGCCCGCCGGGAGGTCGGCCGACCCCTGCCGCGACCGCCTCCGACCACGGGATCCGTGCCCCGGCGGCACATCCGGGGGCGGCACGCGGGCCGGGGGTGCACATTCATCTACGACGTTGGGCCATAATGTCCGGGTGGCGACGACACCTGCAGCAACGATGACCGACGCGGACCGGTTCCACGCGACCATGCACGGGCCTGCGACCAGGCCCAACATGACGGCGGTCGGGACGATGGTCTGGCTCTCCAGCGAGATCATGTTCTTCGCCGGTCTGTTCGCGATGTACTTCACCATCCGGTCCGTCTCGCCGGACATGTGGGCCGAGCGCACCGAGTACCTCGACGTCACGTTCGCCACGATCAACACGATGATCCTCGTGATCTCCTCGCTCTGGTGCCAGTTCGGGGTGTGGAAGGCCGAGCGCGGCATCCCGCACCGCACCGGCAGCATCTTCAAGATCGGCAACCCGCTGGGGGCCGAGGGCTGGGGCATGCGCGAGTGGTACGTGCTGACCTACCTCTTCGGGGCCACCTTCATCGCCGGCCAGGTCTGGGAGTACGCCACGCTCACCAGCGAGGGGGTCACGCCGACGGCCGACCCCTACGGGTCGGTCTTCTACATCACCACCGGCTTCCACGGGCTGCACGTCACCGGTGGTCTCATCGCCTTCCTGCTCATCATCGGCCGCAGCTTCACCGCCAAGCGGTACACCCACGCCCAGGCCACCGGCGCGGTCGTGACCTCCTACTACTGGCACTTCGTCGACGTCGTGTGGATCGCGCTGTTCGCCGTGATCTACCTGCTCCAGTGACACCATGACCCCGTCCGCGGCCGACAGCGGCCCACCCGCCCACCCCGATCACCCTCGGAAGGATCGACGAGTGAGTTCTCTCGCCGCACGTCGCCGCAGCCCCCTCGCGCTGCTGGTGCTGCTGCTCCTGGGCCTGACCTTCACCGGCACCGCCTACGCAGCCTTCGCGCCCAAGGCCGCCCCCGGCACCTCCGCCGCCACCGCCACCCAGGAGGACGTCGAGGCCGGCGAGCAGTTGTTCCTGGCCAACTGCGCCACCTGCCACGGCACCAACGCCGAGGGCGTGGACCCGATCGGGCCCTCCCTGATCGGTGTCGGGGCGGCCTCGGTCGACTTCCAGGTCTCCACCGGACGTATGCCGCTGCCCGCGCCGGGCGTGCAGGCCGAGCGCAACGCCGCGCAGGTCCAGTTCAGCGAGGAGCAGATCTCCCAGCTGGCCGCCTACGTCGACTCCCTGGGTCCCGGCCCGGACGTGCCCGACGAGGAGTACCTCGACCTGGAGGGGGCCGACATCGCCGCCGGGGGCGCGGCCTACCGCACCAACTGCGCCATGTGCCACAACTCCTCGGGCACCGGGGGAGCGCTGACCCGCGGCAAGTACGCCCCCACCCTCATGGGCGTGGAGCCGCAGCACATCTACGAGGCGATGCTCACCGGCCCGCAGTCGATGCCGGTGTTCAACGACCAGAACCTCACCCCGCAGGAGAAGGAGAACGTCATCGCCTTCCTCAAGTACATCGAGGACGGCGGCAACTCCCACGGCGGCGCCGGCCTGGGCAGCGTCGGCCCGGCCGGGGACGCGCTGTTCGTGTGGACCATCGGCATCGGTGTGATGATCGCGGCAGCGATCTGGATCGGACGGAAGGCGGCCTGAGGTGGCGACCCACGACAACGACCTGCCGGCCCTGAGCGGCACCGCGCCCCAGGACCGCTTCACCAACCCGGGCCTGCCGCCGCACGTGCCGCGACGCGCGGACGTCGACGAGAAGGCCGCTCGGCGGGCCGCGACCCAGGTCGTGGTGCTGTTCACGATCTCGGCGATCTCCTCGATCCTGTTCCTCGTCGCCTACTTCGCGATCGACCCCGAGCTCAAGGGGACGATCATCGGCATCGGCGAGGTCAACCTCTTCCACGTCGTCCTCGGCCTGACGATGGGCCTGTCCCTGCTCGGCATCGGCCTCGGGGCCATCCACTGGTCCAAGACGCTCATGCCCGACGTCGAGCAGGTCGAGGAGCGGCACCCCCAGACCTCCCCGGACGAAGACCGTCAGGCCGTGGCGCAGACCCTCTCGCACGGGTGGCGCAGTTCCCAGCTGAACCGCCGCACCGCGATCCTCGGCTCCGCCGGCGGGGCGCTGGGCCTGTTCGCCCTTCCCCTGGTGGTGCCCGTCGTCGCAGGTCTCGGGCCGCGTCCGCGTGGCGAGCTCTACGACACCGTCTGGGAGGCGGGCATGCGGTTGATGATCGACCCGTCCGGAACTCCCATCCGGGCCGCGGACGTGACCCGCGGGTCGGTCTTCCACGTCATGCCAGAGGGCTACGTCGGCGAGGCGGCGCACGACCTGCCCGCCGACGAGCTGCTCATCGTCAAGGCGGAGGCCCAGGTCATCGTGGTCGGCCTCGACCCCTCGGTGGTGCAGAGCCAGAAGCAGCTCGACTGGGGCGTGGACGGGGTCTTCGCCTACTCCAAGGTGTGCACGCACGTCGGCTGCCCGGTGGCGCTCTACGAGCAGCAGACCCACCACCTGCTGTGCCCGTGCCACCAGTCGACCTTCGACATGACCAACGACTGCGAGGTCATCTTCGGTCCGGCGCGGCGGCCGCTGCCGCAGCTGCCGATCACCATCGACGACGAGGGCTACCTCGTCGCCGCGGACAGCTTCCGCGAGCCGGTCGGCGTCAGCTTCTTCGAGCGTGAGCGTCCCGGCCTCCTGAAGGGAGACGACGCATGAGCGCCACCCACGTCCCGCAGGGGGCCGACCACCTGCGCACGGAGAGCGCCTCGACGACGACGGCGATCGACCCGACCAACCAGGCCTCGGCGGACGCCCGCTTCCCCCGGGCGCTCGGCCCGATCGACGACCGGACCGGCCTGGCCAAGGCCATGCGCTTCGGCCTCAAGAAGGTCTTCCCCGACCACTGGAGCTTCCTGCTGGGCGAGGTGGCCATGTACTCCATGGTCATCGCCCTGATCACCGGGACCTTCCTCACCTTCTGGTTCGTGCCCAGCCTCGGCCACGTGACCTACGACGGTGCCTACGTCCCGCTCAAGGGCGTCGGCATGTCCGAGGCCTACGCCTCGACGCTGGACATCAGCTTCGAGGTCAAGGGCGGCCTGCTCATGCGGCAGCTGCATCACTGGTCGGCCCTGTTCTTCATCGTCGGCATCGCGCTGCATGCGGCCCGCGTCTTCTTCACCGGCGCCTTCCGCAAGCCGCGCGAGATCAACTGGGTCATCGGCGTGGTCCTGTCGCTGCTGGCGGCCATCGAGGGCTTCGCCGGCTACTCGCTGCCGGACGACCTGCTCTCCGGCACCGGTATCCGGGCGATGAACGGCTTCATGATGTCCGCCCCGGTCATCGGCACCTGGATGACCTTCTTCGTCTTCGGCGGGGAGTTCCCCGGCGAGGCGATCATCCCGCGGCTGTACATCGTGCACGTGCTGCTCATCCCGGCGATCCTCGTCGGCCTGTTCGTGGCCCACCTGGCGCTCGTGGTCATCCACAAGCACACCCAGTACCCCGGGCCCGGCCGGACCAACAACAACGTCGTCGGCTTCCCGGTCATGCCGGTGTACGCCGCCAAGGCCGGCGGGTTCTTCTTCGTCGTCTTCGGCATCACCGCCCTGGTCTCGGCCCTCGTCCAGATCAACCCGGTCTGGGTGTACGGGCCCTACGACCCGACCCAGGTCACGGCCGGCTCGCAGCCGGACTTCTACATGTGGTTCTCCGACGGTGCGCTGCGGCTGCTGCCTGGCTGGTTGGAGTTCGAGCTGTTCGGCACCACCTGGAGCATGAACATCTTCCTGGGCTCGCTGCTCCTGCTCCCGCTGGTGTGGCTGATCCTGGGCATCTACCCCTTCGTCGAGGCCTGGATCACCGGCGACAAGCGCGAGCACCACCTGCTCGACCGCCCGCGCAACGCCCCCACCCGCACCGCGGTCGGCCTGGCCGCCATCTCGATGTACCTGGTGCTGGCGCTGGCCACGATCAACGACATCCTGGCGATCAAGCTGCAGCTGTCGATCAACGACATCACCATGTTCTTCCGGCTGATGTTCTTCGTGCTGCCGGTCATCGTGTTCTTCCTGACCAAGCGGATCTGCCTGTCGCTGCAGCGGCACGACCGGGAGAAGGTCCTGCACGGGCACGAGACCGGACGCATCGTGCGCACCCCCGAGGGCCGGTTCTTCGAGGTCCACGAGCCGATGGACGAGTACGAGCGCTGGGCCCTGGTGCAGCACGACACCTACCGTCCGCTCGGCCTCGAGGCCGGCGGTGTCGACGAGCACGGGGTGCGCCGTCCCGGCGGCGGCTCCGGACTGCGCAACGCGTTGTCGCGGTTCTACTACAAGGACACGATCGCCCCGGTCACCCCGGCCGAGCTGGCGGCGGCCCACCACCACGGCGAGCACGAGGCGCTGGACACCCCGGAGGCCGCGGCCGGCATCGAGCAGCACTCCGAGTCCGTCTCCGACATCCCCGGCGCCCCGGTCAGCGGGCACGTCGAGGACGACAGCATCGGAGCCGGTCGTCGTCGCTGACGAGCACGCACCCGACGAGCGCCCCGTCCCCCTCCCGGAGGACGGGGCGCCGTCGTCGGGCGCGGCGGAGGGCGACCTGGGCGGTGACCCGGCCGCGCTGACGATGACCGAGTTCGAGGAGGCCGTCGGCGACGCCCTCGACCTGGTCCCGGTCGAGCTGATGGACCAGCTCGACAACGTCGTCTTCCTCGTCGAGGAGGAACCCCCGCCGGAGGACCCCGAGCTGCTGGGCGTCTACGACGGGGTGCCGCTGACCGAGCGCGACCTGTCCTGGGGCGGCACCCTGCCCGACCGGATCACGATCTTCCGCGGGCCGCTTGTGCGGATGTGCGAGGACCGCGAGCACCTCCTCGACGAGATCGCGGTGACCGTCGTCCACGAGATCGCCCACCACTTCGGCATCGACGACGAGGCGCTGCACGAGCTGGGCTGGGGCTGAGGCACCGGCCGACGGCCCGGGCGCTACAGTGGCCTGGTGATTTCGGCGATCGTCCTCATCAAGGCAGAAGTGGCCCGCATCCCTGAGGCGGCGCGGGAGATCGCCGCGATCGAGGGCATCAGCGAGGTCTACTCCGTCACCGGCGACGTCGACCTCATCGCCGTCGCCCGGGTCTCCCGCCACGAGGACTTCCACGACGTCATCGCCGACCGGCTCAACAAGGTCGCCGGCGTCCTGGAGACCAGCACCCACATCGCCTTCCGCACCTACTCCGACGAGGACCTCGACGCCGGTTTCGACCTGGGCCTCGACGGCTGACGTCCCTGGCCACGCCGGCCTGAGCGCCGGAGGGTCCGACCGGCCCGTTCAGCCCGGGACGCCGGCCACCGCCCCGGCCGGGCGGTCCCACGGCCGCCCCGGGGCCGGGTCGAGGTGGTCCGGGTCGCCCCAGGAGCTGGCCTGCGGCTCCAGCTCGGCCCGGGAGGCGCCGGCTCCGTCGACGGGGCACGTCCACGTCCCCTGCAGATCGATCAGGCGGGTCCCCGGCTTCTCCAGCCAGCCGAGCACCAGCTCGCTCTCCTCCGGCAGCGCCCCCGGTCCGCTCACCACCTCGGCGGTCTGTCGCAGGGCCTCGACGTAGGGCATCGGGTCGGCCCCGGCGGGGGTGGTCGTGGTGCCCGCCAGACGGCCGTGCCGCACGCACACCACCTCCCAGCCCCCGCCGTCGCGGGGGCGGGCTGCGACCAGCTCGGCCGTCTGGGTCAGCGGTCGCAGTCGTTGGGCCCGCGCCGCGGCCCTGACCAGCGCCATCATCCGGTCGCGGAGGGTCCCGGCCTCCTCGAAGCGTTCCTGCTCCGCCAGGGCGTCCAGCCGCGCCCGCAACGAGCCCATCACGTCCCGGCAGCTGCCGGTGAGCGCCTCGCCGGCCCGGCGGACGACCTCGGCGTAGTCCTCGACCGACTGGGCGCCCACGCACGGCCCGCCGCAGCGGCCCATCTCGAAGAGCACGCACGCCGACGTCTGGGCGGCGCGGGCGGCGAGCCGTGCGGTGCACTGCCGCAGCGGCACCACCTCGTGCACGGCCGTCACGGCCGCCTCGGCCGTCCGTCGGCTGGTGAAGGGCCCGGCGTAGTGGGCGTCGTCGGCCCGCACCGTCCGGACGATGGACAGGCGGGGGAAGGGCTCGGCGGTCAGCTTGACCCACATCGCCTTCTCCGGGTGCCGGGACCGCCGGTTGTAGCGGGGCTTGTGCTCGGCGATGAGGCGCAGCTCGCGCACCTGCGCCTCGAGCCGGGTGGCGCACACGATCGGGGTAATCGACTCGGCCAGCCCGACCATCTCGGCCATCCGGCGGCGCGTCTCGGACGCGGTGAAGTAGGTCAGGGTGCGCCGGCGCAGGTCCGAGGCCGTCCCCACGTAGAGCGGCTCGCCGCGGGCGTCCCGGAAGACGTACACCCCGGGTGCCGACGGCATCGCCTCGGCGAGGAAGCGCTTGCGCCGCTGCGCGGTGCTGACCCGGGAGCTGTAGGACTGCAGCTCCTCCAGGGTGTGCACGCCCAGGTTGCCCACGCGCTCGATGAGCCCGTGGAGCACGTCGACGGTGGCGCGGGCGTCGTGGAGGGCACGGTGGTCGGGCGTCGTGGCGGCGCCGAACAGCCTGGCCAGGCTGGCCAGCTTGTGGTTGGGCGCCTCGTCCTTGTGGACCAGCTGCCTGGCCAGGCGGACGGTGTCGATCACCGCGAAGCCCGGCCAGGGGTGCCCGGTCTCGGCGGCCGCCGCCTTGAGGAAGGAGACGTCGAAGCCGGCGTTGTGGGCCACGAGGACCGAGCCGGCGGCGAACTGGAGGAACTGCGGCAGCACGGTGCGGATCGGGGGCGCGTCGGCCACCATGGTGTTGGTGATGCCGGTCAGGACGCTGATGAACGGCGGGATGGGGGACGCGGGCCGCACCAGCGTCTGGAACTCGCCCAGCACCTCACCGCCGCGCACCTTCACCGCGCCGACCTCGGTGATCTGGGAGCCCGCGGGGGAGGACCCGGTGGTCTCCAGGTCGACGACGACGAAGGTGACGTCGGCCAGGGGAACCCCCAGGTCCTCGAACGTCGCCTGCACCATCTGCATGTCCCCGAACGTAGACGCCGGCTCCGACAGACCCCCTCCACCGACACGCTGGAGCGGGGTATGTCGGACCCCGCCCCTAGCGTCGAGGACGAGGAGGTGGACCACATGACCACGACCACCATCGACTGCCAGACCTGCCCGGTGCGGGGCCGTCACTGCGGTGACTGCTTCGTCCCCGTCCTGGGCGCCGTGTGGCTGCAGACGCCCACCGTCACCACGCCGCAGGCCCAGGAGGTCCAGGACGTCCCGATGGCCCCGGACGACCCCGGCCCCCGTGGCGTCCGGCTGGACAGCGACGAGCTGGCCGCCGTCGGCGCGTTCGTCCGGGCAGGACTCGTCACGCCGCAGGAGGCGTCCGCGGCCCGGGCCGAGCTCGTCGACGACCGCCGCTGGGCCGCCGGCTGAGCCGTCCTGGCCGCACCAGTCCCGGCCGCGACCGCCCGGGCCGTGACCGCCCTGACCTCAGCCGCGCCGGGGTGCCGACCGGGTGTAGAGCGCGTCGATCTCGTCCTGCAGCTTGTCGGTGATGCGCCCGCGCTTGAGCTTCATCGACGGGGTGAGCAGGCCGTTCTCGGCGGTGAAGTCCTCCCCGAGGATGGTGAAGGTGCGGATCGACTCGGCCCGGCTGACGGTGTCGTTGGCCGCGTCCACGGCCTTCTGCACCTCCGCGCGCACCGCCTCGTGGGTGCGGGCGTCCTCGACCGTGAGGCCGTCCAGGCCGTGCGCGGCCGCCCAGGTGGGCAGCATCTCCTCGTCGAGGGTGATGAGGGCGGCCACGAACGGGCGTCCCTCGCCCACGACCATGCACTGCGACACGAGCGGGAAGGCCCGCAGCCGGTCCTCGAGCGGGCCGGGCGAGACGTTCTTGCCGCCGGCGGTGACGAGCAGCTCCTTGGTCCTCCCCGTGATCCGCAGGAAGCCGTCCTGGTCCAGCTCCCCGAGGTCGCCGGTGCGGAACCAGCCGTCCCGCAGGACCTCGGCCGTCGCCTCCGGGTCGTCGTGGTAGCCACGCATGACGTTGACACCCTTGACCTGGACCTCGCCGTCGTCGGCGATCCGCACCGACACCCCTGGGAAGGGACGCCCGACGGTGCCGATCCGGATCATGTCGGGCGTGTTGACCGTGGCGGGGGCGGTGGTCTCGGTCAGGCCGTAGCCCTCGAGGACCAGGACGCCGATCCCGCGGTAGAAGTGCCCCAGCCGCTCCCCGAGCGCGGCCCCGCCGGAGATGGCGTAGTCCACCTTGCCGCCCATCGCCGCGCGCAGCTTGCCGTAGACCAACGTGTCGGCCAGGGCGTGCTGGGCCTTCAGCGCCACCGGCACGCGGCCGCCGTCCTGGGCCCGACTGTAGTCCTGCGCCACGCGGGCGGCCCACCGGAAGATCCGCCCCCGGCCCCCGGCCTCGGCCTTCTGCTCGGCCGAGTTGTAGATCTTCTCGAACACCCGCGGCACCGACAGCAGGAAGCTGGGGCGGAAGCCGGCCAGGTCCGTCAGCACCGTCCTCGGGTCGGGGGTGTGGCCCAGGCGGGCCCCGGCGTGCACGCAGACCACCTGGATGAACCGGGCGAAGACGTGCGCCAACGGCAGGAACAGCAAGGTCGAGGCCTCCGGCGCCTTGATGACGACCGCCAGGCGCTCCGCGGCGTTCTCGGCCAGCCCCATGAAGTTGTCGTGCGTCAGCTCGCAGCCCTTGGGCCGTCCGGTGGTCCCCGACGTGTAGATGATCGTGGCCAGGTCCGCCCGCACGAGCGCGGCCCGCCGCCGCTCGACCTCCGCCACCGGCACGTCCTGCCCGGCGGCGACCAGCTCGTCGAGCGACCCGCCGTCGATGCACCAGACGTCGCGCAGCGTGGGCAGGGACTCCCGGACCGAGGAGACCACGCCGAGCAGGTGCTGGTCCTCGACGATCATCGCCACCGCGCCGGAGTCCTGGACGATCCACTCGACCTGGTCCCGCGAGCTGGTCTCGTAGACCGGCACCGGCACGGCGCCCACGCTCCACAGCGCGAAGTCGACGAGGGTCCACTCGTAGCGGGTGCGGCTCATCACGGCGACGCGGTCGCCGGTCTCGATGCCGGCGGCCACCAGGCCCCGGGCCAGCCCGTCGACGTCGGAGCGGAACTGCGCGGCGGTCACCTCGTCCCAGCCGTCCGGCCCGGGCCGGCTCATCATCACCCGCGAGGGCTCGCGCTCGGCCCACTCCACGGCATACGTGGAGATGCTGCCCTCGGTCGTGGGCGGGATGAGCGGGGGGACGGTGACGTCCTGCACGGGCGGGCTCCTCGTCGCAACGGGGTCGGGGGAGGTGCGCGGCCCACCCTACTCGCGCCCCGGAGGCGTCCCGGGCAGCACACGGCATAGGCTGCGACGAGGACCGCACAAGGACCGGACGAGGAGAGGGACGGGCGTTGGGCATCTGCGTCGGAGTGGACATCGGCGGGACCAAGATCGCGGCGAGCGCCGTCGACGGACAGGGCCGGGTGCTGCACCAGGCGCGGCGGGAGACCCCCGCCCAGGACCCCGACCTCATCGCCCGCGCGGTCGCCGACGTCACCGAGGAGCTGCACCGGGCGGTCGCCGCGGACGGCGGGAGCGTGGCCGCGCTGGGCGCCGCCTGCGCCGGCTTCATCGACCAGGCGGGGGAGACGGTCGTCTTCGCCCCCAACCTGGCCTGGCGCGACGAACCCCTCAAGGCCCGCCTCGAGGACCTCGTCGGCCTGCCCGTGGTCATCGAGAACGACGCCAACGCGGCCGCCTGGGGGGAGTTCCGGTTCGGCGCGGCCCGGGACGTCGACGACATGCTCCTGCTCACCCTGGGGACCGGGGTCGGGGGCGGCATCATCGTCGACTCGGTGCTCATGCGCGGGGCCCACGGCATGGCGGCCGAGGTGGGTCACCTGCGGGTGGTCCCCGACGGGCACCGGTGCGGGTGCGGCAACAAGGGCTGCTTCGAGATGTATGCCTCCGGCAGCGCCCTCGTGCGCGAGGCCCGGGCCCTCGTCGCCGGGGGCTCGCCGCACGCCGGCACCCTCTCGGACCGGTGCGGCGGCGACCCCGCCCGGCTCACCGGGCAGCTGGTCACCGAGGTCGCCCAGGAGGGCGACCCGGCCGCCACCGAGCTGCTCGAGGACGTCGGCCGGTGGACCGGTGAGGGTGCGGCCAGCCTGGCCGCCGTGCTCGACCCGGCGCTCATCGTCGTCGGCGGCGGGGTCAGCGCCGCGGGCGACCTGGTGCTCGAGCCGGCCCGCAACGCCTTCGGCCGGCACCTCACCGGCCGGGGGCACCGGGAGATCATCCCGATCGTGCGCGCCGAGCTGGGCAACGCCGCCGGCATGATCGGCGCGGCCGACCTGGCCGCCGCCGGGACGTGACCGGCGGGGCCGCCGGGCCACGGCCCGACGGGGACGCGCTCGCGGTCGGGGTCGACGTCGGCGGCACCCGGATCAAGGCCGGCCTGGTCGACCCGGCCGGCCGGGTCGTGACCCAGGTGCGGCACGACACCCCCGACCGCACGACCGCGGCCCGCGTGGTCGAGGACGCGGTCGTGGCGGCCGTCGAGGAGCTGCTCCGGTCCCCGGCCGCCGCCGGCCGGGAGGTCGTCGCGGTCGGTGTCGGTGCGGCCGGGTTCGTCGCGGCGGACGCCGGGCGGGTCGTCTTCGCCCCGCACCTGTCCTGGCGCGACGAGCCGCTGCAGGACCGGCTGCGCGCCCGGCTGGACCGCCCCGTGGTCGTGGACAACGACGCCAACGCGGCGGCCTGGGCCGAGCACCGGTTCGGCGCCGGCCGCGGGGAGAGCCACCTGCTCGTGGTGACCCTGGGCACCGGCATCGGCGGTGCGCTCGTGCGGGAGGGCCGGCTGGACCGGGGACGGCACGGGCTGGCGGGGGAGTTCGGCCACATGGTCCTGGTCCCCGACGGTCGACCCTGCGAGTGCGGCAACCGGGGCTGCTGGGAGCAGTACGCCTCCGGCGCGGTGCTGCGCCGCGAGGCGCTGGACCTGCTCGCCGCCGGGGCCCCCGACCTGGACGCCGTGACGGAGCGGTGCGGCGGCGACCTCGACCGGCTGCAGGGCGAGGACGTGACCGCGGCCGCCCTGGCGGGGGACCGGGTGGCCGCCGAGCTGCTCGCCGACGTGGGCCGGTGGCTGGGGACCGGCCTGGCCAACCTCGTCGCCGCGCTCGACCCCGGCACGGTCGTCGTCGGCGGCGGGGCCAGCGAGGCCGGGGACCTGCTGCTGCGCCCCGCCCGGGAGACCCTGGCCCGCCGCCTCGTCGGCCGCGGCCACCGGCCGGTGCCGCCCGTGCTGGCCGCCGAGCTGGGCGTGGGCGCCGGCCTGGTCGGGGCCGCCGACCTGGCCCGCGCCTCGACGATCCCTGCCTGAGCGCCCTTCCTGGGCCCCTGCCCGGGCACCCGGGGCAGGGTGGGCGCCCGGGCGCGCGAAGGCATACCGGAGAATGGGCACCATGCCCGAGAACACCGAGCGCGCCGGCCTGCGCGTGGCCAGCTACAACCTGCGCGGCCTCAAGGACGACGCCAGGGCGGCCGCCGCCGTCGTCCGCGCCGTCGACCCCGATGTGCTGCTGCTGCAGGAGGTGCCGCGCTACCCCGGGTCGGACTACGCGATCAGCGCGTTCGCCCGCCGGACCGGGCTGCTGTGGTCGGGGCGCACCCGGCTGGTCAGCGGCACCGGCATGATGACCAGCCTGCGGGTGCGCGCGACCGACTCTCAGGACCGCCGCCTGCGCGTGGGTCTGGGGGAGAATCCCCGCAGCTGGACGGTCGCCAGGGTCCAGGCGGTCGGGCTGGAGCCGGTCACCGTCGTCTCGGTCCACCTCTCCCTCAAGGAGGACCAGCGGGTCGACCACGTCCGCACGGTCCTGTCCGAGCTGGCGGCGGCGCCCGACCTGGCCGGCGGGCCGCTCGTGGTCGGCGGCGACGTCAACGAGGAGGCGGACGGGCGCGCCTGGGGGGTGCTGTCCGGGGCGCTGACCGAGGTCAGCGACGACCGGCCCACGTTCCCGGCGCAGAAGCCGCACCGGCGCATCGACGCGATCTTCGCCCGCGGCCACCGCACGGCCGTCCCCGGGGACCCCCGGCTCGTGGCGGACGCACCGCTGGAGCAGGCCACCGACCACCTGCCGGTCTGGGTCGACCTGACGTTCTGAGACGCCGCTAGACCTGGGCGCCCCAGTCGCCGCCGGGACCCCGGTCCCGGGGCTGACGCAGCACGAGCAGCACGAACCCGGCCACCGTCAGCGCCGCGCCCGGACCGGCCCACCGGGTGTCCAGCACCGGGACCACCGCGGAGAGCACCACGAGGAGCGGGCCGCCGACCAGGCCCACGAGGATCGCCCAGAAGTGCAGGTCGCCGACCGGCAGCGGCGGGACGGGCGGCGGCACGAAGTGGTCGTCCTCCTCCGGCGGGGAGTAGGACCGGAAGTCGGTCGCCATGCCCTCGGGCGGCCCCCCGGCCTCCGGCACGCCCCGACGTGGGGGCCGGGGGCGGGGCGGGACCTGCGACGGGGGCGGGTTGACCCGGTCCGGCGGTCCGAAGCGGCCCGTCGGCGGCGGCTCGGGCCGGGCCGGTCCCTCGGGCAGGTCCGTGCCCAGGCCGGCGACGATCTCGCGGAAGCGCCGGTCGACGTCGTCGGGCCCCTCGGGCTCGGGCGGGTGGCCGGGGTCGGTCACGGGCGCCTGCTGACGGTCGGGAGCACGTGCTCATCCTCGCACGGTGCCCGCTCACCGGTAGAGTGCGTGCGCTGACCGTCGGCAGGAGAAGAGCACCGTGATCTACTGGATCCTCAAGCACATCGTCGTCGGCCCTGCGGTGCGGGTCGTCTTCCGCCCCTGGGTCGAGGGCCGGGAGAACATCCCCGCCACCGGCGGTGCGATCCTGGCCAGCAACCACCTGTCCTTCTCCGACTCCATCTTCCTGCCGCTCATGGTCGAGCGCCGGGTCACCTTCCCGGCCAAGCAGGAGTACTTCACCGGCCGGGGGGTCAAGGGCTGGCTGACCCGGCAGTTCTTCACTGCCACCGGCCAGATCCCGATCGACCGCTCCGGCGGCAAGGCCTCCCTCGTGGCCCTGGAGAAGGGGCTGGAGGTGCTGCGCCGGGGGGAGCTGTTCGGCATCTACCCCGAGGGCACCCGGTCCCCCGACGGTCGGCTCTACCGCGGCAAGACCGGGATGGCCCGGCTCGCGGTCGCCGCCGACGTCCCGATCGTGCCCTGCGCGATGATCGACACCGACAAGGCCCAGCCGACCGGCCAGCGGATCCCCAACGTCGTCCAGGTGGGCATCCGGATCGGCCGGCCGCTGCACTACCCCCAGTACGCCGGCCAGACCGAGAACCACGAGGCCCTGCGCGAGATCACCGACGACGTCATGCGCGAGCTGCAGCGGCTCTCCGGGCAGGACTACGTCGACGAGTACGCCTCCGCCGTCAAGAAGCGCCTCGCCGACCGCGCCCGCGGCGGCCTGGAGCACGCCCGGGAGAACATCGAGCAGGCCCGGGAGCGGGCCCGCGCCGGGCTCACCGAGGCCGCCGACCGGGCCCGCGAGGGCCTCTCCGCCCGCCGGCCCCGGCACGACGACGAGCAGCCACCCGCCTGACGCGACGTCATACCCACCTCCCCGCGTCTCCTACCATGGTGCGGGTGAGCACCGACACCACCGGCCTGACCGCGGCCCCCGGGGCCGCCATCGACTGGCCCGACCTCCCGGCCAAGCAGCAGCCCAGCTACGACCCGGCCGAGCTCGCGCACGTCCTCTCGGTGCTGGGGACCTATCCGCCGCTGGTGTTCGCCGGCGAGGCGGACCTGCTGCGGGAGCGGATGGCCGCCGTCGCCGCGGGCCGGGCCTTCACCCTGCAGGGCGGCGACTGCGCCGAGACCCTGGCCGACGTCACCGGCCCCAACATCCGCGACCGCATCAAGACGATCCTGCAGATGGCGGTCGTGCTCACCTACGGCGCCGGGACGCCCATCGTCAAGGTCGGCCGGATGGCCGGGCAGTTCGCCAAGCCGCGCAGCCGGGACGACGAGACCCGCGGCGGGGTCACCCTGCCGGCCTACCGGGGCGACATGGTCAACGGCTTCGAGTTCACCCCCGAGGCGCGGCGCCACGACGCCGACCGGCTGCTGCGGGCCTACCACGCCAGCTCGGCAACGCTGAACCTCGTGCGCGGCTTCACCAGCGGCGGGTTCGCCGACCTGCGCAGCGTGCACGCCTGGAACAAGGGCTTCATCCAGGGCCCCGCGCAGAAGCGCTACGAGCAGATGGCCCACCAGATCGACCGGGCCGTCCGCTTCCTGGAGGCCTCCGGCGTCGCCGACGCCGAGGAGATGCGCCGGGTGGAGTTCTTCTCCGCCCACGAGGCGCTGGTGCTGGACTACGAGCGGCCGATGGTGCGCCGCGACCACCGCACCGGGCTGCTCTACGACACCGCCAGCCACTTCGTCTGGGTCGGCGAGCGCACCCGTGACCTCGACGGTGCGCACATCGACTTCGTCTCCCGGGTGCAGAACCCGGTCGGGGTCAAGCTCGGCCCGACGGCCGACCGCGACACCGTGCTGGCCCTCATGGACAAGATCGACCCCGAGCGCACCCCCGGCCGGCTGACCTTCATCACCCGGATGGGCGCGGACCAGATCCGCGACGTGCTGCCGGCCCTGCTCACCTCCCTCGGCGAGGAGGCCCACCGGGTCAGCTGGGTGTGCGACCCGATGCACGGCAACACCTTCACCTCCCCCAGCGGGCACAAGACCCGTCGGTTCGAGGACGTCGTGGAGGAGGTGCGCGGCTTCTTCGCCGCGCACGCCGAGGCCGGCACCCACCCCGGCGGCATCCACGTCGAGCTCACCGGCAACGACGTCACCGAGTGCGTCGGCGGGGTCCACCCCGTCGACCTGGACGACCTGGGCCTGCGCTACGAGACGCTGTGCGACCCGCGGCTGAACCACCAGCAGAGCCTGGAGCTGGCCTTCGTCGTCGCCGAGATGCTCGAGCGGGGCGTCCACTAGATGGCCGCCCCCACCCCCGTCGTCGCCGACCTGCGCTCGGACACCCTCACCCGGCCCACCCCCGCCATGCGCGCGGCGATGGTGGACGCGGAGGTGGGCGACGACGTCTACGGCGAGGACCCCACGGTCGCCCGGCTGGAGGCCCGGGTCGCCGAGCTGCTCGGCCACGAGGCCGCGCTCTTCATGCCCACCGGCTCGATGGCCAACCAGGTCGGCCTGCGGCTGCACGCCGGCCCCGGCCAGGAGGTGGTCACCGACTCCCTGGCGCACGTGCTGCGCGCCGAGCTGGGCGCCGCCGCGGCGTTCTCCGGCATCACCACCCGCAGCTGGGTGGCCGACCGCGGGCTGCTCGACGTCGACACCGCGCTGTCGGTCATGGTCCCCGACGGGGGCGCCTACCAGGTCAGCACCGCCTGCGTCGTCGTGGAGAACACGCACAACTTCGGCGGCGGCACCGTCCAGCCGCTGGCCGACATGCGGCGGCTGCGGGAGGCCACCGCCGAGGTCGGCGTCGGCGTCCACCTCGACGGCGCCCGGCTGTGGAACGCGCACGTGGCCACCGGCACGCCGCTGTCGGACTACGGCGCGTGCGCCGACACCGTCTCGGTGTGCCTCAGCAAGGGGCTGGGTGCACCGGTCGGGTCGGTCCTGGCCGCGGACGCCGAGCGGATCCAGCAGGCCCGGGTATGGCGCAAGCGTCTGGGCGGGGGCATGCGCCAGGTCGGCATCCTCGCGGCCGCCGGGCTGCACGCCCTGGAGCACCACGTCGAGCGGCTCGCCGAGGACCACGCCCGCACCCGCCGGGCCGCCGAGGCGCTGGCCCAGGCGGCCCCCGGCACGGTCCAGCCGGGCACGGTCGAGACCAACATCCTCGTCCTGGACGTCGGCGCCGCCGGCTGGACCGGCCCCGGCCTGGTCGCCGCGGCCGGCGAGGCCGGCGTGCTGGGCTACCCGACCGGGCCGCGGCACGCACGCTACGTCTGGCACCTGGACGTCGACGACCCGACGACCGACGCCGCGGTGGACGTCCTGGCCGGGCTGCTGCGCCGCGGGCCGGCCTGAGCGGAGGGTCCAGGGTGACGGGGGACGGCACGGGTGCGGGACCGTGGCCCGACCTGCCGCCCGGCCAGCGGCCGGCTGGTCGCTGGCTGGCCTCGCACTACGGCAAGGTCCCCCAGGTCGACGGGGAACGCTGGCGGCTGACCGTGCGCGGTGCCACCGCCGACGGGGGTCTGACCGTCCTGGACCGGGGCATGCTGGCACAGATGAAGTTCGTCGAGGTGGCCGCCGCGCTGCACTGCGTCGACCGGCACAGCGTGACCGGCCTGCGATGGGGCGGCGTCCGGCTGGCCGACGTCGTGGCGGCCGCACCGCCGGAGGAGGGCGCCCACCACGTGCTGCTGGCGGCCTCCCGCGGCTACTCCTCGGCCGTCCTCCTGGAGGACCTGCTGGCCCCCGACGCCCTGCTCGCCACGCACGTCGACGGGCAGCCGCTGACCCGTGAGCACGGCTGGCCCGCGCGGGTCGTGCTCCCGCACCTCTACGGGTTCAAGGCGCCGAAGTGGATCGCCGAGATCAGCTACCACCACACGGCGCAGCAGGGCTACTGGGAGGCCCGGGGCTGGCACCCCCGCGGCCGGGTGGCCCTCGAGGAGCGCTGGGCCCACCAGGGCTGAGGCTCACACGACGGCGAGCACGACCTCGGTCCCCGGGGCCACCTCGGTGCCCGGCTCGACGGACTGCTCGCGGACGGTGCCGAAGAACCCGCCGCGCACGTCCTCGCGCACGACCGTCAGCCCCAGCCCGGTCAGCTCCTCCTCCGCCGTGGAGAACTGCCGGCCCACGACGTCGGGCACCTCGACCAGCTCGGGGCCCTGGGAGAGGACCAGCCGCACGGTCGTGCCCCGCTCGACCTGCGCCGGGCCGGGCGACTGGCTGACGACCGCGCCCTCGGGCACCTCGTCGTCGAAGACGCGGTCGGGGGAGACCTCGACGAGGAGCCCGGCGCCGGTGAGCGCGTCCCGGGCCTCCTGCTCGGTCCGCCCGGTCACGTCGGGGACGTCGACCGGCGCGGGGCCGTCGGAGACGACGACGGCCACGGCGGTCCCGGGCGGCTGCTGCGTGCCCACGTCGGGGTCGGAGGCCAGGACCGTCCCCGCCGGGACCGTCTCGTCGAACCGGCCGGTGCGCCCGCCGAGCTGCAGACTGGCCTCCTCCAGCGCCTGCGTCGCCTCGTCCACGGTCAGCCCGACCAGGCGCGGCACGGCATACCTCTCCGGGCCCTGGGAGACCACGAGCCGCACGTCGGTGCCGTGCCGCAGCTCGCTGCCGGGGGCGGCGTCGGCCGAGACGACGGTCCCGGCGGGCACCTCCTCGGAGAAGTCGCGCTCCACCACCGGGTCCAGCTGGCGCGCGTCCAGCGCGGCGCGGGCCTCGTCCTCGGTCAGCCCGACGACGGTCGGCATCGCCGAGTGCACGGCCGGCCCCTCGGTGAGGTACCAGAAGCCGTACGCCCCGCCGGCACCCAGCACGAGGAGCAGCAGCGCGAGCACCCAGGCGGCGGCCCCTCCCCGCCGCCGCCTCCGGTCGGTCCCGGCCGTCGGAGGGTATGCCGTCGCGCCCCGGTCGGTGCCGCGGGCGCCGCGACGGGCGGGCCTGGGGGCACGGTTGCCGCGGGTCCGGGCGTAGTGGCCCTCGGGCGCCCCGGTGATCTGCCGGGTCGCGTCCGCCGGCTGCAGACCCATGACCTGGGTCGCGTCCGCCGGGTCCGTCGGCGTGCGGCCGGTCCCGGGAGGGCCCGACGCGGCGCGGACGGCGACCGGGACGGTGGCGTCGGGCGGGGAGGGCGGCAGCGCCGGGACGGCGTCGAGCTCCTCGTCCGACAGGCTCCGGCGCAGCGAGCGCAGCTCGGTGAGCAGCCAGCCGGCGTCGGGCGGCCGGTCGGCCGGCTCGGTCGCCGAGGCACGCAGGAGGAGGTCTTCCACGGAGGCCGGGGCCGAGGGCACGAGGTCGCGCAGGCGGGGGGCGCCGACGTGCACGTGCTCGTAGGCCACCCGCAGGGGGTCCTGGCCGGGGAAGGCCTTGCGGCCGGTGAGCAGCTCGAGGAGGAGCAGACCCACGGCATACACGTCGGTGCGGGCGTCGGCGCGCCCGTGCTCGACCTGCTCCGGGGCGAGGTAGGCGGCCGTGCCCCAGAGCACCTCGGTGGTCCTTGCGTCGGCCACGTCCAGCCGGGCGAGGCCGAAGTCGGCCACCTTGACCGTGCCGCCGCGGCCGAGGAGGACGTTCTCAGGCTTGACGTCCCGGTGGACGAGGCCCTCCTCGTGGGCGGCGGCCAGCGCCTGGACGACGGGCTCGACCAGGCGGAGCGCGGCCCGCAGGGACAGCGGCGCGTGCTCGTCGATGACGTCGCGCAGGGTCCGGCCCTCCACCAGCTCCATCGCCAGGAAGACGACGCCGTCGTCCCGGCCCTGGTCGTAGACCGGGACCACGTGCGGGTGGGAGAGCCGGGCGGCGGTGCGGGCCTCCACGACGAACCGGCCGACGAACTGCTCGTCGGCCGCCAGGTCGGGGCGCATGACCTTGAGCGCGACCGGGCGGTCCAGGCGCAGGTCGCGGGCCCGGTAGACGGTGGCCATCCCGCCCGTGGCGAGCACGTCCTCCACCCGGTAGCGGGCGTCGACGACCCGTCCGAGGACGTGGTCGTGGTCGGTGGACGTGCTCACGTCGCCACTGTACGGAGCACGAGGCCCCGACCGTGGGAGGTCGGGCCGGGGCTCAGATGCGCTTCATGAGGGCGGTGATGTTGCGCACGTACTGCTCGGTGTCGGGGAACAGGCCGTGCTCGCGGACGCTGGCCAGGCCCTGGTAGTAGCCGCCGATGGCGTCCTCGCGGGTGTCGGCCGCGCGCAGCAGCGTGCGCATGATGACCACCCCGGCCTCGACGTTGTCCTCCGGGTCGAGCAGGTTCAGCTCGCGCCCGATGAGGGAGCTGGCCCACTCGCCCGAGCTGGGGATGACCTGCATGGCGCCGATGGCGTTGGCGGGCGAGACGGCCCGCTGGTTCCAGCCCGACTCCTGGTAGGACAGCGCCAGCATGAGCGTGGGGTCGACGCCGTGCCGGCGGCTGGTCTCGGTGATCAACGCCTTGATCTGGGCCGCGGAGGGCACCTCGACTCCGGCGAGGTAGTCCCGGTTGGCCGCGGCGGACCGGGCCACCCCGTCGCTGTAGCGGTAGTGCAGGAAGGTGTCCTCGACCTTCTCGCCCTTGCGGTAGTCGCCGACCGAGCTCTCGTCGTAGGCCCGGGTGGGAGCGGCCTTCTTCGGGGCGGAGGGGGCGGGAGCGGGGGCGGCCTGGCCGGAACCCCCGGTGCCGGGCAGGCGCAGCGTCTGTCCGGGGTGGATGAAGGCCGAGCTGGAGATGCCGTTGGCCCCGGCCAGGGCGGAGGCCGTGGTGCCGTTGCGGTGGGCGATGCCCCACAGGGTGTCGCCGGCGCGCACGGTCACCGTGCCGCCGGCCGAGGAGGACGACGCCTTCGGGGCCGACGTGGTGGGGGACGACGTCTTCGGCGACGGCTTGGGACGGTCGGCGGTGCTCGAGGTCGAGGTCCGTGCCGTCGAGGAACCCGGCAGGGTGAGGACCTGGCCGGGGTAGATGAGCCGGGAGTTGGTGATGCTGTTGGCCGACACGAGCGCCTCGACGGTGGTCCCGTGACGCAGGGCGATCTGCGACAGGGTGTCCCCGGAGCGGACCGTCACCGTGCCGGAGGCGGCCCGGGGGGTGCTCCGCGCCGGAGCCGGTGCCGGCACCGCGGCCCCCTCGCGCGGGATGACCAGGGTGGCCCCGGGCAGGATCCACCGGCCGCCCTGGCTCAGCCCGTTGGCCCGCACGACCGCTTCCGGGCTGACGCCGTGCCGGGCGGCGATGCCGTAGACCGTGTCGCCCGAGCGCACGGTGTAGGTGGTCCTGGTCGTTGTCGCCGTGGTCAGCTCGGAGGTGTGCAGGGCGGTGGGGGCGTAGGCCATGGCCGGCAGGTCGGCAGGTGGCATGGCGGCGAAGAGCGGGCTCACGGGGGAGACCTCCGGGACAGGGGAGTGCGGGTGGGACGACCGGTGCCACAGGGTGTGCAGGGACCCAGGGGAAGGACCGTGAACACTGAGGCACGAGGGACAGTACTCGCTTCCGGGACGCCGCACCACCCTGACGGCGTGTCGATCCATGTGATTGACTAGAAGATGTGGTAAATGGCACCGATGTAATTCCGACCGACGACTGGCTCAGCGTCCCCGAGATCATGGAGCGGACGGGCGCTCCCCTGCTCACCGTGCGGCGCTGGCTGCAGGACCGTGAGCTGATCGGGCTGCGCAGGGGGCCGAACAACGCCGTCATGGTCCCCGCCGGCTTCCTCGACGACGACGGTCCCCTGGGCCCGCTGCGGGGCACGATCACCGTGCTCGCCGACGGCGGGATGAGCGACGAGGAGATCATCGGGTGGCTGCACCGGCCCGACGACAGCCTGCCCGGCGGCAGCCCGGTCGCCTCGCTGCACGCCGGGGCCAAGACCGAGGTCCGGCGTCGGGCCCAGGAGGAAGCCTTCTAGCCAGGAGGGGGCGACCGGCCCGGCCCGGGCTCAGAGGTGCCGGTCGGTGCAGATGACGACCAGCTCGGCCAGGGCCGCCGCGGCGACGTCGTCCAGGTCGGGCGCCGACCCCAGGGCCTCCAGGGAGGCCCGCGCGGCGGCGTCGATCATCTCCTCGGTGCGGGCGAGGGCGCCGCTGTCGCGCAGCACCCGCCGGCAGGCCTCGACCGTGGCCTCGTCGAGGTCGGGGTCGCCCAGGCTGGCGGCGAGCAGCTCGGCCCCCGGTTCGTCGGCCAGCTCCAGCGCGTGCGCCACGAGCACGGTGTGCTTGCCCTCCCGCAGGTCGTCCCCCGCGGGCTTGCCGGTGTGCCCGGGGTCGCCGAAGACGCCCAGGACGTCGTCCCGCAGCTGGAAGGCCTCGCCCAGCTGGGCGCCGTACTCGGCGAGCGCGGCCAGGAGCCCGGGGCCGGCGTCCCCCGCGCGGGCGCCGACGAGCAGGGGCTGCTGCACCGAGTAGCGGGCGCTCTTGTAGCGGATGACCGTGCGGGAGCGTTCGACCCGTTCGGCGTAGCCCAGGTCGGCCCACCCCACCACGGCCTCGAGCATGTCGAGGAACTGGCCGCCCATGAGCTGGGTCCGCATCCGGTCGAACTCGGGGCGGGCCCGGGTCAGGGCGTCGACGGGCAGGCCACTCGTGGAGAAGAGCTCGTCGGTCCAGTTCAGGCACAGGTCGCCGGCGAGGATCGCGGCGGCGTGGCCGAACCGCTCGGGGTCGCCGTTCCAGGCCTGCCCGCGGTGCTGGGTGGCGAAGGCGCGGTGGGCGGTGGGTCGTCCCCGGCGTCGGTCGCTGTTGTCCATGACGTCGTCGTGCAGGAGCGCGGCCGCCTGGAAGACCTCCATCGAGCTCGCGGCCCGGACCGCGGCCTCGTCGTCAGGACGCCCCGCGGCGCGCCAGCCCCAGTAGAGGAAGGCCGCCCGCAGCCGCTTCCCGCCGGCGAGCAGGTCGGCGACCGCGTCCACCAGCGGGCCCATGGGTGCGCCGAGCTCGGCCAGCACCTCCCGTTGGTGCGCGAGGTGGTCGTCCAGGGCCCGCTGCACACGGGGCCGCAGGTCGACGCCGTCCAACGGGTGGGCGTGCGCCACGGGTGATCTCCTCAGCTCGGGGACCGGGGGTCCGTCCGTCCCGACGAGCCTAACGGGTGGCGCGGGGGTGCCCGGCCCCGGACGGCCCCCGTCGGCCCGGGCCATCCCCGCCCCTGGCCCGGGCCGGTGGCCATCCTGCCCGGACCGGGGGTCCGGCCCGGGTCCTTCGTCCACAGGGGACCGGACGGGTCGGTCGGTCGGACCGGTGGTGCGCCTCCCACCTGGGGATCGTCCGGGGCGGGCACCGGAGGGGTTGAGCTTGTCGGTGCTGGCTCGTACATTTGTCCGTATCGAACACGGGTTCGAACACATGGGCGGAGGTAGGTCGATGAGCAGGTGGTACCAGGACCAGGTCGAGGTCAGGCTGGGCGACCCGGAGGAGCACCGGGTCCGGCTCGAGCCGGGGTGGCGCCGGGGGACGCTGACCGGCCCGGACGGGGGCCCGACGCACGTCCCGACGACGTTCCTGTGGCAGGGCCGGGTCCACGTGGTGCGCGGCGTCCTGGCCCAGTGGACGCAGCGGGTGCCGTGGTGGCGCCGGCAGGAGGAGGGGGTCTCGGGCGGACCGTCCGCGGAGGTCCTCGAGCAGCAGGTGTGGCGGGTGGAGGCCTCGGCCGGCCGGACCCTCGGGCAGGGGGTCTACGACCTGGTGCAGGACGAGCGGTGGCGGCTGGAACGGGTCAGCGACTGACGGCGCCCACGACGACGAGCACCACGACGACGAGCACGACGACGACACGACGAGCACCACCCCACGGCGACGACGAGACGAGGAGAACACCATGAGCACCACCACCATCGGCACCACCAGCGAGACCGTCCGAGGACCTTCCCCGGAGCCGGACGGGCCGACCGGCACCGCCGGCACCGTGCTGGACCTGCTGGACCGGGCCCGTGGCGGGCTGCTGCTGGCCTGCCACAGCGGCACGGCGTCCGAGCGCTACACCCAGGCCCACCTGGCCGCGCTGCGGGCGGGGGCGGCCCTGCTGGCGGCCCGCAGCGCGCCGAGCCGGCGGGCCAGGCCGCGCAGCGTGTGGGAGGTGCTGCCCACGGTGGCGCCGGAGCTGACCGAGTGGGCCGTCTTCTTCGCCGGGTCCGGCCGCCGGCGGCTGGCGCTGGAGCGCGGTGCCGACGTGGTGACCGCGCGCGACGCCGACGACCTGGTCCGTTCCGGCGAGCGGTTCCTGGAGCTGGTCCGGGCCAGCCTGCACCTGCCGTGCGGCCTGCCGCTGCCGGCCGAGCTGAGCCCCGTCCGGCCGAGCTGAGCCCCGTCCGGCCCGGCCGAGCCTCGTCTGGCCGGCCGGGCCCGCAGACACTTCCCGGCCCCCGTGCCGGTGCGTCCCACCCCTTCCCGTGACAGGACCCGTGATCCCCATGCCCGTCCCCCCGCCCGACGACTTCGTCCACCTGCACGTGGCCTCCAGCGCGTCGATGCGCTACGGCGCCTCGCACCCGGACGAGCTGGTGGACCGGGCGGTCGAGCTGGGCCAGTCCGTGCTCGCCCTGACCGACCGGGACGGGCTCTACGGCGCGGTCCGGTTCGTCCGGGCCTGCTCGGCGGCCGGGCTCACCCCGGTGCTGGGGGTCGACCTGGCCCTGGGGCAGGGTGCCGGGCCCGGCACCGGAGCCGTATCCGGGCCCGACGCCCGTGGACGGTCGGACGACGACCTGTCCGGCCCGGCCCGGATCGAGCTGGGGGCCCCCGGGCGGGCCTCCCCGGCCAAGGGCGGCAGCCTCGTGGACGACCAGCGGCCCCGGGTCGTCGTCCTCGCCCGGGGCCAGCGCCCCGGGCTGGCCCCCGGCACCGGGTGGGCACGGCTGTGCCGGCTGGTCACCCAGACCCACCTCGCGGGGGAGCGGGGGGCGCCGCGCACCCGGCCCGACCTCCTCGCCCGGGCGGCCGCCCCCGTCGACGGCGTCGCGCCGGTGGTGGTGCTCCTGGGGCCGGACTCCGACGTCGGCCGCGCCGTGCTGGCCCGGCGCCGCGACCTGGCCAGGGCCCGGCTGCAGGCGTGGCAACGCCTGCTGCCGCCGGGTGCGCTGCGGGTCGAGCTCGTCGTCCACGGCGGCCCCGAGGGCACCCCCGGCAGCCTGGGGCACGCCGCCCGCGCCTGGGCGCTGGCCCGCGAGTGCGACGTCCCCGCCGTGCTCACGGCGGCGGTCCGGCACGCCGTCCCCGAGCAGGCCCGGGTGGTCGACGTCCTCGACGCCGCCCGCCGGATGGTCGCCCTCGACGAGCGTCACCTCGACCGGGTCAGCACCGCCGGCCACCTGGCCACCACCGCGACCATGCACGCGCGTGCCCGGTCGCTGGCCGAGGCGGCCGGTGCCGGTGCCGACGCCTGGACGCTGCTGAGGGACACCCTGGCGCTGGCCGGCGAGTGCTCCCAGGACGCCCGCTCCGACCTGGGCATCGGGTCGGTCCACCTGCCCGAGCCGCAGGTGCTCGGCGTGGCCGGGGTCGGCCAGGCCCACGAGGTCCTGACCCGGCGGTGCGCCGACGCGGTGCCGGCCCGCTACCCCGGCGCGGGCACCGCATACCTGGAGCGGGTCCGTCGCCGGCTGGACGAGGAGCTGGGCGTGATCGCCGGGCTGGGCTACCCCACCTACTTCCTCACCGTCGCCGCCGTGTGCGACCTCATCCGCGACCACGGGGTCCGTGTCGCGGCCCGGGGCTCGGGGGCCGGGAGCCTGGTGACCTACCTGCTCGGCATCAGCGGCGTCGACCCGATGGAGCACGGGCTGCTGATGGAACGGTTCTGCTCGCCGCTGCGCGCGCAGCTGCCCGACATCGACATCGACGTCGAGTCGGCCCGGCGCACCGAGATGTACGAACGCATCCTGGAGCGGTTCGGCTCCGAGCGGGTCACCACCGTCTCGATGGCCGAGACCTACCGGGTGCGGCACGCCGTCCGCGACGTCGCCGCCACCCTGGGGATGCCGCCCGGGGAGGTCGACGTGCTGGCCAAGGCGTTCCCGCACGTGCGCGCCCGGGACGCCCGGGCCGCCGTCCGCGACCTGCCCGAGCTGCGCACCGCCGGCCTGGACGCCCCCCGGATGCAGCTGCTGCTGGAGCTGGTGGAGTCCCTCGACGGGCTGCCCCGGCACATCGCGATGCACCCGTGCGGGGTGATCCTGTCCGACACCGCCCTGCTGGACCGCACCCCGGTGGAGGCCAGCTGGCTGGGGTTCCCGATGAGCCAGTTCGACAAGGACGACGTCGAGGAGATGGGGCTGCTCAAGCTCGACGTGCTCGGCATCCGGATGCAGTCGGCGATGGCCCACGCCGTCCAGGAGGTCGCCCGCGTCGACGAGGTCCGGGTCGACCTGGACGACCGGGCCCAGGTACCGCTGGACGACGAGGACACCTACGCCCTGATCCAGTCCACGCGGACCCTCGGCTGCTTCCAGATCGAGTCGCCCGGCCAGCGTGAGCTGGTCGGCAAGTTCGCCCCGGAGACCTTCTCCGACATCATCATCGACATCTCGCTGTTCCGGCCCGGGCCGGTCAAGTCGGACATGATCCGTCCCTTCCTGCACGCCCGGCAGGGGTGGGGCGAGCCGGAGTACCTGCACCCCAGTCTCGAGCCCTACCTGGAGCAGACCTGCGGGGTCGTGGTCTTCCACGAGCAGGTGCTGCAGATCGTGGCCGAGACCACCGGGGTCAGCCTGGCGCAGGCCGACGAGGTGCGCCGGGCCATGGGCACGCCGCAGGGCCAGGCCGAGGTCGAGCTGTGGTGGCGGGCCGCGGCGGCCGACCGCGGCTACCGCCCCGAGGACGTCGACCGGATCTGGGAGGTGCTCGCGGCGTTCGCCTCGTTCGGCTTCTGCAAGGCGCACGCGGCGGCGTTCGCGCTGCCGACCTACCAGTCGGCCTGGTTGAAGACACACCACACGGCCGCGTTCCTGGCCGGGGTGCTCACCCACGACCCGGGCATGTACCCCAAGCGGCTCATCCTCGACGAGGCCCGCAGCATGGGGGTCCACGTCCTGGGGCTGGACGTCAACGCCTCCACCGACGTCTACCGGGTGGAGCGGGTCGCGGAGGACGGAACCGCCGGGGTCGGCGCGGAGGGCGGAGCCGGCGACGGGAACGTCGCGGAGGAGGACGTCCGGGGCGGTGCGCGGCCCGTCCTGGGCCGGGGTCCCGACCGGGTCGACCGGGTGATGGCCGCGGTGGAGCGGCGGGCGCACCGCTACGGCATCCGGCTCTCGCTGGCCGACGTCAAGGGCATCGGCGAGGACGAGGTGCGGCGGATCGTCGCCGGGCAGCCCTACTCCTCGCTGTCGGACCTGTGGCAGCGGGCGCGGCCCAGCCGGCCCACGGCCGAACGGCTCGTCCTCGCGGGCGGGTTCGACGCCCTGCACCGGGTGGGTCGCCGGGCCGCCGGGCGGGGCGGGCTGACCCGCCGTGACCTGCTGCTGCACGTGCGCGAGCTGGACCGGTGGAGCCGGCACGTCGACACCGCCTCGGGACGCAGCCGCGCCGGACGCCGGCGACCGGCGCCCGTGGTCGAGGGGGAGGTCGCCGCCCGCACCCGGGCCCAGGCCGTGGGGCGGCGCGGCTGGCACGAGCAGGCCGGGCCCGCCACCCAGCTGGCCCTCGACCTGGGCGACGAGCCGACGGTCGTGGGCAGCGGGCTGCCGGAGATGACCCCGGCCGAGCAGCTGCACGCCGAGCTGGAGGTCCTCGGCCTGGACGTCAGCCAGCACGTCGTCGCCGCCTACGGACCCATGCTGGCCGAGCTGGGGGTGACCCGGTCCCGCGACCTGCTCTCCCGGCGCAACGCCGCCGAGGTGCTGCTGGCCGGGGCCAAGGTGGCCACCCAGACCCCGCCCGTGCGCTCCGGACGCCGGGTGGTCTTCCTCACCCTCGACGACGGGACCGGCCCGGCCGACGCGACCTTCTTCGAGGACGTGCAGGGTCCGTACGCCACGACGATCTTCCACTCCTGGCTGCTGCTGGTGCGCGGGGTGGTGCGTCGCACCGGGCCGCGCGGGGTCTCGGTCCGCGCCACCGGGGCGTGGGAGCTGGGCCCCCTGTCCCAGGCGTGGGAGCGGGACGGGGTCGAGGGGGTGCGCGCGGCGATGGCCGCCGTCGAGGAGCAGGCCCGGGCGCTGGCGGCCGCCGCCGACGGCGCCGCGCCCGACCGACGGGTCCTCGTGCACGCCTCGGGGTTCCGGCAGTCGCCCTACGCCGACGTCCGGCCCGCCGGCGGCCACGCCCGGGGAACCCCCGCGGCCAAGCTGTGGCACTCCAGCCCGGGGAGCTCGGGATGGTGAGGCCGACGGTGGACGTCCTGCACGTGGACATGGACGCCTTCTACGCCGCGGTGTCCCTGCTCGACCGGCCCGAGCTGCGCGGCCGGCCGGTGGTCGTCGGCGGAGGATGGCGCAGCGTGGTGCTCTCGGCCACCTACGAGGCCAGGGCGTTCGGGGTGCGCTCGGGGATGCCGATGGCCACCGCGCGCCGGCTGTGCCCGGCGGCGGTCGTCGTCCGCCCCGACCACGACCGCTACGCCCGGGTGTCGGAGGCGGTGATGGCGGTCTTCGCCGAGGTCACCCCCCGGGTGGAGCCGGTGTCGATGGAGGAGGCCTTCCTCGACGTCTCCGCCACCGCCCGGCAGTGGGGGACGCCCCGGCAGATCGGCCAGTGGATCAGGGACACCGTCGCCGACGAGCAGGGGCTGACCTGCTCCGTGGGCGGGGCACCGACCAAGACAGTGGCCAAGATGGCCTCCCGGGCGGCCAAGCCCGACGGGATGCGGCTGGTCTCCCGCCGGGAGGTGGTCCCCTTCCTGCACCCGCTGCCGGTCGGTGCCCTCTGGGGCGTGGGGGAGGCCACCGAGTCCGAGCTGCACCGGCTCGGGCTGCACACGGTGGGCCAGCTGGCCCACGTGCCGGTCGCGACCCTGCGCCGGGCGTTCGGGGAGCAGACGGCCCACCGGCTGCTCGACCTGGCCTGGGGGCGCGACGACGACCCGGTCACCCCGGCGCGCCGGGAGCGCAGCGTGGGGTCCTCGGAGACCTTCGCCCACGACGTCGACGACCCGGTGGTGGTGCGTCGCCAGCTGCTCCACCTGGCCGAGCGGACCGCCAGCCGGATGCGGCACGCCGGCGTCCTGGGCCGCACCGTGGTGCTCACGGTCCGGTTCTCCGACTTCACCACGATCACCCGCTCGCGCACCGTCGCGGTGCCCACCGACGTGACCCGGGACGTGCACGCCACCGCCTGCGCGCTCTACGACGCGCTCGGGCTGCAGCGGGCCCGGGTCCGGATGCTCGGCGTGCGGGTCGAGGGGATCACCGACGCCGGGACCACGCTCGTCCAGGGCCGGCTGGACGAGCCGGAGAAGGGGTGGCGGGAGGCCGAACGGGCCGTGGACCGCGCCGCGGCCCGGTTCGGCCGGCACGCGGTCCGCCCCGCGAGCCTGCTCCCGGAGCGTCCCCGGGACGTCCCCGCGCGCCGTCCGACCCCTCCGTCGGGGCGTGCGGGAACTCCCGCTAGTGATTCGCGCGTTGGCGTCATATCCTGATCCCCAAGACATGGGCGTCGGCAGCACCCCGGCCGAGGCCCGCCTTACCACCACCGGAGGTCCCCGTGCCCCTCTCCGAACACGAGCAGCGCGTCCTGCAGCAGATGGAGAAGGCGCTCTACGCCGAGGATCCCCGCCTGGCCACGACCCTGAAGAGCACCGCGTCCCGCGGTGGCGGGCGGGGCCTGGACCGCCGCCGCATGGCCCTGGGGGTCCTCGCCGCCGTCGGCGGGCTCGCGCTGGTCGTCGTCGGCGTCATGTCGCAGATGATCTGGGTCGGTGCCGTGGGCTTCCTGGCGATGGTGCTGGGCGGTGCGTGGGCGGCGACGCCGGGCCATGCCGCCGGCCCCACCCTCACCGCCGTCGGTCCCGACGGCAGGCCGCGCGGCGGCGGCCCCGGACGGGGCGGTCGGGGCGGTGGTGGCGGTGGTGGCGGTGGCCGTGGACCGAAGGCACCCCGCGGACCCAAGGGCGGCTCGTTCATGGACCGCATGGAGCAGCAGTGGGACCGCCGCAAGGAGCAGGGCCCCTTCTGAGCGGCCCGGCGCACCAGGCCCAGGCCCGCCCGCCGCACCCGGCCCGGCCCCCCAGGGTCAGCGCACGAAGAGCACCGTCACCGCCCACACCGCGATGATCGCGAAGGCCGTGGCCAGCTCGATGAGGATGTTCGTCCCCACCGCCCGCAGCGCGTGGCGGGTGGCCCACCAGGCCTCGGTGCGATCCCGGGTGCGGGCCAGCGAGATGAGGAAGATTCCCACCGGGAACCCGACGAACAGCCCCACCACGGGGATGACGAACGCGCCCACGATCGCCGCGACCACGCCGGCCACCAGGGTGCTGGTGCCCACCCCCGCCCGCCGCATGCGCTGACCGGGGACCAGCCACTGCAGGGCCGTCCCGGCCAGGAACAGCACCAGGGTGACGCCCAGCACCACCCACCCGCTCGTGCTCGGCGACTCGAGCGCCCAGATGAGCACCGCGACGACCACGAGCAGCAGACCGGGCAGGACGGGCACGACGATGCCGAGCACGCCGACGGCCATGAGCAGGGCGAGCACGATCTCCAGCACGGTCATGGGCAGCCAGTCTGCCAGCCAGGGGAGGGCCCGGGACGCAGGACGCCCGCGCACGCTCGGGGCGTGCGCGGGCGGTCCGCGTGCGGTCGTCGCGACCGCGGTGGCTCAGAGAACCGGGCTCTCCTCGGCGTGCAGCCGGTGCGTCTCGTCGAGGATGTCGACGTCCTGCAGGTGGCGCAGCTTGTCGAGGTGCTCGCGGCCGTGGTGGGCGCAGAAGTGCAGCTCGAGGCCGTCACCCAGGCGCGCACGCACGTAGGCCTGGGCACCGCAACGGTCGCAGCGGTCGGAAGCGGTCAGCTCGGGGGTCAGCGTGGCGTTCACGTCGGTCTCCTCTCCTGGCCCCAGGGTGGTCGGTCCCCTCCTGGTGCCTCTCAGTCAAGCACGACAACGTCCCGTGGCCGGGACTTTGTGCCCCGGGCGAGGGGTGTTTCGCTCAGCGCGTAGCCGGGAATGCAGGCCCGCATCCCCGGGCCCGTCGCGCCTGACCGGGCGCGTCGGACGCCGCGGCTAGGCTGCGCACGACCCGTCCCCGTAAGGAGAACCACCCGTGGCGCAGGACTACTCGGCCAGGCACCTGCAGGTCCTCGAGGGCCTGGAGGCCGTCCGCAAGCGGCCCGGCATGTACATCGGCTCCACCGACTCCCGGGGCCTGATGCACTGCCTGTGGGAGATCATCGACAACTCCGTCGACGAGGCGCTGGGTGGTCACGGCGACCGGATCGAGGTCGTGCTCCACGCCGACGGGTCGGTCGAGGTGCGCGACACCGCCCGGGGCATCCCGGTCGACATCGAACCGCGCACGGGGCTCTCCGGGGTCGAGGTCGTCTTCACCAAGCTGCACGCCGGCGGCAAGTTCGGCGGCGGTTCCTACGCCGCCTCCGGGGGTCTGCACGGGGTCGGCGCCTCGGTGGTCAACGCCCTGTCCTCGCGGCTGGACGTCGAGGTCGACCGCAAGGGCAAGACCTACAGGATGAGCTTCCGCCGCGGGGAGCCGGGCGTCTTCGACGACCAGGGCGGGGCACCGTCGCCGGACGCCCCGTTCACGCCGTTCGAGCGCAGCAGCGAGCTGCAGGTCGCCGGCAAGGTAAGGGCCGGCCGCAGCGGCACCCGGGTCCGCTACTGGGCCGACCCGCAGATCTTCGTCAAGGACGCCAGCTTCACCTACGACGAGCTGGTCTCGCGGGCGCGGCAGACCGCCTTCCTCGTCCCCGGGCTGACCATGGTCGTCCGGGACGAGCGCGGGCTGCCCGGCACGGCCGGGGAGGACGGCCCCCACGAGGAGGTGTTCGCCTACTCGGGCGGGATCACCGAGTATGCCGAGTACCTCGCCCCGGATGCCGCGCTCACCGACGTCTGGCGGCTGCAGGGCTCGGGCAGCTTCACCGAGACCGTGCCGGTGCTGGACGACCGGGGCCACATGGTCTCCACCGAGGTCGAGCGCGAGTGCGAGGTCGACGTGGCGGTCCGCTGGGGGACGGGCTACGAGACGACCAGCCGCAGCTTCGTCAACATCATCGCCACGCCCAAGGGCGGCACCCACGTCGCCGGCTTCGACCAGGCGCTGATGAAGGTCTTCCGCAAGCAGCTGGAGGTCAACGCCCGCCGGCTGAAGGTGGGCAACGACAAGGTCGACAAGGACGACATCACCGCCGGCCTCACCGCGGTCGTCACCGTCCGGCTCGCCGAGCCCCAGTTCGAGGGGCAGACCAAGGAGGTGCTCGGCACCAGCGCCGTGCGGGCCATCGTCTCCCGGGTCGTGGAGAAGGGCCTGACCGAGCGGCTGACCTCCACCCACCGGGGCGACAAGGCCCAGGCCAGCCTGCTGCTGGACAAGGTGGTCTCGGAGATGAAGTCGCGCATCTCGGCCCGGCTGCACAAGGAGACCCAGCGCCGCAAGAACGCGCTCGAGTCCTCCTCGCTGCCGGCCAAGCTGGCCGACTGCCGCACCAACGACACCGCGCGCAGCGAGCTGTTCATCGTCGAGGGCGACAGCGCCCTGGGCACGGCCAAGCTGGCCCGTTCCAGCGACCACCAGGCGCTGCTGCCCATCCGCGGCAAGATCCTCAACGTCCAGAAGGCCTCGGTCTCGGACATGCTCTCCAACGCCGAGTGCGCCGCCATCATCCAGGTCATCGGGGCCGGCTCGGGCCGCTCGTTCGACCTCGACATGGCCCGCTACGGCAAGGTCATCATCATGACCGACGCCGACGTCGACGGCGCCCACATCCGCACCCTGCTGCTGACGCTGTTCTTCCGCTACATGCGCCCGCTCGTCGAGGCCGGCCGCGTCTACGCCGCGATGCCTCCCCTGCACCGGATCGAGGTCACCGGCGGGCGCGGACGGGCGGGCAAGGAGTACCTCTACACCTACACCGAGCCGGAGATGCGCCGGACGGTGGCCGCGCTCCAGAAGAAGGGCCGCACCGTCAAGCAGCCGATGCAGCGCTACAAGGGACTGGGGGAGATGGACGCCGACCAGCTGGCCGAGACCACGATGGACCCCCGGCACCGCACCCTGCGGCGGATCACCCTCGCCGACGCCGCCCGCGCGGACGGCGTCTTCGACCTGCTCATGGGCAGCAACGTGGCGCCCCGCAAGGACTTCATCGTCGGGTCCGCCGACCAGCTCGACCGGGAGCGGATCGACGCCTGAGGGGCACCCGTCGGGAGGAGGGTCCCGCGTCCGCTAGACTTGTACGTCCGCCGCCCTCCGTCTGCGAGGAGCGGCAGCTCAGACCCTGAGGGCGATCCGGCCCCGGGGGACGTACGGGCGCCACGTGAGCGCCTGGAGGTTGGTCCGGTCGCGCGTTTCTAGGCGTCGAGGCGAGCACCACCCTCGACGATCCGACGAAAGCAGTGACCCCATGGCCAAGCCTGTCCGTACCGGTGCCTCCGGAGCCAAGAAGCCCCGCCACACCCCAGCCCAGAAGAAGGCCGCCCGCATGGCCCGCGAGAAGCAGGCCCGGGCCCAGCTCAAGGGCCGCCGGGAGCGCCCGTCCGGGGACCGTCCCGAGCGACGGGACGAGCCGTCCGCCGACGGGGCCCGGCGCACCGGCGGCTACCCGCGGCGCGACGACCGTCAGGGCGGCTACCCCCGCCGGGACGACCGCCAGGGCAGTGGTTACCGCGGCCGCGACGAGCGCGGGGGTGGTTACCGTGGCCGCGACGACCGCGAGGGTGGCTACCGCGGCCGCGACGACCGTCAGGGCGGCTACCCCCGCCGGGACGACCGCCCGGGTGGCGGTTACCGAGGCCGGGACGAGCGTCAGGGCGGGGGCTACCGCGGTCGCGACGACCGCAGCGGCGGCGGCTACCCACGCCGCGACGACCGGCCCCGCTGGGCGGACGAGCAGCGCGACGACCGCCGGGACGACCGTCGCGAGCGGGACGCCCGTGAGGACCGCCGCGGTCCCCGCGAGCACACCTGGCGTGCCCACCGCGAGGAGCGCGAGGGCCGCAGCACCGAGCGCGGCCGTCACGAGGGCCGCAGCTGGGACGAGAACCGCCGGCGCGACGACCGCGGCTGGCAGGACCGGCGTCGTGATGCCGCCCCCGTCCAGGAGCACCACGGCGACGACGACCGCGAGGCCGCCGAGGCGGCATACCAGGAGCACCTGGCCGCCAGCGCCGCGAAGCAGGTCGAGGCCGAGGTGACCGAGGACAACGGCTTCGCCGCCCTGGGCCTGGACCCCAAGCTGGTCGACGCCCTGGCCCGCACCGGCATCACCCAGCCGTTCCCCATCCAGACGGCGACCATCCCCGACGCGCTCGCCGGCCGGGACCTGCTCGGCCGCGGCCAGACCGGGTCCGGCAAGACGATGGCCTTCGGGCTGCCGATGCTGCACCGGCTCGCGGGCCGCCCCCGCGCGGTCCCGCACCGGCCCCGCGCGGTCATCATGACCCCGACCCGCGAGCTGGCGATGCAGATCGTCGACGCCCTCGCCCCGCTCATGCGGGCGATCGACAAGCGCTTCGTCCTCGTGGCCGGCGGCATGTCCTACACGCCGCAGCTGACCGCGCTCGACCGCGGCGTCGACGTCCTCGTCGCCACGCCCGGCCGGCTCATCGACCTCATCGACCGGTCGGCCGCCGACCTGTCCGAGGTCGAGATGATCGTCCTGGACGAGGCCGACCACATGGCCGAGATGGGCTTCGTCGAGGCGATCCGCCAGATCCTCGACCTGACCCCGACCGACGGCCAGCGCCTGCTGTTCTCCGCGACGCTGGACCACGGGGTCGACCAGGTGGCCAAGACCTACCTCAAGGACCCGGTGACCCACTCCACCAACGACGTCGCCGCCAGCGTGACGACGATGGAGCACCACCTCTTCCTCGTGCACCCGCACCACAAGCGGCCGATCACGGCGGCGATCGCCAACCGGCCCGGCCGCACCATCGTCTTCTGCCGCACCAAGCTGGGGGCCGACCGCGTGGCCCTGCAGCTGCGCGAGTCCGGCGTCTTCGCCGCGGCGCTGCACGGCGGGCTCAACCAGGCCCAGCGGACCCGGGTGCTCGACGCCTTCAAGGGCGGCACCCTGCCGGTCCTCGTCGCCACCGACGTCGCCGCCCGCGGCATCCACGTCGACGACGTCTCGCTCGTGCTCCAGGTGGACCCCCCCGCGGACCACAAGGACTACCTGCACCGCTCGGGCCGCACCGCGCGCGCCGGGGACGAGGGCGTCGTCGTGACGCTGGCGCTGCCGCACCAGAAGCGCCAGGTCGGCCGGCTGCTCGACGCCGCGGGGGTGCAGACCGACCCGCGCACCGTCGCCCCCGAGGACACCGCGATCATCGAGACCGCCGGCGGCCGGGTCGCCGAGGGGGAGCCGATCCCGCAGTCGGCCCTCGACGCGGTCCTGCGGCCGCGCCGTCCCGCCGGCCGGGGCGGACGCCCCGCAGGACGCGGGGGGTATGGAGCGCGCGGCGGCCAGGGCGGCCGCGGCGGCTACAAGGGCGGGAGCCGTGGCCGCGACGGCGGCGACCGCTCCGGCGGGCGGCCTCGTCGCGACCCCGACGCGCCGAGGGGCGACGGGCGACGGGACTGGTCCCCGCGCTGACCCGGCGGGGCGAGGGCATACCTATGCACCCACGGGCATAAGATGTCGGGCGGTCGCCGCGCCCCGGGTCCCCTGCCCGGGCGGCGGCCGTCCGACCGACCCGACCGGAGGCTCCATGTCCGACTCCATCGACCCCGCCCTGCAGCACGCCTACCGTGAGGTGCTGCGCCGCAACCCCGGGGAGCACGAGTTCCACCAGGCCGTCGAGGAGGTCCTCGGCTCCCTCGGGCCGGTGGTCAAGCGCCACCCGCACTACCTGGCCGAGCGCGTCATCGAGCGGCTGTGCGAGCCGGAGCGGCAGATCATCTTCCGGGTGCCGTGGACCGACGACGCCGGACAGGTGCAGATCAACCGCGGCTTCCGGGTGGAGTACTCCTCGGTGCTGGGCCCCTACAAGGGCGGCCTGCGCTTCCACCCCAGCGTGCTGCTGGGCACGGTGAAGTTCCTCGGCTTCGAGCAGATCTTCAAGAACGCCCTCACCGGGCTGCCGATCGGCGGCGGCAAGGGCGGCTCGGACTTCGATCCCAAGGGCCGCTCGGACGCCGAGATCATGCGCTTCTGCCAGTCGTTCATGACCGAGCTGTACCGCCACCTGGGCGAGTACACCGACGTCCCGGCCGGGGACATCGGCGTGGGCACGCGCGAGATCGGCTACCTGTTCGGGCAGTACAAGCGGATCACCAACCGCTACGAGGGCGGCGTGCTCACCGGCAAGGGCCTGGCCTGGGGCGGGTCGCAGGCTCGCACCGAGGCCACCGGCTACGGCACCGTCTACTTCGCCCAGGAGATGGCCCGGCACGCCGGGGTCGGCTTCGAGGGCAACGACGTGGTCGTCTCCGGCTCGGGCAACGTGGCGATCTACGCGATCGAGAAGGTGCACGAGCTCGGCGGCAAGGTGCTCGCCTGCTCCGACTCCTCCGGCTACGTCGTCGACGAGCAGGGGATCGACCTGGACCTGCTCAAGGACGTCAAGGAGCACCGCCGCGAGCGGATCGCGGCCTACGCCGAGGCCCGGCCCTCCGCCCGTTTCGTCGAGGGCGGCCGGGTCTGGGACGTGCCCTGCCACGTGGCCCTGCCGTGCGCGACGCAGAACGAGCTGGACGAGGACGCGGCCCGGGTGCTGGCGGCCAACGGCACCGAGATCGTCGCCGAGGGGGCCAACATGCCCTGCACGCCCGGCGCCGTCCGGGTCTTCGCCGAGGCCGGGGTGCTCTTCGGACCGGGCAAGGCGGTCAACGCCGGCGGCGTGGCCACCTCCGCGCTGGAGATGCAGCAGAACGCCTCCCGCGACTCCTGGACCTTCGAGCACACCGAGGAGCGGCTGGCCGAGATCATGCGCCGCATCCACGAGCGGGTCGTCACCACCGCCGAGGACTACGACCGGCCCGGCGACTACGTCTTCGGCGCCAACGCCGCCGGCTTCACCCAGGTCGCCGACGCCATGCTCGCCATGGGCGTCATCTGAGGAAGGGGCCCGCGGTGACCACCAGCCACGACGTCGTGGTCGTCGGCGGGGGCCACAACGGCCTGACCGCCGCGGCCTACCTGGCCCGCGCGGGCCGCTCGGTGCTGCTGCTGGAGCGGCAGGACGCCCTCGGCGGGGCCACCGTCTCGGCCGAGGCGTTCGAGGGCGTCGGGGCCCGGCTGTCGCGCTACAGCTACCTGGTCAGCCTGCTGCCCCGGCGGATCGTCGACGACCTCGGCCTGCGGCTGGACCTGGCCCGCCGGCGCTACTCCTCCTACACGCCCGTGCCGGGCGGGGACACCGGGCTGCTCATCGACAACGGCGACCCGCGGGCCACCGCCGCCTCGTTCGCGGCGGTCGGGGCGGCGGACGACGCCGCCCGGTGGGAGGCGTTCTACGACCGGGTCGGCCGGCTGGCGCAGGCCGTCTGGCCGACGATGACCGAGCCGCTGCCGCGGGCGACCGAGCTGGCCGAGCGCGTGGGCGACCCGGGGCTTGTCCGCGACTTCCTGCACCGGCCGCTCGGCGAGGTCGTCGAGGCCACCTTCGCCGACGACCTGGTCCGCGGGGTCGTCCTCACCGACGGGCTCATCTCCACCTACGCCTCGGCCCACGAGGCCGACCTGCGCCACAACGTCTGCTTCCTCTACCACGTCGTCGGCGGCGGGACGGGGGACTGGGACGTGCCCGTCGGCGGGATGGGCCAGGTCTCCGGCGAGCTGGAGCGGGCCGCCCGCTCCGCCGGCGCGCAGCTGCGCACCGGGGCCACCGTCACCGGGGTGGAGGACGGCGCGGTCACCTGGGTCGACGACGCCGGCGTCGAGCACCGGGCGACCGCGGGCCGGGTGCTGTGGGCGGCGGCACCGTCGGTGCTGGCCGACCTGGTCGGTGCCCCGCACGAGCGGGTCGAGGGCTCCCAGGTCAAGGTCAACCTGCTGCTCTCCCGGCTTCCCCGGCTGCGGGACCGGTCCGTGGACCCGGCCGCCGCCTTCGGCGGGACCTTCCACATCAACGAGACCTACGGCCAGCTGGAGGAGGCCTACGCCGCGGCCCTGGCCGGGCGGGTCCCGGACCCGATGCCGGCGGAGATCTACTGCCACTCCCTGACCGACCCCTCGATCCTGTCGCCGCAGCTGCGGGCCTCCGGCGCCCACACCCTGACCGTGTTCACCCTGCAGACGCCCGACCGGCTGCTGGACGACGGCCAGGTGACCCGCGAGCAGCTGCAGCAGGCCACGCTGGACTCGCTGTCCTCGGTGCTGGCCGAGCCGGTCGAGGACGTCGTCCTGCGCGACCGGGACGGGCGGCCCTGCGTGGAGACGAAGACCACGCGGGACCTGCAGGACGCCCTGGCCATGCCCGGCGGCAACATCTTCCACGCGCCGCTGACCTGGCCGTGGGCCGACGACGAGGCCCCGTTGGACACCCCCGCCCGCCGGTGGGGCGTGGACACCCCATACCCCGGGGTGCTGCTGGCCGGTGCGGGCTCCCGCCGAGGCGGCGGGGTGAGCGGCCTGGGCGGGTACCACGCCGCCCGGGCCGTCCTGGAGGACTGACCCGGGCGGGCGGTTCAAGCGGGGACGCCGGCGCGGCGGCTCAGGTGTCGCGGAAGGGGTGCGGCTCGTGCTCGCGCCGCTCGTCGTCGCGGACCAGGTCGGGGTCCTCGTGCAGGCCGTCGGTCACCTCGGGGCGGCTGCGCAGGAACAGGATGCTCGCCGTCAGCCCTCCCCAGACCACGACCATGGCCACGAGCATCATGACGATCGCGGACGTGGTCATCGCTTCTCCTCCTCCAGGTCGGGCCAGGCACGGAAGTCCGGGTCGTCCCGGCCCTTCCAGGGTAGGGCCGTCAGCACCACCGCGGCCAGGATGACGAGGGCGAGCATGCCCCAGCCGAAGAGGCCGACGTACCAGCCTGGCAGGCCCTCGTACCCCTCGGTGACCAGGGTGATCAGCTTCTGTACCAGCATGACGACCAGGAAGGCCGGCACGAGGAGGCCGAGCAGGAAGATCCAGACGCGGCCCACCTTGAAGGTGGACACGGCGTTGAGGTGCTGTCGCAGCACCTCACCGCGCCGGAACACCCACACCACGACCACCGTCATGACGATCGCCGACAGGACGATGCCCACGTTGTTGGCGAACTGGTCGACGGTGTCCAGGGCCAGCAGGCCCGAGGTGGTCGAGAACAGGGCGATCGAGATGGACGCCGAGACGACGGCGACCGCGAGCGCGGCGGTGCGCCGGCCCAGCCCGAACTTCTCCTGCATCGAGGCGGCCACCCCGAGCAGGATCGAGATGAGCGAGGTGAAGCCGGCCAGGACCAGCGCGGCGAAGAACACCACGCCGAAGATGTTCCCGCCCGGCATCTCGGAGATGACCGCCGGGAAGGTGACGAAGGACAGGATCGGACCGGTCAGCCCCTCGAGGTCGGCGACGGCCACCTGCTGCTGGTGGGCGAAGAAGCCCAGGGTGGCGAAGACGCCGATGCCGGCGAGGATCTCGAAGGAGGAGTTGGCGAACGCCACCACCAGGCCCGAGCTGGTCATGTTCGCCTTGCGCCGCTGGAAGGAGGCGTAGGTGACCATGATGCCGAAGGCGATGGACAGCGAGAAGAAGATCTGCGCGTACGCCGAGATCCACACGTTCAGGTCCAGCAGCGCCGACCAGTTGGGGGTGAACAGTGCGTCGAGCCCGTCGGCGGCGCCGGGCAGGGTCAGGGCGCGGATGACCAGGCCCAGGAAGGCCACGACCAGCAGCGGGATGAAGATGACGTTGACCCGCTGCACGCCGCGGCTGACGCCCAGGGCCAGCACGACGAGGATCGCCGCCCACACGAGCACGAGGGGGATCGCCACGGAGGAGACGATCGTCGTCGAGATCTCCGGGTCGCCGACCTGGAGGTACTCGCCGGTGAAGAAGCCGAGCGTGTCCTCGCCCCACCGCAGGTCGAAGGCGTAGACGAAGTAGCTCAACGACCAGGCGACCACCGCGGCGTAGTAGACCGCGATGACGAACGACAGGCCGATCTGGAACCAGCCCAGGGTCTCGGCCGGCTTGGCCATCCGCCGGTAGGCCAGCGGGGCGGCCGCCCGGTAGCGGTGGCCGATCGCGTAGTCGAGGAACAGGATCGGGATGCCGGCGGTCAGCAGCGCCAGGAGGTAGGGGATGAGGAAGGCCCCGCCCCCGCTCTCGTAGGCGACCCCCGGGAACCGCCAGATGTTGCCCAGGCCGACGGCCGAGCCGATCGCCGCGAGGATGAACCCGGTGTTGTGGGTCCACGTGTCGCGCTGCTCGGCGGCCGGGGCGGTGTTCGTGCCAGCCACGGCGGACCTCCTTGGAAAGGATGGTGCGGTATGAACGTGCCGCAGGTCGGGCGGCGCCCGCCCCGCTGCCGGGGCAGGCCCGGACGGTTGGCAACCTAGTCCACATCCGCGCGGTTGGGTAGTGGCCACGCCCGTCCCCTGTGCCACGCTGGTCCCATGACCCGGCGGATCCTCGTGCTCAACGGCCCCAACCTCAACCTGCTCGGCACCCGGGAGCCGGAGATCTACGGGTCGGCCACGCTCGCCGACGTCGACGACCTCTGCCGCGAGGAGGCCCGGCGCCATGGGCTGGAGGCCACCTGCCGGCAGACCAACCACGAGGGCGGGCTGGTCGACGCCCTGCACGAGGCGCGCTCCGCCGGCGACGTCGTCGGCGTGGTCCTCAACGCCGGCGCCTACACGCACACCTCCGTGGCGCTGCTGGACGCCGTCAAGGCCGTGCGGCTGCCGGTCGTCGAGGTGCACCTGAGCAACCCGCACGCCCGCGAGCCCTTCCGCCACCGCTCCTACCTCTCACCGGTCGCCGAGGCGGTCGTGGCGGGCGCTGGCGTCGACGGCTACCGGTGGGCCGTGGAGCTGCTGGCGACCCGCTACGGCGGCTGACCGGCCGGCGCCTATCGTGTCCTCATGGGTCTGACGCAGTGGTGGCAGCAGCTGACCGGCAAGCGCGGCGCGAAGGCCGGGGGTGAGCAGGCCAGGGGCGGTGCCCCCGCGCGGCCCCGGCCGGCGACGGCGGCGATGCCCTCGGGGCGCCCGGGCAGGCGCCCCTCGACGCCGGACGCCTCGCTGCCGGTCCTGGGCGTGGACGTCTCCCGCGGCGGTTGGGTCGGCGCGCTGCTCGACGCCTCGGGCCACGGCACCCCCATGCTGCTGACCGGCGCCAGCGTCGCCGAGGTCGTGGAGAAGGCCGGCGACGTGGCCGTCGTGGCCGTGGACATCCCGATCGGTCTGCCCGACGACGCCCGCCGCGAGGCCGACGTGCAGACCCGGGCGTTCCTGCCCGGCAAGTCCTCCTCGGTGTTCACCACGCCCGTGCGCGAGGCCGTCTACGCCGAGTCCTACGGCCAGGCCAACGCGGTCAACCGGGAGAAGGTCGGGTCGGGGGTCTCCCAGCAGGCCTTCGAGCTGCGGCGGCGGATCAAGGAGGTCGACGCCTGGGTCCGCCAGGACCTGTCCTTCCTCGTCGCCGAGTGCCACCCGGAGGCCTCGTTCGCGCAGATGGCCGGTGCGCCGGTCGCGTCGAAGAAGCGGACCGCCGAGGGCTCGGCCGAGCGCCGGGAGGTCCTGGCCCGGCACGGGATCTACGTGCCGACCACCGCGCCCACCGGCGTGGGCACCGACGACATGCTGGACGCCTGCGCCGCCGCGTGGACCGCCCACCGGGTCAAGACCGGCTCGGCCCGCACCTTCCCGGACGACCCGCAGACCTTCTCCGACGGCATCCCGGCCGCCATCCACGTCTGACCCCAGGAGCACCGCATGACCTCGCAGCCCTTCCCCACGCTCGAGACCGACCGGCCCCGCGACTACGGGATGCTCATCGGCGGCGAGGAGGTGCCCGCCGCGTCGGGGGAGACGATCGACGTCATCACCCCCATCGACCGGCACCGCGTCGTGGCCCGCGTGCCCCGGGGGCGCGCCGAGGACGCCGACCGGGCGGTCCGGGCCGCGCGCGCGGCATACCCCGGCTGGGCCGCGCTGCCCTTCGTCGAGCGGCAGCGGGCGCTGCTGCGGATCGCCGACGACCTCGAGCCCCTCGTGGAGGACCTGGCCCGGCTCACCGCGGTCGACACCGGCAACGCGATCCGCACCCAGGCCCGCCCCGAGGCGGCCCTGCTGGTCACCGCGTTCCGCTACTTCGCCGGGCTGGCCGGGGAGACCAAGGGGGTGACCCTGCCCACGGGCGACGACGCGCTGTCCTACACCCGTCGGCTGCCGCTCGGCGTGGTCGCGGCGATCCTGCCGTGGAACTCCCCGCTGATGATCGCCGCCTTCAAGCTGCCGGCCGCCCTGGTCGCCGGCAACACGGTCGTGCTCAAGGCCGCCGAGGACGCGCCCACGACGATCCTGGAACTGGCCGCGGTCTGCCAGCGGCACCTGCCGCCCGGGGCGATCAACGTCGTCACCGGCTACGGCCCCGAGGTCGGCGAGGCCCTCGTCACCCACGGCGACGTCGACAAGGTCTCCTTCACCGGCTCCACCGTCACGGGGGCGGGCGTCGCGGCCCGGGCCGGGGAGCGGCTGGCCCACGTCTCCCTCGAGCTGGGCGGCAAGTCGCCCTGCATCGTCTTCCCCGACTCCGACACCGACGAGGTGGTCGAGCAGGTGCTGCTGGCCACCCGGTTCGCCCGGCAGGGGCAGAGCTGCACGTCCGGCTCCCGGCTGTTCCTCCACGAGGACGTGCACGACAGCTTCCTGGAGAAGCTGGTCGACCGGGTCTCCCGGCTGACGGTCGGCGACCCCCGCGAGGAGGCCACCGACATCGGCTGCATCATCAACCAGCGGCAGTGGGACCGGGTGCAGGGCTACGTCGAGGACGGCCTGTCCACCGAGGGCGTGCACGTCGCCTACGACGGGCGCCCCGCCCTGCAGGTGGGGGAGCCCGGTTTCTACCACGCGCCGATGATCCTGTCCCAGGTGTCCAACGACTGGCGGATCGCCCGGGAGGAGATCTTTGGCCCGGTGCTGTCGGTGCTGCGCTGGCGCGACGAGGACGAGGTCGTGCGGATGGCCAACGACACGTCCTACGGCCTGGCGGCGTTCGTCTTCGCCCGCGACGTCTCCGCCGCGCTGCGCACCGCGCACCGGATCGAGTCGGGCTGGGTGCAGGTCAACCAGGGCGGCGGCCAGCAGGTCGGCCAGTCCTACGGCGGGATGAAGTCCAGCGGCCACGGGCGGGAGTTCTCCCTGGAGGGCATGCTCGAGGGGTTCACCCAGATCCAGCAGGTCAACGTCCGCCTCTGAGGCGGCCGGTGACACGTCCCGCATCTGGGACACTGGGAGGTATGACGTCCGACACCACCCTGGTCCTGCTCAAGATCACCGCCGTCCTCACCGCCCTTCTGGGGGTGCTGCAGGCCGTCCTCGGGTTCCTTCTCGTCGGGGGCACCTGGGTGGGCGCCCACGGGACGATCGGCAACACCACGGTCGTGGTCGCCCTCGTCACCGCGGTCGTGGCCTTCGTCTGGATGCGGGCCTCGGCCAACAAGGGCCTGTTCATGCACGCGGTCGGCGTCCTCGTGCTCGCCGTCGCCCAGGTCGCGCTCGGCGAGATGGAGCTGCGGCTCGTGCACATCGTCGTCGGCGTGCTCTTCCTCCTGGCGGCCGTGGCCCTGGGGACCCTCGCGGTCCGCAAGCCGGGCATGCGGCTGGAGCGGATCGACCCGGCCCGCCTCCAGGGGCACTGAGCCCTTCCCCGGCCGTGCTTCAGACCTCCACCGCGGCCAGGTGGTCCCACGCCTGCGCCATGGCGGGGCCGTACCAGGTGAGCAGCCGGCCGCTGACCAGCCGGGTCGGGGTGCGCCCGAACGCCTCCGGCCCGTCGTCGGCGGTGAACTCGTAAGGCTCGTCGGGCAGCAGCACGACGTCGGCCCCGGCGCCGTCGACCTCCTCCACCGGCAGGGCGGGGTAGCGCTCGGGGTGGTCGGCGAAGACATTGATGAGCCCCGCCCGCGCCAGCAGGTCCCCGGTGAAGGTGGCCGAGCCGACGACCATCCACGGGTCCCGCCAGACCGGCACCGCCACGCGGGCCCGCGGCGCCGGCGGGGAGCCGCCCGCCTGCGCCCACAGCTCCCGCACCCGGGCCAGCCAGTCCGGGACGCCCCACGCCAGGACCTCGCCGAAGATCCGCTCCATGGCGTCCACCGCCTGGTCGACCGACTCGACGACGCCGACCCACACCGGCACCCCGGCCGCGCGCAGCCGCCGCACGTCCAGCTCGCGGTTCTCCTCCTGGACGGCCAGGACGAGCTCCGGGTGCAGCCCCGCCACGGCGGCCCGGTCGGGGTTCTTCGTGCCGCGGACCCGGGTCACGTCCAGGTCCTGCGGGTGGGTGCACCAGTCGGTCGCCCCGACCAGCGCCTCCCGCCGCGTCACGGCCACGGCCTCGGTCAGCGACGGCACGAGCGAGACCACCCGGGTCACCGGCCCGTCCGGCAGCGCGACCTCGGCGCCCAGGTCGTCGACCACGACCCGGCTCACGGGGCCCCCTCCGCCGAGGACCCCTCCAGCACGGTCCCGTCCGGCACCCGCCGGGCCCCGCCCTCGTCGGCCAGCCGCACCCGTCCGCGGACGACCACGTCGGCCCCGAACGTCCAGTCGCCCTCCACCTCCAGGCCGGCCGCCTCCCGCAGAGACGGCGCCCCCGCGGGGAACCGGGCGTCCAGGTCGTGCACGAAGCGGTAGTGCCGCCGGTCGAGGGTCACGACGGGCAGCGGGTCGGCCTGCGCGACGAGGCGGTACCCCGTGCCCGGCCCCACGGCATACGCGTCCGAGCGGAGCAGGAGCAGCTCGTCGGTGCCCTTGACCGGCACGAACCGGTCCCGGCCCACCCCGACGGCCACGGCGTCGTCGAACAGCTCGACCGCCCCGCCCATCGCGCTCTCGACCTGGACGACCGGCGTGGAGGTGGGGTCGGTCGGATCGACCGTCTTGGGGTTGCGGATGAGCGGCAGCGGCAGCGACCCCCCGTGCCGCTCCAGCAGCTCCCGCAGCCGGATCAGGTCCAGCCACAGGTTGTTGGTGTGCGCCCAGGGGTGCCGGTCGCCGTCGGTGAAGTGGACCAGCTCCTCCTCGGCGGTCTGGGCGGTGTCGCGCAGGAGCAGCCGCCCGTCGGCCCGCCGCCGCACGAGGTGGCCGCCCTTGCGGTCCATCTCGGTGCGGGGGCAGACCTCGGCGGCGTAGCCGGCGCCCTCCGCGGCGAACCACGCGGCCAGGCGGGCGTCGGGCACCGCGCCGAGGTTGTCGACGTTGGAGACGAACAGCTGCCGGTAGCCCTGCTCGAGCAGCGCGTCGAGCACCCCGGAGGCCGCCAGCGTGGGGTAGAGGTCGCCGTGCCCCGGCGGGCACCACTCCAGCCGCGGGTCGCCCGGGTGGTCGACGGGGGAGAGGTCGTCGGCGCGCAGCTTGGGCTCCCGGCTCTGCAGGACGTCCAGGGGCAGGCCGTCCACGGCCAGGTCCGGGTATGCCGCGAGCCGCGCCAGGGTGGCGTCGCGGGTGGCGAAGCTGTCCAGGAGCAGCAGCGGCAGCCGGGCCCCCGTCGCCTCGCGCAGCGCCAGCACCTGGCGCACGGTGACGTCCAGGAAGGTCAGGCCGTCGTGCACCGGCAGCAGCGACTTGGGGACGGACAGGCCCATCGAGGTGCCCAGCCCGCCGTTGAGCACGGCTACGGCCGTCGCGTCGAGCGCGGCGCGGCCGGCGTCGGGGTCGTCGGGCAGGTCGTCCAGCAAGACCTGCGGGGAGGCCGGCTCGACGTCGGCCTCGCGCACGAGCCCGGTCGCTCCGGACACCAGGGCCTCGTGGTGCCGGACGAACGCCCGCACCGCCGGCTCGTTCACCCCCGCGGCCCGCATCCGGGCCACCGCCTCGGCCCGGCCCGGGTGGTCGGCGTTCTTCCCGTCGTCCGTCGTCTCTGCCACGGTCCCAGCCTGCCACGGGAGTCGATGCGACAGGATGGGACGCATGAACGCACAGGTGCAGTTTCCCGACGGCTTCCGCTGGGGCGCGGCCACCGCGGCCTACCAGATCGAGGGGGCGGCCTCCGAGGACGGCCGGGCCGACTCGATCTGGGACGTCTTCGCCCGGCAGCCCGGGGCGGTGTGGCAGGGCCAGGACGGATCGGTGGCCTGCGACCACTACCACCGCTACGAGGACGACGTCGACCTCATGCGGGAGCTGTCCCTGGGCACCTACCGCTTCTCCATCTCGTGGGCCCGGGTGGTGCCGGACGGCACGACCGTCAACCGGCAGGGGCTGGACTTCTACGCCCGGCTGGTCGACACGCTGCTGGACCGCGGGATCACGCCGTGGCTGACGCTCTACCACTGGGACCTGCCGCAGGCGCTGGAGGACCGCGGAGGCTGGCCGGCCCGCGAGACCGCGGACCGGTTCGTCGACTACGCGCTCGCGGTGCACGACGCCCTCGGCGACCGGGTGCGGCACTGGGCCACCCTCAACGAGCCGTGGTGCGCGGCCTTCCACGGCTACGCCGGCGCCCACCACGCCCCCGGGCAGGCCGACCCCGTCGCCTCCCTGCGGGCGGCCCACCACCTCCTGCTGGCCCACGGGCAGGCGGTCCGGGCGCTGCGCGAGCGCGACCCCGACGCCAGCCTGGGCCTGACGCTGAACTTCACCGACACCGTGCCGCTGGACCCGGACCGCGAGGGGGACCGGGACGCCGCCCGCCGTGTCGACGGGACGGCCAACCGGTTCTTCGTCGAGGCGGTCACCCGGGGCGCCTACCCGCAGGACGTGCTGACGGACCTGGCCGACGTCTGGCCGGAGGACCTGGTGCAGGAGGGGGACCTGGAGACCATCGCCACGCCGATCGACGTCCTCGGGGTCAACTACTACGCCACCCAGGCGGTGACCGGACCGGACCCGGAGCGGGCAGCCGAGGCGGCGAGGCAGGCCCGCGCCTTCGACGAGCCCTCGCCCAACGTCGGCTCCGAGCACGTGCGGGCGGTGCGTCGCGGCATACCCGTCTCGGACATGGGGTGGGAGATCTCGGCCGACGCCCTGCGCGAGCTGCTGCTGCGGCTGCAGCGGGACTACACCGGTCCGCGCGGGATCGCCATGGTCGTCACCGAGAACGGGATGGCCTGCGACGACCGGCCGGACGCGGACGGGTTCGTCGACGACCAGGAACGCATCGCCTACCTGGACGCGCACGTGCGGGCCGCCCACGAGGCGATCGAGCAGGGGGCCGACCTGCGCGGCTACCTCGTCTGGTCGCTGATGGACAACTTCGAGTGGGCCTTCGGCTACGCCAAGCGGTTCGGCATCGTGCGGGTCGACTACGACACGCAGCGGCGCACGCCGAAGGCGAGCGCGCGCTGGTGGGCGCGGCTCGCCTCGACCGGCGTCCTTCCCGGGACCTGAACCCCGGGCCCTAGCCCTTGACGCCGCCGGCGAGCAGGCCGCGGACGAAGTAGCGCTGCAGGAGCAGGAAGACCGTCACCGGGACGACCATCGCCACGAACGCGCCGGAGGACAGCAGGTGCCAGGCCGTGCCGCGGGTGCCGGTCAGGTCGGCCAGGCGGACCGTCAGCGGGGAGACGTCCGGGCCGGAGCCGAAGACCAGGCCGACGAGCAGGTCGTTCCAGACCCAGAGGAACTGGAAGATGCCGAAGGCGGCGATCGCCGGCACGAGCAGCGGCAGGAGCACCTGGAAGAAGATCTTCACGTGCCCGGCACCGTCCACCCGGGCCGCCTCGATGAGGGTCCGGGGGATGTCCATCATGAAGTTGTGCAGCAGGAAGATCGCCAGCGGGAGGGCGAAGATCGTGTGCGAGATCCACACCGGCCAGAACGATCCGACCAGGCCCCAGTTGTTGTACTGCGTCAGCAGGGGGATGAGGGTGACCTGGATCGGCACGATCTGCAGGGCGAACACCGCCACGAACAGGATGTTGCGTCCGCGGAACTCCATCCACGCGAAGGCGTAGGCCGCCAGCAGCGCCAGCGTGATCGGGATGATCACCGCCGGCAGCGTGATGACCACGGTGTTGATGAACGCCGAGGCGAAGTCGGTGCTGCCGCCGGTGAAGACTTCGACGTAGTTCTCGGTCGTCACCTCCGGGTCGCCGAAGAAGGTCCACCAGCCGCTGGTGCGGATGTCCGCGGGCGGTCGCCACGAGGTGACGAACAGGCCGAAGGTCGGCACCGTCCACAGCAGCGCGATGACGATCGCGATCGCCGAGGCCCAGGGTGAGGACAGCCGGTTCTTGGTGTCGATCGCCCGCTTCTCGGCCTTGGTGAGCTTGCGGGGGCGCACCGGTTCGGAGCGTCCGTCGCCGTCGAGGTCCTTGACCGGGGCGACCGGGGCGTTGCTGGTCATCGCTGCTCCTCGGAAAGCTTCATCTGGCGCACGTTGTAGACCACGATCGGGACGACCATGACGAACAGCAGCACGGCCAGGGTGGCGCCGACGCCGCGCTGGGCGGTGCGGAAGGTCTGGATGTAGAACTCGTTGGCCACGATCGAGGTGCCGAAGTTGCCGCCGGTCATCGAGTACACGATGTCGAAGACCTTCAGCGTGGCCATGGCCACGGTCGTGAGGACCACGACCAGGGCCGGGCGGATGGAGGGGACGGTCACCGACCGGAACATCCGGAAGTTGCTCGCGCCGTCCAGCTTGGCGGCCTCGATGATGTCGTCCGGGATCGCCTTGATCGAGGCCGACAGCACCGTCATCGCGAAGCCGGCCTGGATCCAGACCATGACGGCGATGAGGAAGAGCGTGTTCCACGGCCAGTTGAGCAGGAACTGCTGGGTGTCCAGGCCCAGCCAGACGAGGAACTGGTTGGCCAGGCCGGTCTGCGGCCGGCTGGCCGGCTTGAAGTCGTAGACGAACTTCCAGATGATGCTCGCCCCGACCATGGAGATGGCCATCGGCAGGAAGACCAGCGTCTTGGCCAGCTTCTCGAACCGGGTGCGGTCCACGAGCACGGCGTAGACGAGGCCGATCGCCGTGGAGACGGTCGGGACCAGCAGCACCCACAGCAGGGTGTTGAGCAGGACCCGTCTCATCGAGGGGTTGGTGAAGACCTCGACGTAGTTGTCCGTGCCCACCCACTCCTGCAGGTTGGGGCTCTTGAACGAGCTCAGCACCGTGTTGATCGCCGGGTAGACCAGGCCGAAGGCGATGAGCAGCAGGGCCGGGCCGAGGAAGAAGGCGACGGTGGCCCACCGGGGCATCTTCGGCAGCTCGGCGACGAAGAGCACCAGGGCCATGACGCCGACGAAGAGCAGGATGGCCACGACCATCACGACGAGCTTCTGGGTGGAGGAGTCGGCTCCGAGGAGGTAGTCCATTGCGGTTCCTTCGTTCGCAGGCGGCGCGACCGGGTGAGGGGTGCAGCGGCGTGCGCCCCACCCCTCACCCGGTCACGACCGCCGGTGGGTCACTCGGAGGGCCAGGAGCTCTCGATGGCCGAGAGGGCCTCCTGGGTGTCCTTGCCGCTGGCGATCCAGGCGGTCATCTCCGACCAGAAGGTGCCTGCACCGACCGCGGCCGGCATGAGGTCGGAGGCGTCGAAGCGGAAGGTGGCGTTCTCGTCGGTCAGCAGCTCGTAGGCCAGCTGGTCGATCGGCGACTCCAGGTTGGCCGGGTCGAGCTCGGAGTTGGCCGACACCCAGCCGGGGCCGGTGACCCTGGCCTTCTCGTTGGACCACTCCGGGCTGGTCAGGTAGGCCTGCAGCGCCGCGACCTCGGGCCGGTCGGCCAGCGCGACGGTGAACTCGCCCGCGCCCAGGACGGGGCGGTCCTCGGCGCTCTGCCCGGGCAGGAAGAAGGCGAACACGTCGCCGTCCTCGGCCACGGTGGTGCCCTCGGGCCAGTTGGCCTGGTAGAAGGACGCCTGGCGGTGCAGGAAGCAGGAGCCGTCGAGGATGGGCAGCCCCGCCTCACCGAACGGGGTGGTGGCGATGGACTGGACCTCGCCCAGGCCGCCGTTGACGTAGTCCGGGTTGCGCAGGATCTCGCCGACGGTGTCGACGGCCTCGACGACCTGCGGGTCGTCGAAGGGGATCTCGTGCTCGACCCACTGGTCGTAGGCCTCCGGACCGGCGGTGCGGAGCATGACGTCCTCGACCCAGTCGGTGGCCGGCCAGCCGGTGGCGCCGCCGGACTCGATGCCCGCGCACCACGGCTTGACGTCCGGGTGGTCGGAGACGATCTGGTCGCTCAGGGCGATGAGCTCGTCCCAGGTCTCGGGGATCTCGTAGCCGTTCTCCTCGAACGCCGACGGGGAGTACCAGACGAACGACTTGGCGTTGGCGCCCAGCGGAGCGCCGTAGAGGGTGTCGTCGACGCTGCCGTAGCCGCGCCAGGCCTCGTTGTAGTACTCGTCGATGTTCGACTGGGCCTGCTCGCCGACCTCGGTGATCTGGTCGGGGAAGTCGTTGGCGATGCGCTCGATCAGGCCCGGCTGGGGCACGTAGGCGATGTCGGGGGCGTTGCCGGACTCCAGCCGCACCAGCAGCTGGGCCTCGAACTCGCGGGAGCCCTCGTACTCCACGGTGGCGCCGGTGCACTCCTCGAACGGGATGTAGGAGTCGATGTGCGGCTGGTCCTCGGGGGAGATGATCGAGGTGTAGACCGAGACGGACTTGCCCTCCAGGTCGCCGTACTGCTCGAAGGCCGAGCAGTCGGTGTCGCCGCCGGCGGTCGCGCCGTCGTCCTCGCCCGCGTCACCGCCGCCGTCGTCACCTCCGCAGGCGGCCAGGGTCAGGGTGGCGGCGAGGCTCGCCGCCAGGGCCAGCTTCATCCGGCGGGGGTTGCGGGTCGTGCGCATCGTTGCAGCTCTCCTTCTTCGCGGGGTCCGGAACGGACGCTCCACGGCCACTATTCCAGAGCGACCGGTCGCGCAGGCAAGGGCCCTGCGGTCACATCCTGGTAACGATCCCCACTGCTCAGCGGCCTGCGGGCGGGTCGCGGGCACCGGGGTCCGGTTGACCCGAACGTCAACCGGGAGCGGCGCATCCCCTACCATCGGGGCAGGACCCCGCACTCGACGAGGAGAAGGCCGTGAGCACCGACACCGACGTCCGGACGAGCGACGAGCAGACCGAGCAGGCGGCCCCGGCGACCCCGGAGCGGCACGTGCCGGTCAACCCGGTCCGGATCGTCACCGCCGCCAGCCTGTTCGACGGGCACGACGCCTCGATCAACATCATGCGGCGGATCATGCAGACCCAGGGCGCCGAGGTGGTCCACCTGGGCCACAACCGCTCCGTGCAGGAGGTCGTCGACGCCGTGCTCGACGAGGACGCCAACGGTGTGGCCGTCTCCTCCTACCAGGGCGGGCACGTGGAGTACTTCGAGTACCTCGTGGAGAGCCTGCGCGAGGCCGGGGCGGGGCACGTGCGGGTCGTCGGCGGCGGTGGGGGCGTCATCGTGCCCGAGGAGATCGAGCGGCTGCGTGGCTCCGGGGTGACGATCTTCTCGCCCGAGGACGGCCAGCGCCTCGGCCTGCCCGGGATGATCAACCAGGTGGTCGCCGACTGCGACTACGACCTGTGGGAGGTCGGGGCCGCCGAGGTCGACGCGGTGCTGGCGGGGGAGCGGACCGCCGTGGCCCGCGCCATCACCGGTGCCGAGACCGGGCGCCTGCCCGAGCAGGACCGCAGCAGGTATGCCGAGGCCGCCGCCGCCCGGACCGTGCCGGTCCTGGGGATCACCGGCACGGGCGGGTCGGGCAAGTCCTCGCTGACCGACGAGCTGGTCCGCCGGATCCGGGTCGACCAGGGCGACCGGCTGCGCGTCGCGGTGCTGGCCATCGACCCGACCCGGCGCAAGGGCGGCGGGGCGCTGCTGGGCGACCGCATCCGGATGAATGCGTTGGACGGCGACCGGGTGCTGTTCCGGTCGATGGCCACCCGCGGGGACCGGGAGGTGCCCGACGCGGTCCCGGCGGCGATCGACATCCTCAAGGCCGCCGGCTTCGACCTGGTCATCGTGGAGACCCCCGGCATCGGGCAGGGCGACGCAGGGATCGTGCCGTTCGTGGACACCTCCCTCTACGTGATGACGCCGGAGTTCGGCGCCGCCTCGCAGCTGGAGAAGATCGACATGCTCGACTTCGCCGACGTGGTGGCGATCAACAAGTTCGAGCGGCGCGGGGCGATGGACGCCCTGCGGGACGTGGGCCGCCAGCTGGTCCGCAACCGGGAGGCCTTCGGCAAGCGGCCCGAGGACATGCCGGTCTTCGGCACCTCGGCGGCCACCTTCAACGACGACGGCGTCACCGCGCTCTACCAGCACCTGCTCGAGCTGCTCGGCGGGCACGGGCTGCAGGTGTCCGAGGGCACACTGCCGCGCGTGGACGTGCGGCACTCCAGCACCATCCGGCAGGTGGTGCCGCCGACCCGGGTGCGCTACCTGTCCGAGATCACCGAGACCATCCGCGGCTACCACGCCGACACCGAGCGCTGGGCCGACGCCGCCTCCCGGATCCAGCGGCTGGAGGCCGTCGACGACGAGCTGGCCGCGCTGGGCCGCACCGACCACGGCGTCGACGAGCTGCTCGAGCAGGCCCGCCAGGACCTCCCCGAGGAGGTGCACCAGCTGCAGCAGGCCTGGCCGGGGATCGTGACGGCATACTCCGGGGACGAGCACACGGTGCGCGTGCGCGACCGGGACATCACCACGAAGCTCACCCGGGAGTCCCTCTCCGGCACCAAGGTGCCGCGGGTGGCCCTGCCGGCCTTCCGCGACGCCGGCGACATGGTGCGCTTCTGGCGGCGGGAGAACCTGCCCGGCGCCTTCCCCTACACGGCCGGGGTGTTCTCCTTCAAGCGCGACAACGAGGACCCGGCCCGGATGTTCGCCGGCGAGGGCGACCCGTTCCGGACCAACCGCCGGTTCAAGCTGCTCTCCGAGGGGCTGCCGGCGACCCGGCTGTCCACGGCGTTCGACTCGGTCACCCTCTACGGCCGCGACCCGGGCGAGCGGCCCGACATCTACGGCAAGGTCGGCACCTCCGGGGTCTCCATCGCCACCCTGGACGACATGAAGGTCCTCTACGACGGGTTCGACCTGCTCTCGCCGACGACCTCGGTGTCGATGACGATCAACGGCCCGGCCCCCACGGTGCTGGCGTTCTTCCTCAACACCGCGATCGACCAGCAGCTGGACGCCTTCCGCGAGCGGGAGGGCCGCGAGCCCTCCGGCGCCGAGGCCGAGGAGCTGCGCGCGCACGCCCTGGCGACCGTGCGCGGCACCGTGCAGGCGGACATCCTCAAGGAGGACCAGGGGCAGAACACCTGCCTGTTCACCACCGAGTTCTCGCTGCGGATGATGGCCGACATCCAGGAGTGGTTCATCGAGAACGGCGTGCGCAACTTCTACTCGGTGTCCATCTCCGGCTACCACATCGCCGAGGCCGGGGCGAACCCGATCAGCCAGCTGGCCTTCACCCTGGCCAACGGGTTCACCTACGTGGAGTCCTACCTGGCCCGGGGGATGGACGTCAACGACTTCGCGCCCAACCTGTCCTTCTTCTTCTCCAACGGGATGGACCCGGAGTACTCCGTCATCGGTCGCGTCGCGCGCCGGATCTGGGCGGTGGCGATGCGGGAGAAGTACGGCGCCAACGAGCGCAGCCAGAAGCTGAAGTACCACGTGCAGACCTCCGGGCGCTCGCTGCACGCCCAGGAGATGGACTTCAACGACATCCGGACCACGCTGCAGGCGCTCATCGCGATCTACGACAACGCCAACAGCCTGCACACCAACGCCTACGACGAGGCGATCACCACGCCCTCGACCGAGTCGGTGCGCCGGGCGCTGGCGATCCAGCTCATCATCAACAAGGAGTGGGGCCTGGCGATGAACGAGAACCCGCTCCAGGGCTCGTTCATCATCGACCAGCTCACCGACCTCGTCGAGGAGGCCGTGCTGGCCGAGTTCGACCGGATCTCCGAGCGCGGCGGCGTGCTCGGGGCGATGGAGACCGGCTACCAGCGCGGCAAGATCCAGGACGAGTCGCTGCTCTACGAGCACCGCAAGCACGACGGGTCGCTGCCGATCGTCGGGGTCAACACCTTCCGCCGGCCGGAGTCCGAGCGGGAGGAGGTCGAGGTCGAGCTGGCCCGGGCCACCGAGGCCGAGAAGCAGTCCCAGCTGCGACGGGTCACCGAGTTCAAGGAGGCGCACGCCGACGAGGCGGCCGAGGCGCTGGCCCGGCTCAAGGAGGCCGCCCTGGCCGGGGACAACGTGTTCGCCGTGCTCATGGACGCCGCGCGCGTGTGCACCCTGCAGCAGGTCACCGAGGCGTTCTTCGAGGTGGGCGGGCAGTACCGCCGCAACGTCTGAGGCCGCCGGCCGGGCCGCCTGTGGACGGGCGGCCCGGTCTGTCGGACCCAGCCCCTACGGTGTCGGGGTGGCGACCGACCTGACCCCCGCGCGCTGGGTGCTCGAGCTCAGCAGGGACGGCCTCGTGCGCGACGTCGGGGTGGTCACCCTGTCCCGGGCGGAGGGGTATGCCGCCAGCGACCGGGTGCGCACGCTCGTGGCCGGTCCGCGGGGCCAGCTGCTGGCGACGGTCAGCGGGTCCGCCCGCGGGCTCTACCAGACGATCGTGGAGCCCGACGACGGCTCGGGCGCCTGGTTCGGCCGGTGCTCCTGCCCCGTGGTGGTCGACTGCAAGCACGCCGTGGCCGTCCTGCTCGTCGCCGCGCGCCGGCTGCGGGAGCAGGGCGCGGACACCGACCGGCACGACTGGGAGCGGGCCCTCGCCCCGGTCGTGCGGGCGCCGGCCGCGGGCGGCGGTGGCGACGGCGAGGGTCCGAAGGACGCCACGCACCGGCTCGGGCTGGAGCTGAGCCTGCCCTCGGGCCGGGACGTCTGGGACCAGGCGCCCCGGCTCGTCGTGCGGCCGGTCCGCCGAAGCCTGCGGGGCGGCGGACGCTGGGCGCGGTCGGGCGTCACCTGGCGCGACCTGTCCAGCCCGTGGGCCAGCCCCGGGGTCGAGCCCGTCCACCGGGCCGCGGTCAGCCAGCTGCACGTCGCCGCGCAAGGGCTGTCCTACCGCCACTACTCGGCCACCGAGCTCTCCCTCGGGGACGTGGGGCCGCTCGCCTGGCCGGTGCTGGAGCGGTGCCTGCGCGTGGGCGTGGAGCTGGTCCCCGGCGCCGGCCTGACGGCCGTCGAGCTGGGCGAGGGGTCCGCCGAGGTGGTCCTCGACGTCCGCCGCGACGACGACGGACGGCTGACCCTGGCACCCCGCCTGCTGGTGGAGGGCGACGGCGACGACGCGAGCGACGAAGGCGACGACACCGACGACGTGCGCCTGCTCCCGCTGGGGCGGCCGGCGCACGGCATCGGCCGGGTGGACGCCGACGGACGGCTGCGGCTGTGGCCGGTCCGCACGAGCATCCCCGAGCTGCTCCTGCCGCTGCTCGAGCGGGACCGACCGGTCGAGGTCCCGCCCGAGGACGTCGACCGCTTTCGCACGCTCTACTTCCCCCACCTGAGCAGGGCGGTCCCGGTCCGTTCCCCCGACGGGTCGGCGACGGACCTGCGGCCGGCCCGGCCGGTCCTCCTGCTCGAGCTGACCCCCGGCGAGGACCACCGGCTGGACCTGGCCTGGAACTTCCTCTACCGCACCGAGCCGGACGGGGGCGGCGAGCGGGGCGGCACGGACGGTGAGGGTCAGGACGGCACGGGCGGTGTCGTCCTGCCGCTGCGACGTTCGCCGGCGGACGGTCCGCGCGCCGTCGACGCCGAGGACCGCATCCTCGCCGAGGTCGGCGACCTGCTGTCCGCCGCCATGCCGGTGCTGGTCGACCCCTGGGGCTACCCGCCGCGGCCCGAGCCGCGCACCCTCGCCGGGCGGGACACCGCGCTGTTCGTCACGGCCGTCCTGCCGACCCTCGAGGACCACGACGACGTCGTCGTGCGGGTGGAGGGGCAGCTGCCTGACTACGCCGAGGCCCAGGACGCCCCCGTCGTCACCTTCGGCACGAGCGAGGTCGAGGACGACGACGGCGGACAGGACTGGTTCGACCTGCACGTGACGGTGACGGTGGACGGCATACCCGTGCCCTTCGAGGAGCTCTTCGCCGCCCTCGTCCGGGGGGACGCGGTGATGATGCTGCCCTCGGGCACGTGGTTCTCCCTGGACACCCCCGAGCTGCAGCAGCTGCGCAGGCTCATCGAGGAGGCCCGCGCGCTCGCCGACGCCGACGGGCCGGACGCGGTGCGGCTGACCCGCTACCAGGCAGGGCTGTGGGAGGAGCTCGTCGAGCTCGGGGTCGTGGGGGAGCAGGCGCAGCGCTGGCGCGACTCGGTCGAGGCCCTCCGCCACCTCGGCGACGCCGACCGGGGGACCGCCCAGGTGCCCGGCTCGCTGGCCGCCACCCTGCGCGACTACCAGCTCCAGGGCTTCCGCTGGCTGAGCACCCTGTGGGACGCCCGCCTCGGCGGGATCCTCGCCGACGACATGGGGCTGGGCAAGACGCTGCAGGTGCTGGCCACGGTGCTGCGGGCCGAGGAGCGCGGCGACCTGGCGGAGGGGCCGGTGCTGGTCGTCGCGCCGACGAGCGTGGTGGCGACCTGGGAGGCGGAGGCCCGACGGTTCGCCCCGGGCTTGCGGACCACGGCGGTGACCTCGACCCGCAGGCGCCGCGGTGGCCCCCTCGCCGACGCGGTGGGGTCGGCCGACCTGGTCGTGACCTCCTACACGCTGCTGCGGCTCGAGGCGGCCGACTACCGCGCGCTGCCCTGGAGCGGGGTGGTGCTCGACGAGGCGCAGTTCGTCAAGAACCACCGGTCGGTGACCTACCGGGCCGTGCGGGAGCTGGGCAGCCCACGGACGTTCGTGCTGACCGGCACCCCGCTGGAGAACTCCGTCATGGACCTGTGGTCGATGACCTCGCTCGCGGCGCCGGGGCTCTTCGGCGGACCGGAGGCGTTCACCGAGCACTACCGCAGGCCGATCGAGCAGGGTCGTTCCCCGGAGGCTCTTGACCGGCTGCGGCGCCGGGTGCGGCCGTTCCTGCTGCGCCGCACCAAGGACGAGGTGGCCACCGAGCTGCCCGAGCGCATCGAGCAGGTGCTGCCGGTCCCGCTGCACCCGACCCACCAGAAGATCTACGACCGGCACCTGCAGCGGGAGCGTCAGCGGGTGCTGGGCCTGCTGGAGGACCTGGACCGCAACCGGATGGCCGTCTTCCGGGCGCTGACGATGCTGCGCCAGCTGGCCCTCGACCCCGGGCTCGTCGACGAGCAGCACGCCGGGGCGGCCACCTCGGCCAAGGTCGCCGTGCTCGTCGACCAGGTGCGCGAGCTGGCGGCCGAGGGCCACCGGGCGCTGGTCTTCTCCAGCTTCACCGGCTACCTGGGCCTGGTCCGGGAGGCCCTCACCGAGGCCGGGATCGGCACCTCCTACCTGGACGGGCGGACCCGGGACCGTCCGGCCCGGATCGCGGCCTTCCGCGAGGGCGACGACCCGGTCTTCCTCATCAGCCTCAAGGCCGGCGGCGTCGGCCTGACCCTGACCGAGGCCGACTACGTCTTCGTGCTCGACCCGTGGTGGAACCCGGCCGCCGAGGCGCAGGCGGTGGACCGGGCCCACCGGATCGGCCAGACCCGCCCGGTCAACGTCTACCGGCTGGTCTCCACCGGCACGATCGAGGAGAAGGTGGTGGCCCTCCAGGAGCGCAAGCGCGACCTGTTCCGCACGGTCGTCGACGCCGGGGAGTTCCGCTCCGGGACCATCACGGCCGAGGACATCCGCGGGCTGCTGGAGCGATAGGCGCGGCGATGGTGGCGGTCGCGAGGTCGATGGCCCAGGATGGCCCTCATGCCCGCCGCGCTCGACCACCTCGTCCTGGCCGTGCCCCACCTGGAGGGCGCGGTCCTGGACCTCGCCCGACGCACGGGCGTCCAGCCGGTGTCCGGCGGCAGCCACCCGGGGCGGGGGACCCGCAACGCCCTCGTCGGGCTGACCTGGCAGGGGGAGCGTCGGTGCTACCTGGAGCTGCTGGCCCCCGACCCCGACCAGCCGCCCGTCGCGCCGGAGGAGACGATGCTCGGGCTGGGGGCCCTGGGCGCGGAGTTCGTGCCCCGGCTGCACGCGTGGGCCGTGCGGACCCGCGACCTGGACGCCACGCTGGCCGCCGCGGCCGCCGCGGGGGTGGACACGGGACGCGCGGTGCGGGCCGGTCGCGACCTGCCCGACGGCACCCGGCTGGCCTGGCGGCTGGCCGTGCCCCGGCCCCTTGCGCACGGCGGCGTCCAGCCCTTCCTCATCGCCTGGGACGGCCCCCACCCCACGGACGGGTCGATGCCCACGCTCGAGCTCGTCGAGCTGGCCGTCGACCATCCCGACCCGCAGGCCGTGGAACGGGCCCTGGCCGTCCTCGACGTCGACGTCGAGGTGCACCACGGCCCCCATCCCCGGCTGCACGCGGTCCTCGACAGCCCGGAGGGCCTCGTCGAGCTGGGGGAGTGCTGCCGTGACCGGTGGTGAGCGGACGACCGGGCCGGCGGGCACGGCATACCACCTGAGGCCGCGGAGCGGCTGGCTGAACGACCCCAACGGGATGGTGTTCCACCAGGGACGGTGGCACGTCTTCTACCAGCACAACCCGCAGGCGGCCCGGCACGACCGGATCGCCTGGGGGCACGCCAGCAGCGAGGACCTGGTCCGGTGGGAGCACCACCCGGTCGCGTTCGGTCCGACCGAGGGCGGTCCCGACGCGTTCGGCTGCTGGAGCGGGGTGCTGCTGCCGACGCCCGGTGGCGCGGTGGCGCTCTACACCGGGGTGGTGGACGAGTCCCAGGTGAGCACGGTGTGCCTGCGGCGGGGGGACGAGGAGCTGGTGCGCTGGTCCGGCCCCCGGGTCGTCGCCGCGCAGCCCGGACCGCCCGTGCGGGTGATGCGCGACCCGTTCGTCTGGCAGCACGCCGGCCGCCGGTGGGCCCTGCTGGGGGCCGGGCTGGCCGACGGGACACCGGCGGTGCTGCTCTACGACGCCGAAGACCTCGCCGACTGGCGCTACGCCGGCGTCTGGCTGCGGGGCGACCGGGCCGACCTCGCCGCCGCGGGCCCGGCCGACGTGTGGGAGTGCCCCCAGCTGGTCCTGCTCGACGGCGGGACCGGGGAGGCGTCGCTGGTCCTCTCGCTGCACGACCGGGGGCGGCTCACCCAGGTGGTGGGCGTCGGCGGGCACGTGGTCGATGACGACGGCACGCCCCGGTTCGAGCCGTCGGGCGTGGCCGTGCTGGACGTGGGCACCTCGTTCTACGCGCCGCAGGTCGCGGCCGACCCCGACCCCGGTGCCTGGCTCCTGGGGTGGGTGCGCGAGGAGGACCGGCACCTCGACGGGCCTGCCGACGGGCCTGTCGACGGGCCCGACCACGCCGGCTGCCTGACCCTGCCGCGGCGGGTGGTCCCCGACGACCACGGGGCGCACGCGGGTGCGGTGCGGCTGGTGCTCGACCCGCGGGTGGCCGCCGGTCTGCCGCTGGGGCCGCCGGAGGAGGTGACGGCGCACCAGGAGCTCGACCGGCCCCTGCGGGTGGAGGCGCTCGCGGAGGGGGCCCGGCTCACCCACGCCGAGCTGCCGGAGGTGCCGTTGGCGGCCGGTGACCTGGTCCTCGTCGACGCGGACGTGCTGGAGGTCTACCCGGCGCAGGGGCCGCCGACCACGCACCGTCACCCCCGGCCGTGGGCGCTGACGGTCCGACCCGGGCGGGCCGGTCCTGCGGGGCAGGTCGTCGAGGTGCGTGCGGTCGACGTCAGCCGGCTGCGTCCCCCGACCACACCAGCAGACCGTCAGGTCCGGGGCGCGCCCCCTCGCTGAGCGTGTGCGGGGTGACCCGGCCGTCGTGCATGAGGTGGCCGACCGCAACCCCGTGCTCGCCCAGGACGACGTCGGCCACGATCCGGCGGTGGCAGCGCCACCAGACCGACTCGGAGCACATCACCGCCGTCCGGCCGTGCCGGTCGCCACCCAGGTCGCGCAGCAGCTCGGCCAGCCCCTCCCGGAACTGCGGGTCCCTCGTCCAGGCCGCGTAGGCGCGGAACTGCTCGACCCGCCACCAGACGTCGGGGTTGTCGGCCCGCTCGTCGGGGGTCAGCCGGCGCCGCCCGCCGAGCCGTTCGTCCCACCGGTAGGCCACCCCCACCTGCCGGAGGGTCTCCTCCAGCGCGGGGCGCTTGGCCGCCGGGTTGGTCCTGCTGCCCGGGTAGCGGCGCACGTCGACGACCAGCTCGATCCCCGCCTCGAGGACGAGGTCGGCCAGCGCGGGCGAGTCCAGCCGCCCGTGCCCGAACGTCAGCAGCGCCGGTGCCGCCCCTGCCATCGTGCCGTCAGGCGTCCCCGCCGGCCGGGCTGGTCGTCGCCGAGGTGGCCCGCCGGCCGGCCGTGCGGCGGGTGGCGGTCCTGCGGGTCGGGGTCTCCTGGGCGGCGGGCTCCTCGACCGAGGACTCCTGGGCGGGGGCGTCCTGCGCGGCGGACTCCTTGGCGGGCGTCTCCTGGGCCGGGGACTCGTTCGCCGGGGACTCCTTGGAGGCCGACGTTCCCGCCCTGCTCCGGCTGCGGCTCGTCGCCTGCGCGGGGGTCTTCGCCGTGGCCTTGGCGGTGGTCTTCGCGGCCGTCTTCGCGGGGCCCTTCGCCGCCGTGCCCTTGGCGGGCGACTTCTCGGCGTCCTTGGCGGCGGCGGTCCGGTCCGTCGTCCTCGTCGTGCGGCCGGACCGCTTCTGCCGCAGGCGCACCATGAGGTGCGACCCCTCGGTGGTGGTCTCCAGGTAGGGCTGGTCCTGGACGAGCTGGGAGAGCTTGGCGTAGCCGAACTCCCGCGGGTCGAAGTCGGCGTGCGCCCGGTTGAGGTGCTGGCCCACGACGCTCAGCCGGCTCCAGCCGTCGTCGTCCGAGGTCGCGTTGACCCCCTTGGTCAGCGCGCTCTGCAGGTTGATCGAGGGGGTGCGGCTCTCGCGGTCCTCGTCCCCCGGAGCGTCCGGCTCACGCCGGTCCCCGCCGTCCCCGGCGTCGTCCAGCTGCTGGTCCTGGTCCTGCTCCTGCTCCTGAAGCACCTCCAGGAAGATGAACTGGTCCACGGCCCGGCGCAGCGACTCCGGCGTCTTGCGCCGACCCAGCCCGAAGACCCGCTTGCCCGACTCCCGCAGCCGGGTGGCCAGCCGGGTGAAGTCGGAGTCGGAGGAGACCAGTGCGAAGGCCTCGACGTTGCCCTGCCACAGCAGGTCCATGGCGTCGATGATGAGCGCCGAGTCCGAGGAGTTCTTGCCCACGGTGTAGGCGAACTGCTGGACCGGCTGGATGGCGTGCCGGTGCAGCTCGGGCTTCCAGCCCACGAGGTGCTGCGTCGTCCAGTCGCCGTAGGCGCGCTTGACCGTCGGGGTGCCGTACTTGGCCAGCTCCTCCAGGACGGCCTCGGCATGCTTGCTCGAGACGTTGTCGCAGTCGATGAGCACGGCGATCCGGGTCCTGCTGCTGGCGTCGGTGTCCACGCTGGGCACCCTACGCCAGCACTCAGACGCTGACCCGCTCCAGTTCCTCCTCCACGAGCGGGACGAGGGCGTCGAGCTCGGCCTGGGGCTCGGCCCCCTCCCGCACGACCCGGCCCACGAGCTCGGTCCACGCGGCCTGGGCCCGGGGGGTCCACAGCAGCGGGGTCTGCGGGTGCCCGTGCTCGACGACGTAGGTCGCCACGTGCTGGGCCGGCCCCTCGGCCAGCACGTCCGCCTCCGGGACGAGGGACAGCCGCGCCGGGATGTGCACCCCGTAGGAGGTCGCGAAGTCGAGCTGGTGCTCGGTCTTCTCCACCCACAGCCAGCGGGCGAAATCCCTGGCGGCCTCGATGTCCGAGGCCCGCGCCGAGACGCAGCAGCCGTAGGCGCCGACGGGCACCGAGGGCGACCCGCCGGGCATCGAGGGCCACGGGATGGCCCCGAAGTCGTCGCCGAGCTCGGCGCGGATCTGCGGGAAGGTCCACAGGCCGGTCCACTGCATGGCCGTCCGCCCCGACGTCAGGGGGGTCGGGTCGTCCCAGTCCTCGGGGGAGTCGAGCAGGAGCACCTCGTCGGTCCAGAAGGTGCGCAGCACGCTCAGCGCCTCGGCCGCCCCCGCCGAGTCGAAGGTCACCTCATCCCCGTCGAGGAAGTCCAGCCCCGCCGACCACAGCATGGGCCCGCCCATCCGGCCCGCCCCGCCGTCGTTCCCGAGGAAGAGGCCCTTGACCGTGTCCGTGGTCAGCTCGCGGGCCGCCTGCTGCAGGTCCGCCATCTTCCGCGGCGGCTCGATCCCCACCTGCTCGAGCAGGCTCGGGCGGTAGACGAGCACCTGCGTGTCGACGACCTGGGGGATGGCCCAGATCTTCCCGTCGTAGGTCATCCGCTCGACGATCCGGGGGTTGAAGTCGGGCAGCGCGTCGCCGAACGCGTCGGTCACGTCGACCACGAGGCCGTCCCGGATCATGTCGATCGACGGGCCGTTGGCGTACTCGAACACGTCCGGCCCCTCGCCCCCGACGAGCGCGGTGACCGTCGTCCGGTCGTAGGACCCCGGCTGCCAGCTCACCGTCACGTCGGCGGCCTCGTACTCCGCCGCGTAGCGCTCGACGGCCTCGCGGACCCCCTCCTCGCCGTACTGGTGGTACCACTGGGACAGCTTCGGGGGAGGCCCGCCGGCGGTGCCGGTCACGGTCGCCCCGTCCCCGGTCATCGGCGCCGGCGCGGACCCGTCCTCGCACGCCGCGAGCAGCGCACCGAGCGCCGCGGTCCCGCCGAGCGCCAGCACGGAACGGCGGGACAGGGGCGGCGACGGTGCCATGCGGGTCCTCCCGGAAGGATCGGCCGGACGTGTGTGCCCAGAGTATGCCGTGGGCCGCACCCGCCCCTCCCGTGGTCACGATTCGACAACGAAGGCGTGTCGCCGGTGGACCCTGGGGGCGCTCCGTGCGTCCAATAGCGGACGCGCCGTCGCAGCACAGGGGAGGACCACGGATGAGGATGCAGCGCTACGAGGGGGTGCCGCGGGCCCTCGCCCGCCTGCCGCTCCACCGCCGCGACCTGCTGCGCGGGGGGCTGGGGCTGGTCACCGGGGCGGTCCTGGGCGGGCTGGCCGACAGCTACGACAGGGTCGCCGTCCCACCGCCGCCCCCGCCCGAGCCGGAACCCGAGCCCGAGCCGCCGCCCCCGCCGCCCGAGCCCGCGGCATACCAGCGCGGCGACGCCGGGGACGGGGTGCTGGCGCTGCAGCAGCAGCTGGGCGCGACCGGCTACTGGTGCGGAGAACCCGACGGCGGCTTCGGCCACCTGACGCAGCAGGCGGTCTGGGCGGTGCAGAAGGCCCACGGGCTGGTGCGCGACGGGATCGCCGGCCCTGCGACCCAGGCCGCGATCGAGACCGGCTACCGCCCGGCCCCCGTGGCCGGCGGCGACCACGTCGAGGTCCACCTGGGCCCGCAGCTGCTCCTCGTCGTCCGCGGCGGGGCCACCACGATGGTGCTCAACACCTCCACCGGGAACGAGGAGCCCTACGAGTTCCGGGGCGAGGAGTACACCGCGCAGACGCCCACGGGCGACTACGTCGTCGGCTTCATGGACTCCGTCGGCACCGCCGGAGACGGCTGGCGTGAGGGTGAGCTGGGCGAGCTGTACCGGCCGATGTTCTACGACGGCAACTACGCCGTCCACGGCTCCGGGTCGATCCCGCCCTGGCCGGCCTCCCACGGCTGCGCCCGCATCTCGACGGCGGCGATGGACATGTTCTGGTCCGAGGGGCTGCTCGGCATGGGTGGCCGGGTCGTCGTCGTCTGACCCGGTGATCGGCGCGGCCGGATGCTGGAGACCTTCTTCGACCGTCATCCGGGGTGGATCACCGTCGGCGGGCCCGACCACCTCGTCTACGCCACGCTGCTGGTCCTCGTGGCCACCGGGCTGGTCGCCGGCCGCCGCTGGGTGCGCGCCCACGAGCCTGGGGTGCGCCGGGTGCTCGTCGGCGTGGTGGTCCTCCAGCAGCTGACGCTCTACGGCTTCTACGCCACCGCCGGGTGGGACTGGGGCGAGTCGCTGCCCCTCCACCTGTCCCGGATCTCGGCCCTGCTGGGGCTGGTCTGGCTGCTCACGCGCGAGCGACGGGTGATGGACGTGCTGTTCTTCTTCGGGCTCTACGCCTGGGGCAGCTTCTCCTACCCGATGCTCATCCAGCCGGTGACGAACGTGCTCGGCTGGAGCTTCTGGGTCAACCACACGGTCACCCTGCTCCTGCCCGCCTACGCCTGGATCACCACGGGGTGGCGTCCCACGGCGGGCGCCCTGTGGCGGGCCTTCGGCTGGTTCCTCGTCTACCTGTCCCTCGCGCTGGCAGTCAACCGGCTCACCGGGGGCAACTACTTCTACCTGCGGGACCGGCCCTTCTTCGGCGACCTCCCGCTGGCGCTCTACCTGCCCGTGGCCGTCGCGGCCACCCTGGCCCTCTTCTGGCTGGGGTATGCCGTCGCGCGCCTGGTGGGGGAGCGCACCGGGACCTGGCGGGCCGGGGCGGTGGCCTGAGGGCCGTCAGCGGAAGGCCTGGTGCCCCGTCAACGCCTGCCCGACGACCAGGGTGTGCATCTCCTCGGTGCCCTCGTAGGTGAGCACCGACTCCAGGTTGTTGGCGTGCCGCATGACCGGGTAGTCCCCGGAGACGCCGTTGGCGCCGAGCACCGTCCGGGCGCTGCGGCAGACCTCGATGGCGGCGGTGACGTTGTTGAGCTTGCCGACGCTGACCTGCTCGGGGCGCAGCAGCTCCCGGTCCTTCAGCCGGCCCAGGTGCAGGGCGAGCAGCTGCCCGGTCGCCAGCGCCTGGTGCATCCGGGCCAGCTTGGCCTGGGTCAGCTGGAAGGCGGCGACCGGCCGGCCGAACTGCTCGCGCTGCACCGCGTAGTCGCGCGCCGCGACGAACGCGGTCCGGGCCGCGCCCATCGAGCCCCAGACGATCCCGTAGCGCGCCTCGTTGAGGCAGGCCAGCGGCGAGCGCAGCCCCCGGGACTCGGGCAGGACGGCGTCCGCGGGCAGCCGGACGCCGTCGAGGACCAGCTCGGAGGTGACCGAGGCGCGCAGCGACATCTTCCCGGTGATCTCGGGGGCCGAGAAGCCGGGGGTGTCGGTCGGGACAACGAACCCGCGCACGGTGTCCCTGCCGTCGGGGTCGCCCTCGGTGCGCGCCCAGACGACGGCCACGTCGGCGACCGACCCGTTGGTGATCCACATCTTCGACCCGTCCAGGACCCAGTCCCCGCCGTCGCGGCGGGCCCGCGTGCGCATCGCCCCGGGGTCGGAGCCGTGGTCGGGCTCGGTGAGTCCGAAGCAGCCGATCGCCTCCCCGGTGGCCATCGGGGGCAGCCAGCGCTGCTTGTGCTCCTCGCTGCCGAAGCGCCAGATCGCGAACATCGCCAGGCTGCCCTGCACCGACACCAGCGAGCGCACCCCCGAGTCGGTGGCCTCCAGCTCCAGGCAGGCCAGCCCGTAGTCCACCGCGCTCATGCCCGCGCACCCGTAGCCCTCCAGGTGCATGCCCATGAGCCCGTGCTCCCCGAACACCCGGGCCAGCTCGCGGACGGGTGCCTGCCCCTGCTCGTACCACCCGGCCACGTGCGGCAGCACGTGCTCGGCGCACACCTCGCGCACGCTGTCCTGCACCGCGCGCTCGTCGTCGGTGAGGACCGCGTCCAGGTCGACGAGGTCGACGGGCAGGTCGGTGGTGCTCAGGCGGGCCACGGTGCGCTCCTGGGGGTATGCGGTGCTGCTGGGTCGGGCGGTCGTGCCCACCCTACGGGTCGGGGGTTGCGCGACGGCGACGGTCGGTGCCACACTGACAGACATTGGACAAACGTTGTCCAAAGCATTCTTCCCAAGGAGTCGTCATGACCGAGATCACCAGCCCCGCCAGCACGACCGTCAGCCCGGGCGGTCCGGGCTCCGCGCCGACCGACGCCGTCTCCTGGACCGACCTGGCCAAGGAGATGTGGAGCTACCTCACCGGACAGGGTGCGGCCATCAATTACAGCTTCGTCGACATGGCCGTCGAGGTGCCGCGCGACACCGGCCCCGACGCCCCGCGGGCGACCTGGAAGCTGGACGGCACGCTGCGCATCACGACCGAGGAGCACGCCGGCGGCACCTCCGAGAAGGCATGAGCGCCATGGCCGCGCCCCCGACGGCTCCGGCGGCCCCGGACGCCGCCCGCCTGCGGGTCGAGGCCGACCTGACCCTCACGGTCGACACGCCCCGCGCCGAGGACGACCCCGGCCGGCGGCTGACCGGCCGGGTCACCGGGTCGGGGTCGACCCTGACGGTGCGCCTCGAGGGACTGGACGCCCTGCCGCTGGGCAACGACCTGCGCACCGCCATGGACCCGGTCCGGGACGTCGCCCGGCTGCTCGCCGACGACGGCCTGACCGTGGTCGTCGAGGGGGACCAGGGCCGGATCCTGTCCCTGGGACGGGTCCGCGCCTCTCTCCTGGACCGGGCGGTCACGGGGTCGCGCCACATCGCGCTCCACGACCGGCGGGCGGCGCTGCGGCTCGCCCGGGCGAAGGGGGACGAGGGGGCGCCGTCGCTGCGGGCCCTGGTGCCGCCGTCCACGCCGTGGCCGCTGGCCCCGACGGTCACCCCGCCCCGACGTCGGCACGTCACCACCACCCACGACCCGCTCGGGGGCGGTCGGCCACGTCTGGTCTACTTCCCGACGCCGCCGGAGCAGGGCGGCGCCCGGACGGAGCTGGATCTCCGGCGGGGCACGACGACGATCGGCTCGGACCCCCAGGACGACCTGGTCCTGCCGGGCCTGTCGCCCGGCCATGTGCAGGTGCGCCGCAACCCCGCCACCGACGAGTACGAGGTGGTCCCGGTCGCGGGGCGGTCGGTTCGGGTGCACGGGGCCGAGGTCGACCGGCCGGTGGCCCTCCGGACCGGGTCCGTCGTGACCGCCGGCGACTGGTCGCTGACCTACCGGCGGGAGGAGTACGCCGACCACGGGCGGCCCTACGGCGGCCGGACCGGCGGGGAGTTCGCCCGTCAACGGCCGCAGCCGCCACGGCCCCGGTACGACCGCTGAGGGGTCGGTGGGCTGTGGCAGGGTGAGGAGGTCCCTACCCACCCCACCGGAGGTGCCCGACCCGTGCAGCCCCAGCCCGACCGCATACCCCCGTCCCTGCCGACCGAGGAGGAGCTGCGCGGCCGGGTCGAGGCCGCCGCCAGGGCCTGCGGCGTCGACCTGGAGGGGCACGCCGGGCCGCGGGAGGGCCGGTCCCCGGTGACCGGGACCGTGGTCTCCTCCCTGGCCTGGACCGCCGCCGACGAGGTGCCGCGCGCGGTGGAGCGGGCCCGGGAGGCCTTCCTCGACTGGCGCGTGGTGCCCGCGCCGGTGCGGGGCGCGCTCGTCAAGCGCTGGGCCGAGCTGCTGACCGAGCACAAGGAGGACCTGGCCACCCTGGTGACCGTCGAGGCGGGGAAGGTGACCTCCGAGGCGCTCGGCGAGGTGCAGGAGATGATCGACGTCTGCGACTTCGCGGTCGGGCTCTCGCGGCAGCTGTACGGGCGGACGATGCCCTCCGAGCGGCCCGGCCACCGGCTCAGCGAGACGTGGCACCCGCTGGGGGTCGTCGGGGTCGTCTCTGCGTTCAACTTCCCCGTCGCCGTGTGGTCGTGGAACACCGCGGTGGCCCTCGTCTGCGGCGATCTCGTGGTGTGGAAGCCCTCCGAGCGGACGCCGCTGTGCGCGCTCGCGGCCGACGCGCTGCTTGGGCGGGCGGTCCGGGAGGCCGGTCACCCCGAGGCCCTCTCGCAGGTGCTGCTCGGCGGTCCGGAGGTGGGCGAGGCGCTCGCCGCCGACCGCGGCGTGGCCCTGCTCAGCGCCACCGGCTCGACCCGGATGGGCCGTTCGGTGGGGCCGGTCGTGGCCGGACGGCTCGGCCGCAGCCTGCTCGAGCTCGGCGGCAACAACGCTGCGGTCGTCGCCCCCAGCGCCGACCTCGACCTGGCCGTGCGGGGCATCGTCTTCGCCGCCGCCGGGACCGCCGGCCAGCGGTGCACCACGATGCGCCGGGTGATCGCCCACCGGGACGTGGTGGACGAGCTCACGGAGCGGCTCGTCGCGGCATACCGCAGCCTGTCCGTGGGGGACCCCTCCCGGGAGGGCACCCTCGTCGGGCCGCTGCTCGACGCCCGCTCCGCCGAGGCGTTCCGGGTGGCCGTCGACCGGGCCGTCGCCGACGGGGGCGAGCTGCTGGTCGGGAGTGAGCGGGTGCTCGAGGAGGAGGCGCCGGAGGCCTTCTACGTGCGACCGGCCGTCGTCCGGATGCCCGCGCAGACCGAGGTGGTGCACACCGAGACGTTCGCGCCGCTGCTCTACGTGATGACCTACGACACCCTCGAGGAGGCGGTGGCGATGAACAACGCCGTGCCCCAGGGGCTGTCGTCCAGCATCTTCACCCGGGACCAGGCCGAGGCCGAGCTGTTCTGCTCGGCGGAGGGCTCGGACTGCGGCATCGTCAACGTCAACATCGGCACCTCCGGGGCGGAGATCGGAGGAGCCTTCGGCGGGGAGAAGGACACCGGCGGGGGACGGGAGTCCGGCTCCGACGCGTGGAAGGCCTACATGCGGCGGAGCACCACGACCGTGAACTACTCCGGGGAGCTGCCGCTGGCTCAGGGGGTGACGTTCGAGGTGTGAGCGGCCAGACTGGCCAGGAGGCGTCGACCTGTCGGGCCGGCGCCCGGACGAAGGAGTGAGCAGATGAGCCGCAGCACCGACCGCTCGCAGGACCCCTCGCCGTTCGCGTGGATCTTCGGCGGGGCTCTGGCGATGATCGCCGCCGGCAGCGTGATCCGGGCGATCGCCGGACGTCGGGGGAGCGGAGGGCAGGACGTGGCGGGCGGTCCGCACGCCGGGGACGCCGATGCCGACCTCGCCGGTCACCCCAGCTGACCGTCCGCAGGCCTACGTCGGGGTCGTCGGGCCGGGAGCCGGCGCGACCGCCGACCAGGTCGAGCAGGCGCGGGAGCTCGGCCGGTCGTTGGCAGAGCGGGGTCTCGTCCTGGTCACCGGGGGCCTGGACGGGGTGATGGACGCGGCGGCGGCCGGGTGCGACGAGGTCGGAGGCGTGAGCATCGGGCTGCTGCCGGGGTCGGACCGGACGACCGCCGGTCCGCACCACGCCGTCACCGTGCCCACCGGCCTGGGCGAGCTGCGCAACGGGCTGGTCGTCCGGGCCAGCCACGCCGTCGTCGCGGTCGGGCCCAGCTGGGGGACGCTGAGCGAGGTGGCGCTCGCCTGCCGCACGGGGGTGCCTGTCGTGCTGCTGGGCTGGCCGGAGCACGCGCTGGAGGGGATCGGCGGCTCTGGTCGCCCGCCGGTGCGGGCCTCCTCTGTCACCGAGGCCGTCGACCTGGTCCTGGGGGTGCTGCGGAGGTCGTCCTGACGCCAGGGAGCAGATGACGTGGTCGCTCGAAGAACACGGCGGCGACAGCCCCCAGGCAGGATGACGGCCACCGGCAGCAGCAGGGCGTCGGCCAGGGCCGACGCCACCCCGGCATCGCCCGCTGCGCCCCACCGCGGGAGGGGGGTTTCCCCGCCCGGCGGGAGCGACCCCATACGCTCCGATCCTGAGCGGGCCGACAGCCGGGCCTCCACGAGGACGGCGATCGCCGCGCTGCCCAGGACCGCCCCCAGCTGCCGGGTGGTGTTGTAGACGCCCGCTCCGGCGCCTGCCCGGGACATCGGCAGGTTGCGGGTGGCGGTGGTGGACAGCGGCCCCCAGATCAGGGGGTTGGCCACGCCCATGATCGTGCTCGTCACGACCACCTGCCACAACGGGGTGTCCGGGGCCATGACGACCGTCAGCAGCCAGATCGACAGGGCCAGCAGCGTGGTCCCCGCCCCGACGAGCCACCGGGGGTGGACCCGGTCGGTGAGCCAGCCCGCGACGGGCGCCAGCAGGAAGGCCATCACCGACGACGGGGCCATGAGCAGGGCGGCCGTGGTGGGCGAGAGCCCGCGGGCGTCCTGCGCCCACAGGTAGAACGGGAACGCCATCGCGGTCACGGTGAACGCCATCGTCGTGATCGCCAGGTTGGCCAGGGTGAAGTTGCGGTCGGCGAACAGGCCCAGCGGCACCAGCGGCTCGCCCCGGGTCCTTGCCTGCCGGACGACGAAGAGGACCATCATGACCAGCCCGACGACGATCAGGCCGGGGACGCTGACCGGGCCGACGATGCGGCCCCAGTCGTAGGTCCGCCCCTCCTGGATCCCGAAGACCAGCGCGAAGAGTCCGACGGCGCTGAGGGCCACCCCCAGCAGGTCGACGCTGTGCGCGTGCGTCTCCAGGCGGGGGACCAGCCGGGCGGCGAGGACGAGGCCCACGATCCCCACGGGGATGTTGACCCAGAAGATCCACTCCCAGCCCGCGGTGTCGACGAGCACGCCGCCGAGCACCGGTCCCACCAGGGTCGCCACGCCCGCGGTCGCGCCCCAGAGCGCCATCGCCTGACCGCGACGTTCGGCGGGGAAGGTGCGCGTGATCACCGCCATCGTCTGCGGGGTCATCATCGAGGCGCCCAGCCCCTGGACCACGCGCCCGGCGACCAGCCACCCGATCGTCGTGCCCAGCGTCCCGGACAGGCCGCACCAGAACGACGCGAGCGTGAAGACGGTGAGGCCGACCAGGTACACCCGCCGCGGCCCCACGAGGTCACCCAGACGCCCCGTGACCAGGAGCGGTACGGCATACCCCAGCAGGTAACCGCTCGTCACCCACAGCACCTCGTTGACGTCGGCGTCGAAGCTGTCCATGAGGGCAGGCGTGGCGACGGAGACGATCGTCGTGTCCACGAGGATCATGAAGAAGCCGATGACCAGCGCCCACAGCGCCGGCCACGGGCTCGTGGGGGTGGCGGCGGGCGTTCCCGTGCCGGCGGTGCGCGTGGACACAGGGGCACTGTATGGGGTGCCTCCGACGGAGCCTGTCCGTCGCCGTGGGTAGGGTCGGGACATGCGCACAGTCATCGTGGAGCAGCCCGGAGGGCCCGAGGCCCTCACCCTCGTCGAGCGGGAGACGCCCGAGCCCGGCCCCGGCGAGGTCCGCGTCGACCTGGCGGCCGGAGGGATCAACTTCATCGACGTCTACCAGCGCAGCGGACGCTATCCGTTGCCGCTGCCGTTCGTCGGTGGTAACGAGGGCTCCGGCACCGTCTCCGCCGTCGGCGAGGGCGTCGAGGACGTGCAGCTGGGCGACCGCGTCGCCTGGGCCATGACTCCCGGGAGCGGGTATGCCGAGCAGGTCCTGGTCCCCGCTGCGCGGGTCGTCCCGGTGCCCGACGGGATGGACCTGGAGCTCGGTGCCGCGGTCATGCTGCAGGGGATGACGGCGCACTACCTGGTCAACTCGACGTTCGAGGCGAAGGAGGGGCAGACGGCCGTGGTGACGGCCGCCGCCGGTGGTGTCGGGCTGCTGCTGTGCCAGATGCTGCGGGACAAGGGGGTGCGGGTCATCGGCACCGTCGGGAACCGGGAGAAGGTGGAGCTGGCCAAGGAGGCGGGGGCCGACGAAGTCGTGCTCTACCGGGAGGTCGACCTGGCCGAGGAGGTTCAGCGGCTGACCGACGGGGAGGGCGTGCACGTGGTCTACGACGGCGTGGGCAAGGACACCTTCGACGCAGGGATCTCGGTGCTGCGTCCGCGGGGGATGATGGTGCTGTTCGGCGCGGCGAGCGGGCCGGTGCCCCCGGTCGACCCGATGGTGCTCAACCACGGCGGTTCGCTGTACCTGACCCGGCCGACGCTGGCGCACTACGCCGCCGAGCGTGAGGAGCTGCTGTGGCGGGCCGGCGAGGTGCTCGGCGGGGTGGCCGACGGGTCGCTGAAGGTCCGGGTCGGCGGGCGCTACCCGCTGGCCGAGGCCCGGCGCGCCCACGAGGACCTCGAGGCGGGCGGGACGACGGGCAAGTTGCTGCTCGTGCCGTGAGCGGCCAACCCGACCCAGGTCCGCCCTGCCTGACCTAGCTGAACCCCTTGACCGAGCGGCCCCCACATCCCTGACGTGGGGGCCGCTCGCGTCTGCCTGGCCGCCCGAGGTCCCCGTGAGCCGGGCCCGCGGGGTCCCCGCCCGGTGGGGACACGACACCTGGGGGCAACCTCTTGCGATGTTCGAACACATGTTCTAAGATGGGTTCCAGGCAAGGGGATGCCGGGGAGGAGGGGTTCGATGAGTCACAACGTCGGTGGTCGAGAGGTGTCCTGGGTGACCGCCGGCGGTGGTCCGTCCCGCGGTGTGGCCGTCGTCGAACCTCCCTGGGAGGACCTGGAGCCCTACGACGCGGAGGCGTGCGCGGTCGGGGAGTCGTTGGAGTGGCAGCAGCTGACCGGCCCTGGGGCCTGGGCGGAGCCTGCGGCCGAGCACGACCAGGGGCTGACGTTGCGGGATCCGGTCGGCGCCGTGGGTCGTGTCCTGTCCGACCTGGGCCTGGGGGCTGCGACCGTGGAGGCGATGGCCGGTGCGGCTGTCGTGGCGGCCGAGCACGAAGGGGCCCTGGCGGTGCCGGCGGTGGACCTGGAGGCGGTCCGGGGGGTGGGTGCGCTGGCACTGCTGCGGTGTCGGATGGAGGCGGTGCAGCTCGTCGCGGTGGCGGACCTGGCGGTGCGCACGGGACGTCGGTTGCTGGAGGAGAAGGGGATCGAGGACGCG
>NZ_VFXM01000009.1:0-181517 GCF_006519705.1 Ornithinimicrobium kibberense
AGGTCCACACCTGCCCAGGACCAAGGTCCTCACCTGGGCCTGGGCGGCTACTTGTCGAAGAGCTTGGCGCCCAGCACGGCCGCCTGCGTGCGCCGTTCCAGCCCCAGCTTGGCCAGGACGTTGGTGACGTAGTTCTTGACCGTCTTCTCGGCCAGGAACATCGTCGCGGCGATCTGCCGGTTGGTCATCCCCTCGGCGATCAGCTCCAGGATCCGCCGCTCCTGGTCGGTGAGCAGGGCGAGCTTGTCGGCCTGCGGGTCGCCCCGACGCAGCCGGTCCATGACCTTGGTGACCAGGGAGGGGTCGATGAGGGACCGGCCCGAGGCGACGCTGCGGATCCCGTCGATGAGGTCGTTGCCGGCGATCTGCTTGAGGACGTAGCCGTCGGCGCCGGCCATGATCGCCGCGAAGAGCGCCTCGTCGTCGTCGTAGCTGGTGAGGATGAGCCCGCGGATGTCGGGGTTGGCGGCCCGCACCTCCCGGCAGACCTCGATGCCCGAGCCGTCGGGCAGCCGGCCGTCGAGCACGGCCACGTCCGGGGCGAGCTCGACGATCTCCCGCGCCGCGGCGACCGCCGACCCGGACTCCCCGACGATGAGCAGGTCGGGCTCGGCCGACAGCAGGCCGTGCAGGCCGCGCCGCACGAGCTCGTGGTCGTCGAGCAGGTAGACGCGGATGCGGCGGTCGTCGGCGGGCCCGTCCGCACCGGCGTCGGCCGCTTCGTCGACGTTGTCCATCTCGGTGGCTCCTTCCGGGGCTCGGCGCCACCCTGGGTGCAGGGGGCGGACGTCGGTCAGACGGAGCGTTCGGCGACGCCGTCCACCAACGACCGTAGCGCCTCGACGGCGGGGCCGTCGCCCACCTCGTCGAGCAGCGCCCGGGCCTCGTCGGCGAGCCGGCTGGTGTGCCGCCGGGCCTGGTCCATCGCCGGGTGGGCCCGGAGGAGACGCAACGCCTCCTCCAGCTCGTCCGCACCCTCGACGGGACGCCTCGTCAGCTCGACCAGCCGCGCGTCGGCCGGGTCGGTGGAGGTGCGCGCGTAGAGCACCGGCAGGGTCGCCTTGCCCTCCCGCAGGTCGGCCCCCGCCGGCTTGCCCGAGGTGTCGGAGGAGACGTCGAGAAGGTCGTCGGCGAGCTGGAAGACGACCCCGAGCTTCTCGCCGAACGCGGTCAGCGCCCGCACGGTCGCCTCGTCGCACCCCCCGAACATCGCGCCGTAGCGCGCGGCGGTGGCGATGAGCGCGCCGGTCTTGTCCGCGAGGATCTGCAGGTATGCCGCCACCGCGCCGTCGTCGTCGGCGTCCCCGGCGAGGACCGCCGCCTCGGCGCCCAGGGCGGCCTGCCGGTCGTCCCGGATCTGCCCCGCGCACAGCCGCACGAAGGTGTCGGCCTGGATCCGCACGGCCTCGGCGCCCAGCCCGGCGACCACGCTGGAGGCCGTGCCGAAGAGCAGGTCGCCGACGAGGATCGCGGTGGAGTTGCCGTACCGGGCGTTGGCGCTGGTGACCCCGCGGCGCAGGTCCGCCTCGTCCATGACGTCGTCGTGGTAGAGCGAGGCCAGGTGGGTCAGCTCGACGCCGACGGCGGCGTCGACCACCTGCTCGTTCCAGCCACCGCCGACCTCGCTGGCCAGGACGGTGAGCAGGGGACGGAATCGTTTGCCGCCGGCGGCGGCCAGGTGGCCCGAGGCCTCGGCGATGAACGGGTCCTCGTGGTCGACCACCTCGGACAGCCGGGCGGCGACCGCCTCCATCGCGTCGACGACCCGCGCCTGGAGCGCCTCGTCGATCCCCGGGATGGTGGGGACGGCGGGCGCTCCGGCGCTGGCGCCGACCGTCACCGCAGGAAGGTGGCGGTGCTCTGCGCCAGGTCGAGCAGCGGGGACGGCATGACACCCAGACCGAGCGTGACGACCAGGCCCGCCACGATGGCGGTCGTGGTCAGCAGGGACGGGTTCACCACGGTGGTGTCGCCGGCGTCCTCGTCGCCGAGCCACATGACCACCACCAGCTTGAAGTAGATGTAGGCGGTGACCGCGCTGGCCAGGACGCCGACCACGGCGAGCCACGCCCAGCCCTGGCTGACCGCGGCCGAGAAGACCGCGAACTTGCCGGTGAAGCCGGACGTCAGCGGGATGCCGGTGAAGGCCAGCATGAGGAAGGTGAAGGCTGCCGCCAGCCACGGGGCGCGCCGCCCCAGCCCGGCCCACTGACCGACCTGGCTGGCCTCGGTGCCGGCGGAGCGGACCAGGGCCACGATGGCGAAGGCGGGGATGGTCATGAAGCCGTAGGTGCCCAGGTAGAAGATCGTGCTGGAGATGCCGGCCTGGTCCATCGAGATCAGTCCCACGAGGATGAAGCCGGCGTGCGCCACCGAGGAGTAGGCCAGGATCCGCTTGACGTCGGTCTGGACGATCGCCATCAGCGCACCGACCACCATGGACAGGGTGGCCACGGCGGCGATGATCGGCTGCCACTCCGCGCGCACGCCCTCGACGGCCACGTAGAAGACTCGCAGCATGGCTCCGAAGGCGGCGACCTTGGTGCAGGCGGCCATGAAGCCGGTGACCGGGGTCGGGGCGCCCTGGTAGACGTCGGGGGTCCAGGCGTGGAAGGGCACCGCGCCGACCTTGAACAGCAGGCCGACCGCGACCAGCAGGACGCCGGGGACGAGGAGGCCGTCCATGCCCACGTTGCTCGAGATCGCCAGGGCGATCTGGTCGAACCGCATCGAACCGGCGTAGCCGTAGAGCAGGACGGCGCCGAAGAGGTAGAACGCCGAGCTGAAGGACCCCAGCAGGAAGTACTTCAGCGAGGCCTCCTGGGACAGCAGGCGACGCCGGCGGGCCAGACCCACCAGGATGTAGAGCGGCAGCGAGAGCACCTCGAGCGCGATGAACAGCAGCAGGAGGTCGTTCGCGGCGACGAACAGCATCATCCCGCCGACCGACATCAGCGTCAGCGGGAAGACCTCGGTGGTGGTGGCTCCGCGCCGGGTCGCGTCGGACTCCTCCGGGGACCCCGGGACGAGCGCGCCCGCCTGGGTGAAGGTGTCCGCCTGGGCACCGCCCAGCCGCTCGGCCATGACCATCAGGCCCAGCAGCGCCAGCACGAGGACCAGGCCCTGCAGCAGCAGGGCGGGGCCGTCCAGCACCAGCACCGCGGCCCCGGTCCGGCCCTGCCGGTCCGGGCCGAGCACGACGAGGGCGACGAAGGCCAGCACGAGGGTGGCCACGGACAGGGGCACCTGCACCGCATACCTGCTGGCCCGGCCAGCGAAGCCCTCCACGAGGACGCCGACCAGGCCGCCGACGAAGACGATGATCAGCGGAAGCAGGGCGATCCAGTCGATGTCGGGCGCGACGAAGACGTCGGTCATCAGCGGCCACTCCCCTCAGCGTTAGCAGTGTCGACGGCCGGTTCGGGCTCGCTCGCACCCGCGTGCTGGAGCGTCTGCTCCACGGCGGGCTCGAGGACGTCGAGGACCGGCTGGGGGAAGAACCCCAGGATGAGGAACGCGGCGATGATCGGGGCGACGACGAACTTCTCGCGCCCGGTCATGTCCGGCACGTCGGCCAGCTGCGGCCGGGGGCCGGTGGCCACCTTCTGGTACATGACGAGGATGTAGACCGCCGCCAGGATGACGCCGAGGGCGGCGAGGAAGCCGAGCCACGGGTGCCGCTGGAACAGCCCGATGATGACCATGAACTCGCTGACGAAGGAGTTCAGGCCGGGCAGGGCCAGCCCGGAGAGGCCGGCGACCAGGAGCGAGCCGGCGATGAGCGGGGTGACCCGCTGCCAGCCGCCGAAGTCGCGCAGGTCCCGCGAGCCGCGGCGCACGATGAGCATCCCGGCCACGAGGAACAGGCCGGCGGTCGTGAACCCGTGGTTGACCATGTAGAGCGTGGCCCCGGCGCCGCCGACGGTGGTGAAGGCGAAGATGCCCAGCACGATGAACCCGAAGTGGCTCACGGAGGTGTAGGCGATCAGGCGCAGGATGTCGTTGGAGCCGATGGCCAGGAAAGCGCCGACGAACATGGAGACCAGTGCCAGCGCCAGGATGACCGGCGTGGCCCACTGGGTCGCCTCCGGGAACATCGTCACGACGAACCGGATCATGCCGTAGGTGCCGACCTTGTCGAGCACACCGACCAGCAGCACCGAGGTGGCGGGGCGGGCCTGCTCGGCCGCCAGCGGCAGCCAGGTGTGCACCGGCCACATCGGGGCCTTGATCGCGAAGGCGATGAAGAAGCCGACGAACAGCCAGCGGCCCGCGGCCACGGACAGGTCCAGACCGGTGAGGTTGGTGACGAGGAAGCCCTCGGGCCCACGGGGGCCGGCGAGGTAGACGCCGATCACCGCGACGAGCATGACCAGTCCGCCCACGAGCGAGTAGAGCAGGAAGGTCGTGGCGGCCTGCCAGCGGCGGGCCCCGCCGAAGACCCCGATGAGGAAGAACACCGGGATGAGCATCGCCTCGAAGAAGACGTAGAAGAGGAAGACGTCGATCGCCGCGAAGACCCCGACCATCATCGAGGCCAGCGCCAGCATGAGGGCGAAGTAGGTGTGCTGGCGGCGGTCGACCGCGGGGACGTCGTCCCACGCGGCGACGATGCAGATCGGCACCAGCACCAGCCCCAGGAGAATCATCGTCAGCGAGATGCCGTCGATGCCCAGGGCGTAGGAGACGCCGAACTGCGGGATCCACGAGTAGGTCTCGGTCAGCTGGAAGGGCTCGTCGGAGCCGGTGCGGAACTGCGTGGCCATCGCCACGCCGACCGCCAGGGTCAGCAGCGAGAAGCCGAGCGCGACCGGGCGCACCGCGGTGCTGGCCCGGGGAAGCAGGGCCACCACGAGCGCGCCGAGCAGCGGCAGCACCAGCAGGGTGGTCAACCAGGGAAAGTTCATCACTGCATCACCCACACTGCACCGAGGATGGCGACGACGCCGATCAGCATCGTCAGGGCATAGGAGCGGACGAACCCGTTCTGGGCCTTCCGCAGGTACGAGGCCAGGCCCGTCAGACCGGCGGTGGTGCCGCCGGTGAGACCGGCCTGGACCAGGTCGCGGTCGGTCTCGACGGCCGTCCTCGCCAGCGTCCGGGTGGGGCCGACGAAGAAGGTGTCGTTGACGTCGTCCTGGTAGAGGTCGCGGCGGGCCGCGCGGGTCAGCGCCGACCCGTGCGGGGCCTCCTGCGGGACGTCGCCGGCGGCGTACATCTTCCACGCCAGCCCGGCGCCGAGGAGCATGAGGACGAAGACCGAGACCTGGATCGCCAGGAGCGGGATCAGCGGCTCGCCGTGCTCGGCGGTGCCGAACACCGGGTCGAGCCAGCCGGTGAGGATGCCGGTCGGGTAGAGCACGGCACCCAGCACGAGCGAGCCGAGCGCGAGCACCATCATCGGCACCGTCATCGTCAGCGGCGACTCGTGCGGGTGCACGTCGTCGGTCCAGCGGGCCTTGCCGTGGAAGGTCATGAAGAACAACCGCGACATGTAGAAGGCGGTGATCCCGGCGCCCAGGAGCGCGACGAGGCCGAAGACCCAGCCCTGCCAGCCCGGGGCGGTGAACGCCGACTCGATGATGTGGTCCTTGGAGAACCACCCGGCGGTGAACGGGAAGCCGATGATCGCCAGCCAGCCGGCGGCGAAGGTCAGCCAGGTGATCTTCACCTTCGTGGACAGCGCCCCGAAGCGCCGCATGTCGACCTGGTCGCCCATCGCGTGCATGACCGAGCCGGCGCCCAGGAACATCCCGGCCTTGAAGAAGCCGTGGGTCAGCAGGTGGAAGATCGCGTAGACGTAGCCGATCGGGCCCAGGCCCACGGCCAGCATCATGTAGCCGATCTGGGACATCGTCGAGGCGGCCAGCGCCTTCTTGATGTCGTCCTTGGCCGACCCGACGATCGCGCCGTAGAGCAGGGTGATCGCGCCGACGACGGCGACCACGAGGCGGGCGTCGGGGGTCAGGTCGTAGATGGCCTGGGACCGGGCCACGAGGTAGACGCCCGCGGTGACCATGGTCGCGGCGTGGATGAGGGCCGACACCGGCGTCGGGCCGGCCATCGCGTCGCCCAGCCAGCTCTGCAGGGGGAACTGGGCCGACTTGCCGGTCGCGCCGAGCAGCAGGGCCAGCCCGATGAGCGTCAGCACGGTGCCGCTCGCCCCCGGGGCGTTGGCGTGCACGGTGGCGAAGTCGAGGGCGCCGAAGGTGGCGAGCATGAGGGCCATCGCGGTGATCAGCCCGAAGTCGCCGACCCGGTTGACGATGAAGGCCTTGTTGGCCGCCGAGGCGAAGGCGGGGTTGTGGTTCCAGAACCCGATGAGCAGGTACGAGGCCAGCCCGACACCCTCCCAGCCGACGAAGAGCAGCATGTAGGAGTCGGCCAGGACGAGCAGCAGCATCGCCGCCACGAACAGGTTCAGGTAGGCGAAGAACCGCCGCTTGTCCGGGTCGTGCTCCATGTACCCCAGGGAGTACACGTGGATGAGCGAGCCCACGAACGTGATGAGCATGACGAACGCCATCGACAGCGGGTCCATGAGCAGGCCGGCCGTCAGGGAGAAGGAGCCGGCGGCCACCCACTCCCACATCGGCAGCTGCAGCGCCCGGTCCTCCGGGGCCAGGCCCAGCATCTGGACGATGACGAGGACGCCGACGACGAAGGCCGACCAGGACAGCACGGTGGCCAGCAGCGGCCCCCACCGGTCGGTCGCGCGGCCGCCCAGCAGCAGCACCGCGGCACCGAGCAGGGGCAGCGCGACCATCAACCAGCCCACGGCCGCCACGCCGCCGTCGACGACGGCGTAGCTCCCGGAGTTGGTCCCGATGTCGGCGGCCGCAGGGGCGACGCTGAGCAGCGTCGATTCGAGCAAGGACACGTCAGCTCGCTCCTTACAGCTTCAAGAGGTTGGCGTCGTCGACCGAGGCCGACCGGCGCGCACGGAAGATGGCCATGATGATCGCCAGCCCGACGACGACCTCCGCGGCGGCCACGACCATGACGAACAGGGCGTAGACCTGTCCCTCCAGCGTGCCGTGCATGCGCGAGAAGGTCACCAGCGCCAGGTTGCAGGCGTTGAGCATGAGCTCGATGCCCATGAAGACGATGATCGTGTTCCGCCGGATCAGCACCGTGACGGCACCGAGCGTGAACAGCACCACCGACAGGTAGATGTAGGCCTCGAGCCCCATCAGCGCTCACCCTCCCCGGTCCGGGTCCCTGCGTCGGTCGTCGCCGCGGTCCCGGAGTCGTGGACGCGGGCTCCCGCGGCCACCTCGCCGGTCGCGGTCTGGGTGGGCTCGGCCGCACCCTGGTGACCGGCGTCGGCGGCGGGCGTGTCGTCGACGAGCTCCGGCTCGTGCTCGAGCGAGGTCTCCCGCGGGTCCTGCAGCCGGTAGGCGGACGGCGAGCCGACCTGGCCGCGGGCCACCAGCACCCGCGGGACCGACTCCTCCACGGGTCGGCCGTCCGGCGCCAGCGCCGGGGTGTCGGCCGCGTTGTGCCGGGCGTAGACGCCCGGGTTCGGCTTGCCCGCGAGCCACCGGCCCGAGCGCATCTTGGCCTCGCTCCACTCGCGCTGGGTGCGGCGCGGGGTCAGCCGCTCCCGGTGCGCCAGCACCATGGCCCCCATGACCGCGATGACGAGCAGGGCGCCGAGCACCTCGAAGGAGAGCACCTGGCGCTCGAAGATCTCCCGCGCCAGCGCGGTGACCGGTCCCTCGGCCTGGACCTGGGACAGGCCCACGCCCTGGGGCCAGGCCACCCTGCTGAGGCCGAAGACGGCCACGGCCGCGAACAGACCACCGAGCAGGAAGGCCCAGAAGCGCTGGCCGGGCAGGGTCTCCACCCGCGAGTCGGACGCGTCCACGCCGATCGTCATGACGACGAAGAGGAAGAGCATCATCACCGCGCCGGAGTAGACGAAGATCTGGATGATCCCCACGAACTCCGCGTCCTGGACGATGTAGAGGATCCCCAGGCCGACCATGGTCATCGCCATGGCCATGGCGGCGTGCACCGCCTTGCGGGAGAAGAGCAGGCCCAGGGCCCCCAGGACCGTGACGGCCGCCAGCAGCCAGAAGACGACGCTCTCACCCCCGCCCATGACCTCGGCGCCGGGGGTGGGGGTCATCGGGGGACCTCCTCGTGGTTCGGGTCGCCCTGGGCGTGCCCGGCCTGGGCCTCGCGCGCGGCGACGTGGTCCTTCTGCGCCTGGGTCGGCCCGGTGACGTGGCCGCGGTAGTAGTCCCGCTCCTCCATGCCCTCGGCCATCGGGAAGGGCGGCGTGAGCATGTCGGAGCGCAGCGGGGCGAGCAGCTGGTGCTTCTCGTAGATCAACGGCCGGCGGCTGTCGTCGGCCAGCTCGTACTCGTTGGTCATCGTCAGCGCCCGGGTGGGGCAGGCCTCGATGCACAGCCCGCAGAAGATGCAGCGCAGGTAGTTGATCTGGTAGACGCGGCCGTAGCGCTCGCCGGGCGAGAACCGGGCGCCCTCGATGTTGTCGGCGCCCTCGACGTAGATCGCGTCGGCGGGGCAGGCCCAGGCGCACAGCTCGCAGCCCACGCACTTCTCCAGCCCGTCCGGGTGCCGGTTGAGCTGGTGGCGCCCGTGGAAGCGCTTGGCCGTCGGCCGCTTCTCCTCCGGGTACTCCTGGGTGGGGACCTTGCGGAACTGCTGGGCGAAGGTCACCCCGAAGCCGGCGACGGGGGCGAAGAGCTGGCCGAGCAGCCCGGGCTCCTCCTTGCCGCCGGTGGGGTCGCTGGCGCCGTCCTGGCGGGCCGGTGCCTGCGCGCGGGGACGGCGGGTCGGGGAGGTCTCCTCCGGCCCGCTGGTGGTCGGATCGGTCGGGTCAGCCACGGCGGTCCTCCGGGGTCGTGTCGGTCTCGGCGGTGCCGCGGGCGGCGGTCACCGGCGGGGCGGCGCCCACGGCGCGACGGGGTTCGACGAGCTTCTGGCCCGGCAGCGGGGGCACCGGGTAGCCGTCGGCGAACGGGTCCACCTCGGTCGGCACCTCCATCTGCTCCTCGCGCTCGGCCGCCCGTCGTTGCGTGTAGTGGTCCCAGACGAGGATCCCCGCCACGACGAACACGCCGATGATGATGAGGGTCAGCACGAGCGGCCAGACGCCGTCGCCGAAGTAGCCCTCCTGGGCGGCGCGGATCATCATGACCGCGATCACCCAGACGAGCGAGAGCGGGATGAGGATCTTCCACCCCAGCTTCATGAACTGGTCGTAGCGCACCCGCGGCAGGGTCCCGCGGAGCCAGACGTAGAACCAGATGAACAGCCACATCTTGAGCGTGAACCAGAGCACGCCCCACCAGCCCTGGTCGAACATGCCGTCACCGATGAGGCTGATCGGCCACGGCGCGTGCCAGCCGCCCAGGAACAGGGTGGTGGCCAGGCCCGAGACGGTGAACATGTTGATGTACTCGCCGAGGAAGAACATGCCGAACTTCATCGAGGAGTACTCGGTGTGGAACCCGCCGCCGAGCTCACCCTCACCCTCGGCCAGGTCGAACGGCAGCCGGTTGGTCTCCCCCACCATCGTGATGACGTAGACGACGAAGCTGAAGAACAGCGGCACGGCGTACCACATGGGCAGGCCGAGCACCGTGGTCTGCGCCTGCGCCTCGACGATCTGGCTGGTCGACATGGACCCGGCGTAGAGGAAGACGGCCACGAGGGACAGGCCCATCGCGATCTCGTAGGAGACGACCTGCGCCGTCGAGCGCAGCCCGCCCAGCAGCGGGTAGGTCGAGCCCGAGGACCAGCCGGCCAGCACGAAGCCGTAGGCGCCCACGCCGGCCACGGCCAGCACCAGCAGCACGGCCACCGGGGTGTCGGTCAGCTGCAGCGGCGTGGTGTGCCCGAACATCTGCACCTCACCGCCGATCGGGATGATCGCGAAGGAGACGAACGCCAGGCTGGCGACGAGGAGCGGCGCCGCGTAGAACATCAGCCGGTCGGCGTTCTTGGGGGTCACGTCCTCCTTGAGGAAGAGCTTGATCCCGTCCGCGGCGGTCTGCAGGATGCCCAGCGGACCGAACCGGTTGGGGCCGGGACGCTGCTGCATCCGCCCGACGACCCGTCGCTCGAACCAGATGACGATGACGACCTGGACCAGCAGGTAGACGAAGACCAGCGCCGCCTTGACGAACGACAGCCACAGGGGGGTGTCGCTGAAGTCGGCCGCCGGGAGGTCCTCCGTCACCAGGGGGACGGCCGCCAGCAGGTCGGGGTATGCCGTCAGCATGCTCATGCCTCACCTCGCGGGTTCTGCGGGGCGGCCGCGGGCGCGGCCGAGATGCGCACGACCGCACCGGCGTCGACCCCCAGGGTCGCGCGCACGGCCGAGCCGGCGGAGTTGGTCGGCAGCCACACGACGCCGTCGTGCATCGCGGTGACCACGACCGGCAGGACGATCTCGCCCCGGTCGGTGGCCACGGCGAGCAGCTCGCCGTCGGCGACCCCGGCCGTGGCGGCGGTGGCCGCCGAGACCCGGGCGACCGGCCGCGGCGCGGTGCCGGCCAGGAAGGGCTCGCCGTCCTGGAGCGCACCGGCGTCCAGCAGGTGGTGCCAGGTGGCCAGCACGGCCTCGCCCTCCCCCGGTGCGGCGGGACCGGACGGGGAGACCTGCGGGGCCGGCGAGGCGCCGGAGACCGTCCCGAGCGCCGTCAGCTCCTGCCGGACCGCCGAGACGGTGGCCGTGCCCAGGCGCACGCCCATGGCCTCGGCCAGACGGTCCAGGACCACGTGGTCGGAGGAGGAGGCGGAGTCGAGCGCCTTCTCGAACGGTCGCAGGCGACCCTCCCAGGTGGCGTAGGCGCCGGACTTCTCCTGCTGCGGGGCGACCGGGAGGATGACGTCGGCGTACTCGTGCACGGTGCTCTCCCGCACCTCCAGGGAGACGACGAAGGTGTTGGCGAGGGCCTGCCGGGCCAGCTCGGGGTCGGGCAGGTCCTCGACCTCGACGCCGCCGACGACCAGCGCGGACAGCTCGCCGCGGGCCGCTGCGGCGAGGATCTCGCCGGTGTCCCGGCCTGCGGTCCCGGGGAGGGCGCGGCCGGCGGCCCAGGTCGCGGCCAGGTCCTCCCGGGCGGTGTCGTCGGCCACGGGCCGGCCACCGGGCAGCAGGTTGGGCATCGCCCCGACCTCGACGGCACCGCGCTCCCCGGCGCGGCGCGGCACCCAGGCCAGGGCGGCACCGGTGAGCTCGGCCAGCGCGGCGGCACCGGACAGCGCCCCGGGCACGGTGGCCATGCGCTCGCCCACGAGGATGACCGAGCCGGCGCCGAGGGAGTCGGAGGCCGCGTGGTACTCGTTGACGGGGCCGCCCTCGACGTCCAGCGGAACGGCCGTGCCGTCGACCGGCTCGCCACCCTGGCGGCGACGTCCGGTGAGCGCGCCGAGCACCTCGGCCTCCGTCCCGGGGGCGGACGCGAGCAGGGTCCCGTCCATCTTGGTCAGGCCCCGGGTGGCGAAGGGGGCCACCGCGTAGACCTGGGTCTTGTTGCGCCGGACCGCCTTGCGCAGGCGGAGGAAGACGATCGGGCTCTCCTCCTCCGGCTCCAGGCCGACGAGGAGCACCGAGGAGGCGTTCTCCAGGGTCTCGTAGCTGACGTCGCGCCGGCCCACGACGCTGGCCGCGAGGAAGTCGGCCTCCTCCGCGCTGTGCGGACGGGCGCGGTGGTCGACGTCGTTGGTGCCGACGGCGACGCGGGCGAACTTGCCCCAGGCGTAGGCGTCCTCGACGCTGGCCCGGCCACCGACGAGCAGACCGACGCCGCCGGCGTCACGGGCCGCGGCGAGGCCCCGCGCCGCGGCCTGGTAGGCGGCGCGCCAGGGCACGACGGCGTACTGCCCGTCCTCGCCGCGTACCACCGGGTCGCGCAGCCGGTCGGGCAGGGTCGGGTAGGTGAAGGCCCAACGGCCCTTGTCGCAGTTCCACTCCTCGTTGACCGCGGGGTCGTCCAACGCCATCCGGCGCAGGACGGTGCCGCGCCGGTGGTCGGTCCGGATCGCGCACCCGGAGGCGCAGTGCTCGCAGACGCTGGGGGTGGAGACGAGGTCGAACGGGCGGGACCGGAAGCGGTAGGCCGCCCCCGTCAGGGCGCCCACGGGGCAGATCTGCACGGTGTTGCCCGAGAAGTAGCTCTCGAACGGCTTCTCCTCGTAGATCCCGACCTGCTGGAGCGCGCCGCGCTCGATGAGCGCGATGAACGGGTCGCCGGCGATCTGGTCGGAGAAGCGGGTGCAGCGCGCGCACAGGACGCAGCGCTCGCGGTCCAGGAGGACCTGGGAGGAGATGTTGATCGGCTTGGGGAAGGTCCGCTTGATGTCGTCGAAGCGTGAGGTCGGCCGTCCGCTGGACATCGCCTGGTTCTGCAGGGGGCACTCGCCGCCCTTGTCGCAGACGGGGCAGTCGAGCGGGTGGTTGATGAGCAGCATCTCCATCACGCCGTGCTGGGCCTTGTCGGCGACCGGGCTGGTGTGCTGGGTGTTGACGACCATGCCCTCGGAGACGGTCATCGTGCAGGAGGCCTGCGGCTTGGGCATCGGCTTGACGTTGCCCTCGCGGTCCGGCATCGCCACGTCGACGAGGCACTGACGGCACGCGCCGACCGGGTCGAGGAGGGGGTGGTCGCAGAAGCGGGGGATCTGGATCCCGACCTCCTCGGCGGCCCGGATGACCAGCGTGCCCTCGGGGACGCTGACCGGGACGTCGTCGATGGTCAGCGTGACCTTCTTGACGTCCGGCTCGGCGGGGGGCTCGGCGTTGCCGCCGTCGGTCACGGCGTTGCCGCCGGCGGCCGGAGAGGTGTTGACACTCATGCGGGCTGCGTCTCCTTCGCGAACAGCGTCGAGCGCTCGGCCGGGAACAGCTCGTGCCACGGGGTGTGCATGCCCGCCTCGAACTCGTCCCGGAAGTACTTGATGGCCGAGGTGATCGGGCTGGTGGCGCCGTCACCCAGGGCGCAGAAGGCCCGGCCGAGGATGTTGTCGCAGATGTCGTCGAGCTTCTCGATGTCGCCCGGCAGACCCTTGCCCGCCTCCAGCCGCATCATGATCTGCTTGAGCCAGAAGGTGCCCTCGCGGCAGGGGGTGCACTTGCCGCAGGACTCGTGGGCGTAGAAGTCGGTCCAGCGGGAGACCGCGCGCACCACCGACGTGGTCTCGTCGAAGATCTGCAGCGCGCGGGTGCCGAGCATCGACCCCTCGGCCGCGACGGACTCGAAGTCGAGCGGCACGTCGAGGTGGGCGTCGGTGAAGATCGGCGTCGAGGATCCCCCGGGGGTCCAGAACTTCAGCCGGTGCCCCTCCCGGATCCCGCCGGCCATCTCGAGCAGCTCGCGCAGCGTGATGCCCAGCGGCGCCTCGTACTGGCCGGGCCGGGTGACGTGGCCGGAGAGGCTGAAGATGCCGAAGCCCTTCGACTTCTCGGTGCCCATGTCGGCGAACCAGTCGGCCCCGTGCAGCACGATCGGCGGGATCGAGGCGATGCTCTCGACGTTGTTGACCACTGTCGGCCGCGCGTAGAGCCCGGCGACCGCCGGGAAGGGCGGCTTGAGGCGCGGCTGCCCGCGGCGCCCCTCGAGGGAGTCCAGCAGGGCCGTCTCCTCGCCGCAGATGTAGGCACCGGCGCCCGCGTGCACGGTGATGTCCAGGTCGAAGCCGGACCCGAGGATGTCCTTGCCCAGGTAGCCCTTGGCGTAGGCCTCCTCCACCGCGCGCATGAGCCGGCGGTAGACGTGCACCGTCTCCCCGCGCAGGTAGATGAACGCGTGGTGGCAGCCGATGGCGTAGCTGGTGATGACCATGCCCTCGATGAGGAACTGGGGCGCCGCCATGAGCAGCGGGATGTCCTTGCAGGTGCCCGGCTCGGACTCGTCGGCGTTGACCACCAGGTAGCGGGGGCCGCCGTCCGGCGGAGGCAGGAAGCCCCACTTCATCCCGGTGGGGAAGCCGGCGCCGCCACGGCCGCGCAGGCCGGAGTCCTTGGCCGCCTGGACGAGGTCCTCGGCCGGGGTCTCGAGGGCGCGCCGGAGGGCCTGGTAGCCCTCGTTGGCCTCGTAGGTCTCCATCGTCCAGGACCGGGGGTCGTCCCAGAACCTGGTCAGGATCGGGGTCAGCTGCGTGCTCACTGGCCGTCCTCCTTCTCCCCGGCCGGCGTGCCGTCGCCGACCTCGGCGTCGCCCGGCTTCTCGTCGGGCTCGTTGGTGGGCGCGTTGACCGACGTGTGCCGGCCGGCGGACAGGCCGCCCGCACGGCCCTCGGCGGTGGCCTCCTGGTCGGTGCCCGGCTGCTCGTCCTTCTGGGACACCGGGGCCGTCCAGCCGTGCTCCTCGGCCACGCGCAGCCCCTCCAGGGAGGGCCCTCCCGCGCCCGGCCCCTCGTCGGCGAGGCCGTCGGGGAACCCGGCCAGCACCCGGGAGATCTGCTTGAAGCTGCAGACCCGGGAGGGCCCGCGGGTGGGGGCGACCTCCTCGCCGGCGCGGAGCCGGTCCACCAGCTGCTTGGTGGAGTCAGGGGTCTGCTGGTCGAAGAACTCCCAGTTGACCATGACGACCGGCGCGTAGTCGCAGGCCGCGTTGCACTCGACCCGTTCGAGGGTGATCCGGCCGTCCTCGGTCGTCTCGTCGTGCCCGACGCCCAGGTGCTCGCTGACCTCCTCAAAGATCTGGTCACCACCCATCACCGCGCAGAGGGTGTTGGTGCACACCCCGACGGTGTAGTCCCCGTTGGGGTGCCGCTTGTACTGGGTGTAGAACGTCGCGACGCCGCTGACCTCGGCCGTCGTCAGCTCGAGCTGCTCGGCGCAGAACTGCACGCCGCGGCCGGTGACGTAGCCGTCCACCGACTGGACCAGGTGCAGCAGCGGGAGCAGGGCCGAGCGCTTCTGCGGGTAGCGGGCCACGATCTGGGCCGCGTCCGCGCGCAGCGCCTCGAGCACGTCGTCGGCGTAGGGTTCCTCGGAGGCGTGCAGCGGCGTGTGGTGGTGCAGCGGCGCCTCCCCGTGGGCGTCGTGCCCTGCGGGGCCGGAGCCGGGCTGCGCCCCTCCGTCGGTGTGGGTGGTCATCGGTCCACGCCTCCCATCACGGGGTCGATCGATGCGACGGCGACGATGACGTCGGCGATGAGGCCGCCCTCCGCCAGCGCCGACGCCGCCTGCAGGTTGTGGAAGCTGGGGTCCCGGAAGTGGGCCCGGTAGGGCCGGGTGCCGCCGTCGGAGACCAGGTGCACGCCGAGCTCGCCCTTGGGCGACTCGATCGCGGAGTAGACCTGCCCCGGCGGGACCCGGAAGCCCTCGGTGACCAGCTTGAAGTGGTGGATGAGCGCCTCCATGGACTCGCCCATGATCTCGCGGATGTGGTCCAGGCTGTTGCCCTGCCCGTCGGCGCCCACGGACAGCTGGGCGGGCCAGGCGATCTTCTTGTCCGCCACCATCACCGGCTCGCCCTGGCTCGCGCGCAGCCGTTCGATGGCCTGGTCGGCGATCCGCAGGGACTGCCAGATCTCCTCGAACCGGATGACGACCCTGGCGTAGGCATCGGCGTCGCGGCGGGTCGGCACGTCGAACTCGTAGGTCTCGTAGCCGCAGTAGGGGTTCAGCTTGCGCAGGTCGTGCGGCAGGCCGGTCGAGCGCAGGATCGGGCCGGTGACCCCCAGGGCCATGCAGCCGGACAGGGACAGGTAGCCCACGTCGACGGTGCGGCCCTTGAAGACCGGGTTCTCCAGCAGCAGGGTCTCCAGCTGCCGGATCCCCCGGCGCAGCTCGGGCAGCTCGGCCTCCAGCTGGTCCAGGTGCTCGGGGAGCACGTCCTGGGCGACACCGCCGGGCCGGACGTAGGCGTGGTTCATCCGCAGGCCGGAGATGGCCTCCAGGAAGCGCAGGATGCGTTCCCGCTCGCGGAAGCCGGTCGTCATGATCGTCGTGGCGCCCAGCTCCATGCCGCCGGTGGCCAGGGCGATGAGGTGGGAGGAGATCCGGTTGAGCTCCATGGTGAGCACGCGGATGTCGCTGGCCCGCTGCGGGACCTGGTCGGTGATGCCCAGCAGCTTCTCCACCGCCAGGCTGTAGGCGGCCTCGTTGAAGATCGGCGTCAGGTAGTCCATCCGGGTGCAGAACGTGGTGCCCTGCACCCAGGTGCGGAACTCCATGTTCTTCTCGATCCCGGTGTGCAGGAAGCCGATGCCGGCCCGGGCCTCGCGGACGGTCTCCCCGTCGAGCTCGAGGACGAGCCGGAGCACGCCGTGGGTCGAGGGGTGCTGCGGACCCATGTTGACCACGATCCGCTCGGCGCCGAGGGTCGAGACGTCCTGGGCGATGTCGTCCCAGTCGCCGCCGGCCGCGTCGAAGACGGGGTCGCTCTCGACGGTCTCCACGGAGGGGCCGCTCGTGGAGTAGTAGTCCGTCGACGCCCGCACCCGGCGCTCGCCGCCCTCGTCGGGCTTGGTGTCGGCGTAGTCGGCCTCGGGGTCGCCGTGCTCCGGGTCGGTGATCTTGCCGCCGCGGGCGGTCGGGTCGATGGTCACGAGTAGCTCCTCCGCTGGTCCGGGGCGGGGATCGTGGCGCCCTTGTACTCCACCGGGACCCCGCCGAGCGGGTAGTCCTTGCGCTGGGGGTGGCCGGCCCAGTCGTCGGGCATGAGGATCCGCGTCAGGCCCGGGTGGCCGTCGAAGACGATCCCGAACATGTCGAAGGTCTCCCGCTCGTGCCAGTCGTTGCCGGGGTAGATGTCCACGATCGAGGGGATATGCGGATCGGCGTCGGGGCAGGTCACCTCGAACCGCACCCGGCGTCCGCCGTTGGTGATCGACAGGAAGTGGTAGACGGCGTGCAGCTCGGCACCCTCGTGCCCGGGCAGGTGCACCCCCGAGACGCCGTTGCACATCTCGAAGCGCAGGCGGGCGTCGTCGCGCAGCGGCTGGAGCAGCTCGCGGAGCTGCTCGCGGCGGGTGACCAGCGTCAGCTCGCCACGGTCGACGACGACCCGCTCGACGCCGGCCTCGAACGCCTCGGGCGCGGCGTCCCGCAGCGCCTCGACGACCTCGTCGAAGTAGGAGCCGTAGGGCGGCTCGGCCGCACCCGGGTAGAGGACGGGGGCCTTCAGACCGCCGTACCCGCTGGTGTCCGTACCCAGGGAGCCCCCGAACATGCCCCGTCGGAAACCCACCTGCACCGGTTCGCCGGGCGTGCCCGACCGGGCGGGGACCGCGGAGGACGCGCCCTCCTGGGCGTGCGTGGTGTCCGCGAGCTGGTCCTCGTCCTGACGTGGCTGGTGGACCTCGTCGCGGGTGCTTCCGTCCGCGGGAGGGGTCTTCTCCTCGCTCATGCCAGCAGCCCCTTCATCTCCTGCCGGGGCACGGCGGCCAGCGCGGCGGCCTCGGCCGCCCTCGCCGCCTGCTCGCGGTGGACGCCGAACTTGAACTCCCGGATCTGGCGCTGCAGCTCCAGGATGGCGTTGAGCAGCATCTCGGGGCGTGGCGGACAGCCGGGCAGGTAGACGTCGACCGGGACGATGTGGTCCACGCCCTGGACGATCGCGTAGTTGTTGAACATGCCGCCCGAGCTGGCGCACACGCCCATGGAGATGACCCACTTGGGGTTGGGCATCTGGTCGTAGACCTGCCGCACGACGGGGGCCATCTTCTGCGAGACGCGCCCGGCGACGATCATCAGGTCGGCCTGGCGGGGGGTCGCGGCGAAGCGCTCCATCCCGAACCGGGCGATGTCGTAGTCGGGGGTCCCGACCGCCATCATCTCGATCGCGCAGCAGGCCAGGCCGAAGGTGGCCGGCCACACCGACTGCTGCCGCAGCTGCCCGGCGATGCCCTCGACGGTCGTCAGCAGGATGCCGCCGGGGATCTTGTCCTCAAGTCCCATGTGTCTCACTCGTCCTTCCGCCGGCCGGGGCGTGCGCCCCGGTCACCGGCACCTCGTCATACCCGCTGCCGTCGTCCACCCTCGCCCTGCTCAGTCCCACTCCAGACCACCCCGGCTCCACTCGTAGACGAACGGGACCGAGACGACGACGAGGAACAGCAGCATCGCCAGCACGGAGAACAGCCCCACCTGGTCGAAGGCGACCGCGAACGGGTAGAGGAAGAGCACCTCGACGTCGAAGACGATGAAGAGCATCGCGGTCAGGTAGAACTTGATCGGGACCCGGCCGCCCTCCTCGGCCTGGGGGGTGGGCTGGATGCCGCACTCGTAGGCCTCGGCCTTGGCCCGGTTGTAGTTCGACCTCCCCAGCAGACCACCGCCGAAGACGGACCCGAAGGCGAAGAGCAGACCGAAGAAGAGGAAGAAGAGAACCGGCAGATAGGGGTGGTAGTCCATCAGAGCCAGGACTCCTTTCGGGACGAGCACGGCGTCGGTCCGGCCCAGGGAGGGGGCGGGCACGCGCCTAGCCTAGTCATGGTCGAGGGGTTCATGCGGCAGGGGTGGCCCGGCTCAGCGCGTTGATGATCCGGTCGTCCAGACCGCCGCCGCGTTCCTGCGGCAGGTTGGCCATGATCTTCAGCAGCAGCCGCATGAGGGCCTTGCGCGGCAGCCCGTAGCGCACGGCCAGCCGCATGATCTCGGGGTTGCCGATGAGCGTGGCGAACTGCTTGCCGAGCATGTAGTAGCCGCCGAGCGAGGCCTTCATGACGGACGGGTAGGACTGCAGCACCGCCTCCCGCTCCCCGGGCGTGGCGCGGGCCAGGGCCGAGGCGACCACCTCGGCCGTGTGCCTGCCCGCCTCCATCGCCTCGGCGATCCCCTCGCCGTTGAACGGGTTGACCATCCCGCCCGCGTCCCCGACCAGCAGCAGGCCCCGGTCGTAGAGCGGCTGGCGGTTGAAGCACATCGGCAGGGCCGCGCCACGGATGGGCCCGATCTGGGTCTCCTCGCCGAACTCCCACTCCTCCGGCATGCCGGCGACCCACCGGCGCATGACGTCCTTGTAGTCGAAGGTGCCGAAGTCCTTGGCGGTGTCCAGGATCCCCAGCCCGACGTTGGCGGTGCCGTCGCCGACGGGGAAGATCCACCCGTAGCCGGGCATGAGCACGTCCTGCTCGCCGTTCTCGCCCTTGGCCCACAGCTCCAGCCAGGACTCGATGTAGTCGTCGTCGTGCCGGGGCGTGGTGTAGTAGGTGCGGACCGCCACCCCCATCGGGCGGTCGTCGCGCTTGGGCCGGTCCATCGACAGCGACAGCCGGCTGGAGTTGCCGTCGGCGGCCACGACCACCTGGGCCCGGAACTCCCGGGTCTGGCCCGTCGGCCGCCCGTTCTCCCCCATGACCTTGGCCCGCACGCCGCAGATGTGGCCGCGGTGGTCCAGCACCGGCTCGGAGACGTTCATCCGCTCGATAAGCCGGGTCCCGCGCGTCTCCGCGTGCCGGGCGAGGATCTCGTCGAGGTCCATCCGGGTGCGGACCAGGCCGTAGGGCGGGAAGGTGGCGTTGCCGGGCCAGTCCAGCTCCATCCGGACGCCGCCGCCGAGGATCCGCAGGCCCTTGGTGCGGTGCCAGCCGTCCTCCTCCCGGATCGGCACGCCCAGGCTGATGAGCTCGCGCACCGCGCGGGGGGTCAGGCCGTCCCCGCAGATCTTGTCGCGGGGGAAGGAGGCCTTCTCGAGCAGGAGCACGTCCAGCCCGTGGGCCGCCAGGTATGCGGCGGTCGAGGCCCCTCCCGGGCCCGCCCCGACGACGATCACGTCGGCCGTCTCGACCTGTTCACCCACGGTGTCTACGCCTCGCTTGTGCCAACCTTCACGAACCCGGTCAGTCTAGGTGGCACCGTCCCCCGGGCCGGGCGAGGGGACCCTGCCCCGAATTAGGGGACGTCAGCATGCCCGAAGGTCCCGGTCAGCGCTCGAGGACGTCGGAGAGCAGGAGCGCCCGCTTCCGGCGCAGCGCGAGCGTGGCGGTCTGGGCCAGGAAGAGCTCCCCGCAGGCGACGGCGTCGACGAGCGCCGAGTGCGCCCGGTAGCGCGGCAGGTGGTGCCGGGCCCGGCAGGCGTGCAGGCGGACCGCGCCCGGCCGCATCTCGCTGTGCTGGGCCCCGAGCAGCCGCCGCTCCACCTCGAGGGTGTCCACCACCTGCAGGTCCAGCCAGGTCCCGAGCTCACGCACCCCCGCGTCCTCGAGGAAGGTCGTCTCGACCTGGGCGAAGTGCGCCAGCAGCACGCGACGGTGCCCGTCGTCGGTCAGGAAGGCCGTCATCACCTCCGGCAGCACCTCGGCCACGGTCGGCTCCGTGGCCAGCCGGTCGTCGGTGAGCCCGTGGAGGGTCGCCGACTCCCCGACGTCGCCCCGGGGCCGGACCGGGAGGTGCCGGGCCCCCGCCAGGACCACCTCCCCGGCCCGCACGGGGACGAGGCCGAAGGAGAGCGGCTCGTGCCTCGACGGCTGCAGGCCGGTGGTCTCCAGGTCGAGGGCCAGCAGCTCCACCTCGTCCAGGGGGGTGCCCGGGGCGTACGGGGCCGCGGCGGACAGCCGCTCCCACGCCTGCGCCAGGGACGGGTCGAGGTCCTCTCGGAGGGGACCCCGCCGACGCACGCCCGGGGACCGGCCCAGGCCCAGCCGGGCCCGCCAGTCGTCCCACCGGCCCACCTCAGGTCACCTGCGGCAGCCGGGTGCTGAGCCCGTGCTGGGCCTGCCGCACGATCTGGAACGCGTCGCGCAGGTGCCGGCGGTCCAGGCTGCTGAGGCTCTCGGGGTCCAGGTGGTTGTCGGGACGGCGCCCGTCGCGCACCTGGGCCACCTGGTGCTGCAGGCGCAGGTAGGACATCAGCTCGTGCGCGTCCGCCAGGTCGACCGCGGACTCGACCGGCAGGACCCCGCGCGCCCGGGCCGCCGCGAGCCGGGCCCCGGTGGGCAGGGCCGTGGCGCCGGCCCGCAGCGCGTGCACCCGCGCCAGCTGGACGATGGCCGAGATGCCCCGCTTGATGTCGAGGGTGTCCCGGTGCTCCCCGGCGTCCTCGAGCACGAAGCCCCGGAAGAAGCCGATCGGCGGACGCATCCGGGCGGCCTGGCCGGCGAGGTGGGCCAGGAGCAGGTCCGACCGTGCGCCACGCGCCACCACCTCCTCGCGCAGCCGACGGACGAGCTCGGCGTCGCCGTGCACGGCCCGCATGTCGTAGAAGATCGCGGCCCACAGCACCGCGTCGGGCTGCGGCTCGTGCGCCCACCGGGCGAACTGGACCTGCCAGTCGTGGACCCGCTTGCGCCACCGGGGGTTGGTCGCCATCACGTCGCCGTCGCACCGCTCCAGGCCGCACGCCTCGAGCGCGTCGGTCACCCGTCCGGCCACCGCGCCCCACCACGGGTCCTCGGGGTCGGCCTCGTCGGCCAGCACCATCGCGTGGTCCTGGTCGCCCCGCAGCGTCAGCTCCTCGCGGGCGGCCGACCCCAGGGCCACCCAGGCCCAGGGGGCCGGTGCGGAGCCCAGCTCGGCCTCGGCGAGCTCGAGGACGCGGACGGTGACCGCGTCGGTGAGGGCCGTGGCCACCCGGCCGACGTCCTCGGCGGTGGCGTCCTCGGTGACGAGCTGCTCCACGATGCGCGGGATCCGCGCGGCCAGGCCGACGACGGCGTCCACGTCGCGCGCCTTGGCCAGGTCGGTGACCAGGTAGACCGGGTTGGACCGTTCCAGCCGGACCAGGTCGGTCGTGGTGACCAGTCCCACCACCTGCCCCTCGGCGTCGACGACCGGCAGGTGGTGGATGTTGCGGCCGGTCATCTCCAGCATGACCTCCAGCGCCAGCGCCTGGCTGCTGATCGTCACCGGGTCCAGGGTCATCACCTCCCGCACCGGGCGGTCCGTCGGCGTGCCGGCCGCGACGACCCGCCGGCGCAGGTCTCGGTCGGTGAGGATCCCGACCAGGCGGTCCTGCTCCATCACCAGGATCGAGGAGACCCCCGCCTCGGTCATCCGCCGGGCGGCCTCGGCGATGGTGACCTGCGGCGCGGTGGACACGGGGGCCGAGCGCAGCAGGTCGGCGACCGCCGTGCGGAAGACGGCCGACCCCGTCCGGGGCTGCTGCAGCTGGCCGAGGGCGGTGCGGATGCGGCCGTGGTGGGTCGCCGCGAAGAACACGGCCACCTCGGGGTGGTCCCGGGCGAGCTCGTCGAAGTCGGCCTGCGGCAGGGTGATGAACAGGCTGTCCTCCCGCGCGGTCGCGTCGTAGCGGATGGGTCCGTGCTCGACGAGGGCGGACATCCCGAAGCAGCCCCCCGCCCCCACCCGGTCCACCAGCCGCCCCTCGTCGGTGATGTCGACCGCACCGCTGCGCACCACCCACAGCCGGTCCCCCCGCCCGCCGGCGTGCAGCACGACGCTCCCCCGCCGCGCGTAGCGCAGGCTGCACCGGGCGGGCAGCCGGTCGAGCACCTCCTCCGGCAGCGCGTCGAAGGGCGGGTGCTGGGCCAGGAAGTCCCTGACCTCGGCGAGCTCGACGTCCATGTCGGTGCCTCCTTCGGCAGTCCCGGGGTATGCCGTGTCAGTCCCCGGCGGCGACCGCGTGGTGGACGGCCACCACGCCTCCGGTGAGGTTGCGCCACCGCACCCGTTCCCAGCCGGCGTCCCGGATGCGCCGGGCCAGCGTGCGCTGGTCCGGCCAGGCCTGGATCGACTCGGCCAGGTAGACGTAGGAGTCGGGGTTGGAGCTGACCCGTCGGGCGACCCGCGGCAGGGCCTTCATGAGGTAGCCGCTGTAGACGGTGGAGAAGACCGGCACGACCGGGGTGGAGAACTCGCAGACGACCAGCCGGCCGCCCGGGCGGACGACCCGGCGGAACTCCCGCAGCGCCCGGTCCACGTCGGCGACGTTGCGCAGCCCGAAGCTCATCGTCACCACGTCGAAGGAGTCGTCGGCGAAGGGCAGCGCCATCGCGTCGGCCGCGGTGAACGGCAGGTCGGGACGGCGCCGGTAGCCCTCCTGCAGCATCCCGAGGGAGAAGTCCGCCGGCACGACATGCACCCCCCGGTCGGCGTAGGGCTCGCTGGAGGTGCCCGTCCCGGCGGCGATGTCCAGCACCCGCTCGCCCGGGGAGGCGTCCACCGCCCGCGCCACGGCACGCCGCCACAGGTGGTCCATCCCCCCGGACAGCACGGTGTTGGTCAGGTCGTAGCGACGGGCCACCCCGTCGAACATCTCGGCGACCTCGCGGGGGTTCTTCTCCAGGCTGGCGCGGGAGGGGCTCATGGGGCCCATCCTCGCACCACCTACAGTGATCCCTCGTGCCCCCGCCTCCACCGCACCTGCGTGCGCGTTCGGTCGCGGTCGACGTGACCGGCGACCTGCTCACCCGTGTCCCCGACGAGGTCGACCCCCGGGAGGTGGTCGCCTGGCTGCGGGAGGGGGACGGCATGGTCGGCTGGGGCCGGGCCGCCGTCGTGCGGACCGCCGGGGTCGGACGCTTCGAGGCCGCCGAGGCCTGGTGGGACCAGGTCCGCGCGGACGCGCAGGTCGAGGACGAGGTCCGGCTGCCCGGCAGCGGTCTGGTGGCCTTCGGCTCCTTCGCCTTCTCCCCCCGCTCCGGCGACGAGAGCGTCCTGACCGTGCCCCGGACGCTCATCGGCCGGCGCGACGGCCTGGCCTGGGTGACCCAGGTGGTGGCCGGGGACGAGCCGTGGCCGGCCGGCCACCCGGCCGAGATGCTGGCCCGGAGCAACCCGCACCTGGGCCGGCTCGACCCCCTTGTGGAGCTCCCCGGGACCGTGCCGGCGACGGACTGGCCGCGGGTCGTGGCCCGGGCGGTCCGCCGGATCGGCACCGGCGCCGTCGAGAAGGTCGTCCTCGCCCGGGACGTGGCGGTGCGCCACCGCGACGGGGACGTCGTCCGGGTCGCCCCGGTGCTGGAGCGCCTGCAGGCCCGGTACGGCGCCACCTGGACGTTCGCCGTCGACGGCCTCGTGGGCGCGACCCCCGAGATGCTCGTCCGGCTGCAGGGCGGGCGGGCCCGGTCCCGGGTCCTGGCCGGCACGATCCGCCGCGCGGAGGCCGCCGCCGCGTCGCCGGTGCCGCCGACCCCGGCCGGGGACCACCCGACCGATCCCCGCCTGCGGCTGGTCCGCAGCGTCAAGGACCTCGACGAGCACGCCTACGCCGTGCGGTCGGTGGCCGAGGCCCTCAGGCCGCACTGCACCGACCTGCAGGTGCCCGAGGACCCCTACGTCCTGGAGCTGCCCGACGTCTACCACCTGGCCAGCGACCTGACGGGCCGGATGGTCAGCGGCGCCACGTCGCTGCGGCTGGCCGCGGCCCTGCATCCCTCGGCCGCGGTCTGCGGCACGCCCACGCCCGCCGCCGCCGCGGTCATCGAGGAGCTCGAGGGGATGGACCGTGGCCGGTACGCCGGCCCGGTCGGCTGGGTGGACGGCTCGGGCGACGGCGACTGGGGGATCGCCCTGCGCTGCGGCGAGCTGGCCCCCGACCGGCGTTCGCTGCGGATTTTCGCCGGCGGCGGGATCGTGGCCGCCTCCGACCCCCGGGCCGAGCTGGCCGAGACCGAGGTCAAGCTCACCGCGATGCGCCACGCGCTGGGGCTGCTCCCGGAGCAGCGGTGACCCTGCGGCTGCGGCCGCCCGGCCCCGGCGACGAGGCGGCCGCCCGGGCCCTCCACGAGGAGCTGCTCGCCGACGGCTTCAGCTTCCTCCTCTCGGACGGGACGTGGGAGGAGGTGCTGGCCAGCTGCGAGCGCGACGCCGCCGGCACCGACCTCCCGCCCGACCGGGTGCGGGCCGACTTCCTGCTCGCCGAGGTGGACGGCGAGGTGGTGGGGCGGGTCTCCGTCCGGCACGAGCTCACCCCCTCCCTGCTCGAGGTCGGCGGGCACGTGGGGTATGCCGTGGGCCCCCGGTTCCGCAGGCGCGGCCACGCCACCGAGATCCTGCGGCAGTCGCTCGCCCGCCTGCGCGACCTGGGGGTGGAGCTCGTCCTGGTTACCTGCGACGACGACAACACCGGTTCCGCGCGGGTGATCGAGGCCTGCGGGGGCGTGCTCGAGGACGTCCGGACCGTGGAGGGGCACCTGCCGAAGCGGCGCTACTGGATCACGCCCTGACCCGAACGTCGTCCCCGGCGCGGCGGTCCCGTCCGGCCCGCCGGTCGCGCATGACCGGCGCGAGGGCCACCATGCCCAGCAGGAACGCGACGACCAGGAACAGCGCCCGGTCCAGCCCGACGAGCTCGGCGAGCAGCCCGATCGTGGGGGCGCCGAAGAGGAACGCGCCGTAGGCGATCGTGGAGACCACGGTGATCGCCCGGTTGCCCCGGCCGGGGACCTCCCCCGCGGCCGACATCGCGGCCGGGAAGATCGTCGACACCCCCAGCCCCCACAGCAGCCCCCCGGCGAGGGCGAGCGCCGTCGAGGGCACCAGGGTCACCACGAGGATCCCGGTGGCGGCCAGCACGCCGCCCGCCCGCACCACCGCGGCCCGCCCGAACCGGTCGATCGTGGGTCCACCGGCCAGCCGGCCGACCGTCATCGTGAGGTTGAAGGCCGTGAGCGCCAGCGCGCCGAACGCCTCGGGCGCACCCTGGACGTCGACGAGGAGCAGCGCCAGCCAGTCGTTGGCCGCCCCCTCGGCCAGCGCGGCGGCGAGGCAGACCAGCCCGATGAGGACCTCCAGCCCGGTGAGCCCCCGCCGGGCGGGCCGTGCCTGCTCCGCCGCCGGGTCCGCAACCGGCTCCCCGCCGGGCGTGGACGTCGACCGGCCGGACGACGGCCCGTCCTGCTCCTCCCCGACCGTCTCGGGCACGAACCGGGCGGCGCCCAGCACCCCCGCGACGGCGGCCAGCGCGGCCAGGGCGGGCAGCTGGACCAGCCCGCCCCCGAGCCCAGGACCGCGCCGGCGGAGAACCCGGCGTGGAAGTAGGGCATCCAGGACCGGTCCCGCTGCTGCTCGACGTGGGTGGCCTGGATGTTCATCGCCACGTCCCAGATGCCGACGGCGACGCCGGTGACGACCAGCGTGGCCATGAGCACCGGCGCCGACGGGGCGAGCGCGACCGCCCCCCACCCGACGCAGCCCACCAGGACGGCGACGAGGACGACCCGGCGGCTGCCGAGTCGGTCGACCAGCCGCCCCGTGAACGGCATCGCGAGCAGCGACCCCAGCCCCATCCCCATGAGCGCCAGCCCCAGCTGGGCCTTGTCCACCCCGAGCGCGTCGCGCACCGCCGGGACCCGGGCCAGCGCCTGCCCCATGACGAACCCCGCCGCGGCGAAGACGACCATCACGGCCGTCACCGACCCCCGGGCGGGCACCTGGCCGTGCCCACCACCGGCGCGCGGGTCGACGGCGGTCGGACGGGGGGCGTCGGCGGGCACGGTGCGGCGGTCCTCTCGGGAAGGCGTGGGGGCGCGGCGACGTCGGCACGCGGAGACGGCAGGGCGGCGGGGCTGGACGTCCCCGAAAACCCCTGGCCCCGCCCACCCTACGACGCCACACTGGTCCGGTGGACATCGACGCACGCCTCATCGACCTGACCCCGGAGGACCTCGCCCGCGTCCAGGAGCTGGACACCACCGTCTGGTTCGAGGTCGTGCCCGGCACCCGGCCCGAGGAGCTGGTCGAGCACCTCGACCTGCGGCACGCCCGGGCGCTGGAGCGGACCGGGCCGCCGCTGCCCGGCGAGCCGGGGCGGGACCGCCCTCCGCTGGTGGGCATCTACAGCGCCTACGACCTGCAGCTCACCGTGCCCGGTCCCGAGGACGGGCTGCGGACCGTGCCGATGGACGGTCTCACCTGGGTCGGCGTCCACCCCGACGCCCGCCGCCAGGGGATGCTCACCCGGATGATGCGCGACCACCTGCACCGGGTGCACGACCGGGGCGAGGCCGCGGTCGCCGGGTTGCACGCCTCCGAGCCGGCGATCTACGGGCGCTACGGCTACGGCGCGGCCAGCCTGGACGTCAAGCTCGTCCTCTCCCGGGGCCAGGAGCTGCGCGTCCCCGACGAGCTGGCGGCCGCGGCGGAGACCGTCGACACCCACCTGGTGACCCTCCCCACCCCGGAGGGCGCGGCGGCCCTGCACGAGGCGCACCGGGCCTGCGCCGCGACCAACGTGGGCGCCGTGACCCGCCCGGACGCCTTCGCCGGCTCCTGGTTCCGCGACGTGCCGAAGGCCCGCGGCAGCAAGGAGCCGCGCCGGCTGCTGCTCGCCCGCCGCGACGGCGTCCCGACCGGGTATGCCGTGCTGCGCCGCGAGAGCAGGTGGGAGGACGAGACGCCCCGCAGCGCGGTCGACGTCGCCGAGCTCGGCGCGACCGACCACGCGAGCCTGCTCGCCCTCGTGCGCCGGCTCGTCGACCTCGACCTGACGACGAAGGTGACCCTGTGGGGCCGCTCCGTCGACGACCCGGTCCTGTGGTGGAGCGGAGGCCCGCGCTCGGTGGGCGTCCGCGCCATCGACAGCCTCTGGCTGCGGCTCGTGGACCTGCCCCGGGCCCTCACCGAGCGGGGGTATGCGGTGTCCGCCCCGCTCGACCTCGTGCTGGAGGTCGTCGACGACCTCTGCCCGTGGAACGCGGGCCGCTGGCGGTTTGCCGTCGACGGCTCGGGAACCGCGACCTGCGAGCGCGCCGCCGACGGCGACGAGCCCGACGTGGTCCTGCCCGTGGCCGCCCTGGGGGCCGCCTACGCGGGCGGGCGGACGGTCGCCGCCCAGGTGCCCACGCTCGGGGTGCGCGAGCTGAGGGCGGGCGCGGTCGGCCGGCTGTCCCGCGCGATGCGGGCGGACACCGAGCCGGTGGGGGCCATCGGCTTCTGACCGACGCTCAGCCGGCCGGTGGCCGCAGCCGGTCGCGCAGCGGCCGGTGGCCGGCCCGGTCGACGGGCACCTCGAGGACGCGGATGCCGGAGGCCGGCCGTCCCAGGAGGTCGGCGAGGGCCTCGGTGGTGCCCACCCGGTGGTGCTCCACGCGGTGGGCGGCGCACAGGGCCTCCAGGTCGGTGCCGTGCGGGGTGCCGAACAGCCGCTCGGTGGCCGCCCGGCTCCCGGCGGTGCCCGCCCGCGCCGGGTCCCCGTACTCCAGGGTGGAGAAGATGCCGCCGCCGTCGTCGTTGACCACGACGACGGTCAGGTCCGGGCGGGGCTCGTCCGGCCCGACGAGCAGGCCGTTGGCGTCGTGCAGGAAGGTCAGGTCGCCCAGGAGCGCGACCGTGCGGCCACCACCCACGCCGGCCAGGCCGACCCCGACGGCGGTGGAGACGGTGCCGTCGATGCCCGCCAGGCCCCGGCCGGCGACGACCCGCGGGGCGCCGGGCTGCGCGAGCAGCCCGAGCCCGGTGGCCAGGTCGCGGGGCCCGTTGGAGGACCCCAGCACGAGCACGTCGTCGTCGCCCAGGGCGGCGGCCACGGTCGTGGCCACCGACGGGCCGGTCGGGCCGGCGGACGGGTCCGTCGAGGCGGCCCGGACCTGCTCCGTCAGCTCCTCCCCCAGCGCGGTCCACGCCCCCACCCAGGCCGGTGCGCCGGGGGCCGGCGCCGGCGGCGTCCGCAGCACCTCGGGCCCGCGGACCACCTGCACGACGTGGGAGGGGTCGGTCCAGGACGGGCCCGCGGACACGTGCTCGACGACCGCACCGGGCAGCCGCACGAGGGCGCCCAGCTCCCGGAAGAGGGTGAGCCGCCCCACGACGACGACCCGGTCCGGCCGCAGGGCGGGGTCCGCCAGCGCACGGGCGGCGGCCACGGGCGCGTGCCGGACCACGTGCGGGCCGGTGGGCAGGACCCCGAAGGGCTCGGCGAGCACCGGCCACCCGGCGGCGCGGGCCCAGCCCAGGGCCGCCCGCGTCAGCTCCGGGGTCGGCAGGTCGCCGAGCAGCACCAGCGTCCGCTCCCCCGGGCCCACCGTCTCCCCGGGCCCGGCCACCCGCACCCAGGGCCGGCCGTCGGGCCGGCCGTCGAGCGATTCGGGCCAGCCGTCGACGTCCTCCAGCGCGGGGGCCAGGGGGTCGCGGAGGCCCACGTTGAGGTGCACCGGGCCCCTCCTGGACCAGCCCGGTCCGGACGCGGGGTCGAGCGCCGCCGCCAACGCCCGGCACACCGTCGACCGCCAGTGCGCGACCTGCCCGGCGCGGCGCCCGGGGGCCGGCAGGTCGACCTCCCACCGGGGGGCGGGGCCGAACAGACCCGGCTGGACCGTCGTCTGGTTGGCGCCGGTCCCGCGCAGCTCGGCCGGCCGGTCGGCCGACAGGACCACGAGGGGCACGCCCCCGTGGTGCGCCTCGAGCACCGCCGGGTGCAGGTTGGCCACCGCCGTGCCGGACGTGGTGACCACGGGGACCGCGCGACCGGAAGCGCGCGCCATACCGAGCGCCAGGAAGGCCGCCGACCGCTCATCCACGCGCACGTGCAGCCGCAGCCGGCCGGCCCGGTCGGCCTCCTCCAGGGCGTAGGCCAGCGGCGCGGACCGGGACCCCGGGCACAGCACCGCCTCCCGGACACCGCCGCGCACGAGCTCGTCGACGAGGACCGTGGCCAGGGCCGTGGAGGGGTGCACGGGGCGATCCTGCCACGGCCCGCGCAGGCCCCAGTAGAGTGCCGACCATGGCCTCCGACTTCGACATCGAGCTCAAGGACGCCGTCCCTCCCCTGGTCCTTGCGCTCGACGTGGGCTCGACCGCCAGCCGGGGCGCCGTCTACGACGCGCACGGTCGTCCGGTCGGCAAGCGCGCCAAGGTCCCGCACACCTTCACCACCGCGCCCGACGGCACCTCCGAGATCGACCCCGACCAGGTCGTGGACGAGGTCACCACCCTCATCGACCAGCTGGTCGAGGCGCTCGACGGCACCCCCGTCGCCGGGGTGGCGCTGGACACCTTCGCCTCCTCGATGGTCGTGGTCGACGACGACGGCCGCCCGCTGACCCCCTGCTTCACCTACGCCGACTCCCGCTGCGCCCCCCACGTGGCCGCCCTGCGGGTCGAGCTCGACGAGGAGGCCCTCCAGCAGCGGACCGGCACCCGGGTGCACGCCAGCTACTGGCCGGCCCGGCTGCGCTGGCTGGCCGAGGAACGCCCCGAGGTGGTCGGGCAGGCCGCCCGCTACCTGTCCCTGGGCGACCACGTGCTGCACCGCCTCACCGGCGCGCTGGGGACCGGCACCTCCACCGCGGCGTGGACCGGGATGGTGGACCGGCACACCGCCGACTGGTACCCCGAGCTGGCCGAGATCGTCGGGATCGCGCCCGGCCAGCTGCCACCGATCCACCACCTGGACCAGCCGCTGCAGGTGGACGAGCGTCGCGCGGCCAAGATCGCCAAGCGGTGGCCCACCCTGCAGGACGCGGTCTGGTACGCCGCGATCACCGACGGCCTGGCCGCCAACGTCGGCCTCGGCGCCTACGACGAGACGAGCATGGGCGCCTCCTGCGCCACCTCGGGCGCGCTGCGGGTCCTGGTCCGGGAGATGCCCGACGAGCTGCCGCCCGGGCTGTGGTGCTACCGGGTCTCCCACGACCGGGCCCTCGTCGGCGGCGCCCTCAACGACGTCGGCCGTGCGCTGGCCTGGGCCGACGTGACGCTGGCCGTCGACCAGATCGAGGACGAGGAGCTGTCGGCCGCGCTGCTGGCCGAGCCGCACCCGACGACGCCCCTCGTGCTGCCGTTCTTCACCGGCGAGCGCAGCACCGGCTGGGCCGCCGACGCCCGGGCCGTCGTCGCGGGCGTGTCCGCGGGGTCGGCGCCGGTGGAGGTGTACCGGGGCGTCGTCGAGGGCATCGCGCTGTCCTACGCCCGCATCGTCAGCCAGCTGCGCGAGGTCGCCCCGCAGCCGGAGCGGCTGTTCGCCGGCGGCAGCGTGACCACCGACCACCCCGAGCTGCTGCAGGTGATGGCCGACGCGATGCGCACCCCGGTGACCCCGGTCCGGATCAAGCGGACCACGTTGCACGGCACCGCGCTGCTGGCCCTGGAGTCGCTGGCCCCGGACGTGCGCCGCGCCCGGCCGGACCGCGGGCGGGCCCTGACGCCGGACTACAACCGGCGCCGCTACTACACCGACCGGTTCCAGCGGTTCGAGCGGGTCTACGACGCGCTCTTCGGCTGAGCCGCCGACCACCGTGACGGCCCTCGAGGACCCGGTGGCCCGTCCCCGCCGGGGCCGGGGGGCACCGGCATGGTGAGCGTCCGGTCGCTCGCCGACGACCTGCGGGCCCGCGGCGACGACGAGCTGGCCGCCCTGCTGCGGGCGCGTCCGGACCTGGCCCGGCCGGCCCCCGCCGACGTCACCACCCTGGCGGCCCGCGCGACCACGCTCGCCAGCGTGCGCCGGGCGTTGGACCACCTCGACCTGGCCCACCTGCAGGCGCTCGAGGCGGTCGTCGTGGCCGCCCCCGCCGCCGAGGAGGAGGTCGCCGGACTGCTCGGCACCTCGGTCGCGCTGGCCGGACGGCTGACCGACCGGCTGCGGGCCCTGGCGCTGTGCTGGCGGTCCCCGGAGGGGCTGGTCGCGGCCCGGCCGGTCCTGGAGGTGGTCGGCGACCCCGCCGGCCTGGCTCCCGCCGACGTCCGGCCCGGTCCGGCGGCGGCCGACCCGACCGCCGGCGACCCGGGCGCCGCCCTGTCGCGGACCGGCCCGGCCGAGCGTCAGCTCCTGGACGCGCTCACCTGGGGCCCGGCCGTGGGCACGCTGCCGCAGGACCCGGACGCCCCGATGGCGAGGGCCGCCCGGTCGTTGGTGGCGGCGGGCCTGCTCGTGCGGCAGGACGAGGCGCACGTCGTGCTGCCCCGGGCCGTGGCCCTGACACTGCGGGAGGGACGGCTGCACCGTCACCCGGCGCCCGAGCCGCCGGCGGTGGAGAGCGCCGTCCTCGACCAGGAGGTCGTCGACGCGGCCGTGGGCGGCCGGGCCGGGGACCTGCTCGTGCTGGTCACCGAGGTGATCGACCGGTGGGGGGTCCGGCCACCGCGGGTGCTGCGGTCCGGCGGCCTGGCCGTGCGCGACCTCGCCCGGCTGGCCACGCACCTGGAGGTGGACCGGGACGAGGCGGCCTGGTTGCTGGAGACCGCCCTGGCGGCGGGCCTGGTGGCCGCCGACGGCGGCGGCCCGCGGGGGGACGCCGAAGCGGCCTGGGTGCCGACCACGGCCGCCGACGAGTGGCTCGCGGCCGCCCCGGGCGAGCGGTGGGCGGCCCTGGCCACGGCCTGGTGGTCGATGGCCGCCGCGCCCAGCCTGGCGACGTCCGGGGACGCGGGGCGGGTCAGCGCCCTGTCGGTGCACACCTCCTACCCCCTGGGCCGGGTGCGTCGGCACGACGCCCTGACGGCGCTGGCCACGCTGCCCCCCGGCTCCGCGCCCACCCTCGACGGGCTGACCGAGCTGCTGCGCTGGCGGCACCCGCTGCGCACGGCGCGGGCCGCCGACCTCGGACCCGGCCTGGAGGTCGTGGCCCGGGAGGCCGAGTGGGCCGGGGTGACCGGCAGGGGGGCCCTCGGCGGCCCCGGCCGCGCCGTGGTGGCCGGGGACCCGCCGACGGTCGCGGCCGGCCACATGGAGCCCCTCGTCCCCCCGGCCGTCGACCACGTCCTCCTGCAGGCCGACCTCACCGCGGTGGCGCCGGGCCGGCTGGACGGACCGGCGCGCTCCCTGCTGCACGTGGTCAGCGACGTCGAGTCGCGCGGCGGGGCCAGCGTGCACCGGTTCAGCGAGGCCAGCGTGCGGCGGGCCCTGGACCTGGGGTGGTCGGCCGACCGGGTGCTCGCCGAGCTGGCCGAGGCCTCCCGGACCGGGGTGCCGCAGCCGCTGGACTACCTCGTCCGCGACGTGGCCCGGCGGCACGGCCAGGCCCGCGTGGGTGCGTGCTCGGCCTACCTGCGCTCCGACGACCCCGCCCTGCTCGACCGGATCGAGCGCGACCGCGCCCTGGGCATGCTCCAGTGGCGGCGCGTCGCCCCGACCGTGCTGGTCAGCCCGGTCCCGGCGCCGACCGTCGTCGACCTGCTGCGGGAGGAGCAGTACGGCCCGCTCGTCGAGGGCGGCGACGGGGGCCTGCGGGTCGCCCCGACCACGGCCCGGCGCACCTCCCCCCGGCCTCCCTCGCCGGTGCGCGTGAGCACGGTGGACGAGGAGGTGGCCCGCCAGGTCGTGGCCCAGCTCCGCCGGGGCGAGGCGTCCCGCCCCCGGGCGGACCGGGACGAGGGTGCGGAGCACGGCGGTCATGGGCCCACCCCCGGCGGGTCGGCCACCGGCGGGAGGGGCGCGGAGGGGAGCGCGGCGACGGCGGGCGGTCGGACCGCGGACCCGGTCGTGGTGGCCTCGGTCCTGCACGAGGCCGTGGCCGACGGGGTCCCCGTGCGGATCGGCTACGCCGACGACGCCGGCGGCGTGGGCTGGCACCTCGTGCGGCCGTTGGCCGTGGAGGCCGGGCGGCTGCGGGCCGGGGTCGGCGACGGCGACGCCCGGCGCACCTTCCTGCTGCACCGCATCACCGGGGTCTCGCCGGCCGGCTGAGGCGCGGGACGCCGACGGCCCCGCCCCCGCGGGGGGACCGGGCCGTGCTCGGGCAGGCTCAGCCCAGGGAGTCCAGCGCCTTCTGCAGCCGCTCCTTGGCGTCGGCGGCCACGGGGGCGAACGCGTCGCCGGCCAGCCGGCTCATCGCGTCGGGGTCGAACGCCTCGACCCGGGTCGTGCCGTCGCCCAGGTCGCGCACGGCGACGTTGCAGGGCAGCACGGTGCCGACCGAGGGGTCCACCTGCAGCGCCTGGTGCGCCAGCGGCGGACGGCAGGCGCCGAGCACGATGTGGGCCGGCACGTCCACGTCGAGCTTCTCCTTGAGCGTCCTGGCGAAGTCGATCTCGGTGAGGACGCCGAAGCCCTGCTCGGCCAGCGCGGCCCGGGTCGCCTCGACGGTGGTCGGGTAGTCCTGCTCGACGGTGACGCCGATGGTGTAGCTCATCGCGTTGCCTCCTCCTTCTCGGTGCCGGACGCCTGCCGCTCGGCGATCTGCGTCCGGACGTGGTCCATGTCCAGCCCGCGGACGGCCTCGATGACCTGCTCCAGGGCGGGAGCCGGCAGGGCGCCTGCCTGCTCGAACACCAGGATGCCCTCCCGGAAGGCCATGAGGGTGGGGATGGAGCTGATCTGGGCGGCCGCGGACAGCTCGCGCTCGGCCTCGGTGTCCACCTTGGCGAAGACGACGTCGTCGTGCTGCTCGCTGGCCTTCTCGTAGACCGGGGCGAACATCCGGCACGGCCCGCACCAGGAGGCCCACCAGTCGACGAGGACGATGTCGTTGTCGGTCAGCGTGCTCTCGAAGTCGGTCGTGGCCAGGTCGACGGTTGCCATGTGACGGTGCTCCTCGGGGTCGGGTGAGGGTCTCGGTCGGGCCCGGGGCCTTCGCTCCCGGGCGTCGGGGGCGTCAACACGACATACCCGGTGGGGTATTCCGGCCGGGTGCGTCGACGACCGGTCACGGGTCAGAAGACGCGCACCCGGTCCTCGGGCGCGAGCCAGAGCCCGTCGCCGGCGGTGGTCCCGAACGCCTCGTGGAAGGCGTCGACGTTGCGCACGGTGTTCGCCCGCAGGTCGGCCGGCGCGTGCGGGTCGACGGACAGCAGCCGCCGGGCCTCCTCCGGACGGGCGGTGGTGCGCCACACCGAGCCCCACCCGAGGAAGAACCGCTGGTCCCCGGTCCAGCCCCCGATCTCGGGCGCCCGGTCCCCGCTGGCGATCCGGTAGGCCAGGTGGGCCAGCTCCAGGCCGCACAGGTCGCCGATGTTCTCCCCGACGGTCAGGCCGCCGTTGACGGTGGCCTCGTCGTCGGGCAGGTCCCGGGGGGAGAGGGTGCCGAACTGCTCGACGAGCCGCTGGGCCCGGGCGTCGAAGCGCTCCCGGTCCTCCTGCGTCCACCAGTCGGTCAGCGAGCCGTCCCCGGCGTAGCGGCTGCCCTGGTCGTCGAACCCGTGCCCGATCTCGTGGGCGATGACCGCCCCGATCCCGCCGTAGTTGGCCGCGTCGTCGGCGTCGACGTCGAAGAACGGCGGCTGGAGGATGGCCGCGGGAAAGACGATCTCGTTGAGCATCGGGTGGTAGTAGGCGTTGACGGTCTGGGGCGTCATCAGCCACTCGTCGCGGTCGATCGGCCGCCCGACCTTGGCCAGCTGCCGGTCGGTCTCGAACGCGTTGCCGCGCCGCACGTTGCCGACCAGGTCGGTCGGGTCGAGCCGGTAGGCGGCGTAGTCGCGGAAGGTGGGCGGGTGGCCGATCTTGGGCCGGAAGGCGGCCAGCTTCTCCAGGGCGCGGTCCCGGGTCTCCGGGCTCATCCACTCCAGCTGGCCGATCCGCTCCCGGAAGGCGGCGACGACGTTGGTCACGAGCTGCTCCATGCGCTCCCGCGCCGCCGGGGGGAAGTGCTCGGCGACGTAGAGCTCGCCGGCGGCCTCGCCCAGCAGGGCCTCCACGAGCGCCACGCCGCGCTTCCACCGCTCCTTGTTCTCCGGGGTGCCGGACAGGGCCCGGCCGTGGAAGTCGAAGTGCGCGGCGACCAGCTCGTCGGTCAGGTAGGGCGCCGTGGCGTCCAGCAGCCGGACGGCCAGCCAGGCCCGCCAGGTGTCCACCGGGACCTCCTGGAGGGCCAGGGCGACCGCGGCGAGCACGTCCGGCTGCCGGGCCACGACCCGGTCGAGGGCTCCCGCAGGCGCGCCCAGGCCCTCGGCCCAGGCGTCCCAGTCCCACCCGGGCGTGCGGTCCGCGAGCTCGGCACGCTCCAGCCGCGTGTAGGACCGGACGGCGTCGCGGGCCGCGACCCGGTCCCAGTGGGCGGCCGCGATCCGCTCCTCCAGGCCGTACACCGCGGCGACGGGGTCGGGACCCAGGTCGAGGCCGGCCCGGTCCAGCGCGGGGGCCGCCAGCTCCAGCAGCCGGCCCAGGTAGCTCCGGTAGGCCGCGCGGACCTCGGCGTGCTCGTCGTCGGTGTAGTAGGCCTCGTCCGGCAGCCCGATCGCCCCCTGGTGCAGGTAGGCCACGTACTCCTCGGGGCTGCCCGCGTCGGCGGTGACCCAGGTGTGCACCAGGCCGTCGGCGCCCTCGCGCTCCTGCTGGGCGCTCACGCGCACGACGTCGGACGGGCCGGTCACCGCCGCGATCCGGCCCAGGGGCTCCACGAGCGGGTCGGTGCCCAGGTCCGCGACCCGGGCGGTGTCCATGAAGCTGGCGTAGAGCGCACCGACCTTGCCCTCGGGGCTCTCCGGCTCCGGCAGCCGCTCGGCGGCACGCTCGATGAGCTCGCGCACGTGGGCCTCGGCCGTCTCCCGGAGCATGTCGAAGGCTCCGTAGCGCGCCCGGTCGGCGGGGATCTCGGCGGTCGCCAGCCAGGTCCCGTTGACGTGGGCGAACAGGTCGTCCTGCGGCCGCACCGACGGGTCCATGAGGGAACGGTCGATGCCGGCGGCCGGCGTCCCGGCGCCGTCGGGATCGGTGGGGGTCTGGCTCTGGGTGAGGAACTGCATACCCCCACCGTATGCGGCGACGCGTCCCGGCCGCGCGTCGGCGCCGCTCCCCGGACCCCTGGTCGGTCCGGGCGTAGATTGCCGGGCATGGACCCGATCGAGATCCGCGACCTGACCAAGCGGTTCGGGAGCACGGTCGCCCTCGACGGCCTGACGATGTCCGTGGCCCAGGGGGAGGTGCACGGGTTCCTCGGGCCCAACGGCTCGGGGAAGTCGACGACGCTGCGCGTCCTGCTCGGCCTCCTGCGGGCCGACGGCGGCTCGGCGCGGCTGCTCGGGGGCGACCCCTGGGCCGACGCCGCGCAGCTGCACCGGCGGCTGGCCTACGTCCCCGGGGACGTGGCCCTGTGGCCGGGGCTCACGGGCGGCGAGGTCATCGACCTCCTCGGCCGGCTGCGGGGCGGCATCGACCCGCGCCGCCGGGACGAGCTGCTCGAGCGGTTCGACCTCGACCCGCGGCGACGGGGCTCGACCTACTCCAAGGGCAACCGGCAGAAGGTCGCCCTCGTGGCCGCCCTGGCCTCGGACGTCGAGCTGCTGCTCCTCGACGAGCCGACCTCCGGCCTGGACCCGCTCATGGAGGCGCAGTTCCGTGAGGTCGTCGGCCGGTGGCGGGGCGACGGACGGACCGTGCTGCTCTCCAGCCACATCCTCTCCGAGGTGGAGCACCTCTGCGACCGGGTCTCGATCATCCGCGCCGGCCGGGTCGTGGAGAGCGGCACGTTGGCCCAGCTGCGCCACCTGACCCGCACCCAGGTGGAGGTCGAGCTCGGGGGCCCCGTGCCGCAGGAGCTGTGCGCGGCCCCTGGGGTCCACGACGCGATCGTCGACGGGCACCGGCTGACCTGCCAGGTGGACGACACCGCCCTGGGCGACCTGCTGGCCCGGCTGACGCCCCTGGGGGTGCGCAGCCTGCGGACCTCGCCGCCCACTCTGGAGCAGCTCTTCCTGCGCCACTACGACGGCACGGGGCGATGACCGGCACCCGCGTCCTCGTCGCGCTGGCGCTGCGGCGCAGCCGGTGGTTCCACCTGGCCTGGATCCTCGGCCTGGCCGTGCTCGCCCCGGCCACCGCCGCCGCCTACGAGACGATCGTCGGCGGCCTGGCCGGCGCCGGCGCCCTGGACGTGATGGCCGCCAACCCCACCATGCGGGCGATGCTCGGTCCGCCCTACGACCTGACCACGCCGGGGGGCTTCACCGTCTGGCGGGTGGGCACCTTCCTGGCCACCCTGGCCGGGCTGATGGCCGTCCTCGGCGTGGTGCGGGTCACCCGGGCCGACGAGGAGGAGGGCCGCACCGAGCTGCTGCGCTCCGGCGTCGTGGACCGGTCGGCCCCGCTGACCGCCGCCGTGGTCGTGGGTCTGGCCGCCGTGGCCGTCCTCGGGATGCTGGTGACGGCGGGGATGGTCGGCGTCGGTGCCCCGCCGGCCGGGTCCCTGGCGTTCGGCTCCGGCACCGCGCTCACCGGCGCCGTCTTCGTCGGGGTCGGGGCGGTCACCGCCCAGCTGACCGCGAGCGCCCGCGCCGCCCGGGGCCTGGGCCTGGCCGTCCTCGCGGCGGCCTACCTGCTGCGGGCGGTCGCCGACGCGGCGACGGACGGCTCGACGGCGCAGCTCCTGCGCTGGGCCTCGCCCGTGGAGTGGATGGCGCTGGCCCGCCCCTACGCGGACGAGCGCTGGGGGGTCCTTCTCCTGCCCCTGCTGCTCACGGCCGCGCTCGTGGCGGGCGCGTTCGCCCTCGAGGCGCGGAGGGACCACGGCTCGGGGGTGTATGCCGTGCGCCCCGGCCCGGCCCGGGCGGCCCGGGGCCTGCGGTCGCCGATCGCGCTCGCCTGGCGGCTGCACCGCCCGGGTGTCGCCGGCTGGCTCGTGGGACTGTCGGTCTTCGCCCTGGGGATGGGGTCGCTGACGGGCAGCTTCGGGCGGATGATCGCCGACCTGCCGCAGTTCGAGATGGTGCTGCGACGGATGGGCGGCGGCGCCGAGCAGCTCGTCGACGCGTTCTACGTGGCGATGCTGGGCCTGGTCGCGATCCTGGTCGCCGTCCTGGTGGTCCAGGTCTGGCAACGGCTGGCCGTGGAGGAACGGCGGGGCCACGCCGAGCTCGTGCTCTCCACCGCCGTCCCGCGGACCCGACTGGCGCTGGCGCACCTGCTGGTCGCCGTCGCGGTCGGCGTGGCTGCCGCCGCGCTCTTCGGGGCCCTCCTGGGCCTGCCGTACGCGCTGGAGACCGGCAGCGGCGACGTCGTCGCCCGGACCACCTGGGCCTCGCTCGTCCTGACGCCCGGCGCCCTGCTCGTCCTCGGACTGGCGGTGGCGCTGCACGGCTGGGCCCCCCGGCTGGGGTGGCTGGTGTGGGTCGTCGTCGGGTGGTCGCTGTTCATGGTCTGGGTGGGCGCGGTGCTCGGTCTGCCGGAGTGGCTGACCCGGCTGTCCCCCTGGGAGCCGCTGCCCGCGCTGCCGGTGGAGGAGATGGCCTGGACGCCGATCGCCATGGTGCTCCTCGTCGCCCTCGGCCTGTCGGGGGCGGGGCTCGTCGGCTACCGGCGGCGCGACCTGGGGGTGGGCTGAGGCGGCCACCACCGCTGGACGAGCATGGCGCTCCCCGCGGCGAGGAGGTCGGCCAGGGTGAGGAGCACCCGGGAGAGGAGGACCACCACGAGGACGGCTCCGGCGTCGAGCACCGGGGCCAGCACGAGCGCCAGCACCGCCTCGCGGGCCCCCACACCGGCGGGCAGGAACACCAGGACCGTCCCGACGAGCCAGGCCAGGGCGTAGCCGCCCAGGGAGGTCCGCAGCAGCGGGACGCCGGGCTGCGCCCCGACCGCCACCGCCAGCACGAGGACCTGCAGGCCGATCGCCACCCACGAGGCCAGCGACCACGCCGACCCCGCCGCGACCGACCCCGCGTCCGGGCGCCGTCGCGCCGGGGCCTGCCCGGTGACCCGCAGGGCCAGCTCGAGCACCCTGCCGAGCACCGGGGGGAGCACCAGGAGCAGCACGACGGGGGCGAGCAGCACCAGCCACCCGTGCGGCTCCAGCGGGGTCCCCCGGGCCCCCGGCAGGGTCACCAGCACCAGGGCACCGCCGACGACCGCGGACAGGAGCACCCCCACCAGCAGGGTGCCCACGGTCAGCCGCCGGCCCACGCCCCGGTCGCGCCCCAGCTCGGCGGAGGCCAGCAGGTTCCACACCGAGCCGGGCAGGTACTTGCCGACCTGCCCCACGAGATAGACGACCGCCGCGTCCCGCACCCCCAGCGGGACCCCGAGCCCGCCGGCGACGGCCCTCCACGACAGCGCGGCGAAGAGGACGTTGAGCACCGACAGTCCCAGGGCGAGGGCGACGAAGGACCAGGACACCTGGTCGAGCGCCCGCCCGGCCGCCTCCCGCTCGACGACGAGCGCCAGCACCGCGGCGGCGACCGCGGCGAGCAGGAACCCGCGACGGGCCCAGGGCGAGCGCAGGAGGTCCAGGGCACGGAGCACGCGGGCGCGCCCACGCCCGTGCTCCGCGGGGCCCCCGGTCCGCAGCTCGCCCGGACCGCTCATGGTCGGGAAGCGTATCGGCCCGGCCGGGCGTCCAGCCGCCCCACGACGTCGCTGCACGGCGCCTGGACGGGACCTGGGAGGCATACCCAGGTGGGCCGCCTAACGTCCGGCGGATGCGACGCACACGGACGACCCCGACCGGACCTGGCCGCACGACGAACGGCGGGATGGTCGGTGCCCTCGCCCTGGCGGCCGCGCTCACCCTCGGCGCCTGCTCGGCCCAGGAGGGCCCGGAGGGGGCCGACCCGGGGGTGGACGCCGCCACGGCGACGGCGGGCGGCGGCGCGACGGGCACGGCCGAGGACGGGTCGTCGGTGGACGCGGCGGGCACCACGGTCGACCCCGACGAGCTGCCCGACCCCGTGGCGGAGGTGGAGGGCGAGGAGATCAGCCGCGCCGACTTCGTCGAGGTCTTCGAGCAGCAGCGCGACGCCGCCCGGCAGCAGGCCACGGCCGCCGGCTCCCCGGTCGACGAGGCCGCCCTGCGCGACGGCGTGCTCGAGTCGCTCGTGGCCAGCGAGCTGCTCCGCCAGGAGGGCGAGCGGCTGGGCCTGGAGGCCGACGCCGAGGAGGTGGACGCCGAGCTGGCCTCGCTGGCCGAGCAGAACGGCCTGGGGTCCGCCGACGAGCTGGTCGCCGCCCTCGGCGAGCAGGGGCTGCCCGAGGAGCAGGTGCGCGAGGAGATGGGCCGGCTGCTGCTCATCGAGGAGATCGTCGCCGAGCGCGGCGGGGTCGAGCCGCCGACGGAGCAGGAGCTGCAGGACTACTACGCCGAGCTGACCGACGGGATGGACGGCGCGGCAGCCACCGACGGGGCCGAGGGGGTGCCGCCCTTCGAGGACGTCCGCGACGTGCTCGAGCAGCAGCTCACCGAGCAGCGCGAGAACGAGGCCCTCACCACGATCCTGGACGAGCTGGAGGCGGACGCCGAGATCACCCGCCACCTCTGAGCACCCCGAGCGCCAGCTCCACGCGCCCCGGCCGCGCCTGCCGGCGACCGGCCCCCGGCGGGGCCGGTCAGCCGCCGGCGAGCGCCCGCACGACCCGCGAGGGGGCCGGGCGTCCCAGCTGCTCGGCCATCCAGGTGCTCGTGGACACGAGGGCGTCCAGGTCCACGCCCGTCTCCACGCCCATCCCGTCGAGGGCCCAGACGAGGTCCTCGGTGGCCAGGTTGCCGGTCGCCGAGCGGGCGTAGGGGCACCCGCCCAGGCCGCCGGTCGCCGCGTCGACCACCCGCACCCCGTGCTGCAGCGCGGTGAGGGTGTTGGCCAGCGCCTGGCCGTAGGTGTCGTGGAAGTGCACCGCGACCTGGTCCGGCCCGATCCCGGCGTCGTCCAGGGCGGTGACCAGCCGCACGACGTGGCCGGGGGTGCCCACGCCGATCGTGTCGCCGATCGAGAGCTGGTCGCAGCCCAGGTCCATGAGGTGGGAGCACACGTCCACGACCTGGCCGACGGGCACCGGCCCCTCCCACGGGTCGCCGAAGCACATGGACACGTAGGCCCGCACCCAGGCGCCGCCGTCCAGGGCCCGCCGCACCACCGGGGCGAACATCTCCAGGGACTCCCCGACCGAGCGGTTGAGGTTCTTGCGGGCGAAGGTCTCGGTGGCGCTGGCGAACACGGCCACGGCGTTCACGCCCTTGTCCAGGGCCCGGTCCAGGCCCCGCTCGTTGGGCACCAGGACCGGGCGCTGCCGGCCGGTGCCCAGGGGGCCGAGCAGGTCCAGCAGCTCCTCGGCGTCGCCGAGCTGGGGCACCCACCGCTGGGGGACGAAGCTGGTCAGCTCGACGGTGTCCAGCCCCGCGTCCAGGAGCCGCCGGACGAACTCCGCCTTGACCTCGACCGGCACCGCGGTCGGCTCGTTCTGCAGCCCGTCGCGGGGTCCGACCTCGTAGATCGTGACCCGGTCGGGCAGCCCGGGCATGGGCACGGTCATCGGCAGCTGGCGGGACTCCGTCGTCATGGGCCCCATCATCCACCAGGCCGGTGCGGACCTCCCGCGGCGGTCAGCCGGCCGGCTCGCGACCGACCGGCTGCGTCGGCTCGGGCAGGAGCGGCGTGGGGGTCCGCAGCGGTGCGCGCGCCGGAGCGTCCGGCCGCACCTCCAGGGCCGCCCCGTCGACCACGACGGACACCGGCCCCTCGCCGCGGCGCAGCGTGACCGTGGTGCCCTCCCGGGTCGTCTCGACCCGCAGCACCCGTCCCCGCCAGGTGAGGTGGAAGGCCGTGCGCTCCAACGCCTGCGGCAGCACGGGCGAGAGCTCGAGCTCCTCGCGGTCCTCCCGCAGCCCGCCGAGGCCCGCCGCGAGCGCGAGCCAGGACCCGCCGACGGCCGCCAGGTGCAGCCCGTCGTCGGTGTCCCCCTGCACGTCGAGCAGGTCGACGGTCGCGGCCTCCCGCAGGTAGCGCAGGGCGAGGTCGGCGTGGCCGGCCTGGGCGCAGACGACCGCCTGGACCGCGGCCGAGAGGGAGGAGTCGCGCACGGTCCGGGCCTCGTAGTAGTCGAGGTCGCGCGCCACCTCCTCGTCGGTGAAGTCGTCGCGGCACCACCACAGGGCCTGCACGAGGTCGGCCTGCTTGAGCACCTGGCGGCGGTAGATCTTGGCGTAGTGGTGGTGCTCCTGCAGCGGGTAGCAGTCCCGGTGGTCGGCGAAGCGCCACTCGCGGTAGGTGGTGAAGTGGTCGTTCATCGGGTGCACCCCCCGCTCCTCGTCCCACGGGACGTGCACCGAGGTCGCCGCGTCCCGCCAGCTGGCGACCTCCTCCGGCGTCACCCCCATCCCCCCGGCCAGCTCGTCCTGCTCCTCAGCGGCGTCGGCGGCCCACAGCAGGTTGCGGCGGGCCATGAGGTTGGTGAAGACGTTGTCGTCGACGACGCCGGTGTACTCGTCCGGCCCGGTCGTGCCGAGCAGGTGCCAGCCGCCGTCGGCGTCCCGGTGACCCATCGAGGTCCACAGCCGCGCGGTCTCCACGAGGATCTCGAAGAGCCGCAGGTCGTCGTCGAAGGCTTCCCCGGTGACGTTGCGGTGCAGCCAGAAGGCGCGGCACACGTCCGCGTTGACGTGCATGGCCGCAGTGCTCGCCGGCCAGTAGGGCGAGCACTCGTGCCCGTCGATGGTCCGCCAGGCGAAGGTGGCGCCCTGCAGGTCGAGGACCTGAGCCCGGTGCCGCGCCTCCTCCAGCGTGCCCGCCCGCCAGCGCAGCAGCCGTCGGGCGGCCTCCGGGCGCAGCAGGCTCAGCGCCGGAGCCACGAAGCCCTCGATGTCCCAGAACGTGTGGCCGTCGTAGCCCAGCCCGGTCAGCCCCTTGGCCCCGACCGGCGCGTCACCGATGAGCGCCGCCGAGCAGAAGAGCTGGAACAGGCAGTAGCGCAGGGCCTGCTGCAGCTGCGGATCGCCGTCCACCTCGACGTCGGCGGTCTGCCACAGGTCCTCGAGCACCTCCCGCTGGGCCCGTTCCAGACCCTCCCAGCCGCGGTCCAGCCCGGAGGCGACCGCCGCCTCGGCCAGGTCCAGCACGTCGTCCGGGTCGCCCTCGTGGACCCAGGCGTGGCCCAGCACCTTGGTCAGGACCAGCTCCTCCCCCGCCTCGAGGTATGCCGTCACGCCCGTGCGCACCGTGTGGTCGCGGGCCTCGGTGGTCACCTCGCCCGCCCCGTCGACGAGGTGCTCCACGGCGGCACCGACGACCATCCCGGAGGACCGCGTGCGGCCCACCATGGTGCCGCCGGCGTCCCCGCACCGCTGGCGGACCACCTCGAACGGCTCGGCGAGCGCCTCCCCGACCCGGGGGTCGCCCTTGGTGACCGAGGGCCGGTCGACCAGCCCGGCGAGGTCGGACCGCAGGACGAGGTGCACGGGCCCGTCGACGGCGCGCACGGCATACCGGATCGCGCTCACGGACCGCTCGGCCAGGGAGACCAGCCGTCGGGACCTCACCTGCAGGGTCGTGCCCGAGGGCAGGGCCCACTCGACGCGGCGGTCCAGGGTGCCGGCGCGCAGGTCGAGGGTGCGGGAGTGGTGCCGGGGACGGACGCTCCCCACGTCCATCGCCGTGCCGTCCGCGACCAGCCGGACGACGGTGCCGTCCGCGACCGACACGATGGCCTGGCCCTGCACGGGGTCGCCGTAGCCGCGCTCGGGGTAGGACAGGGGGTAGTGCTCGAAGACGCCCGACAGGAAGGTGCCGCGCACGCGGGCAGGCCGCCCGTCCTCCAACGTGCCCCTCATCCCGACGAAGCCGTTGGCCAGGGAGAAGAGCGTCTCCGAGACCGCGAGCACGTCGTCGGACACGTCGACGTCGGGCTCGGTCACCCGCCAGGGGTCGACGTCCAGCTCCGGGGCAGCCACGTGCACCGTCATACCGGCTGGACCGCGCCCGCGCCACCCGTGGGCCCCGGCCGACGCCCCGGCGGAATGTCCGCCCCCCGTCCCGCCGTTGTCCCCACGATGAACGGCCCCCTGATCGTCCAGTCCGACAAGACCCTCCTCCTCGAGGTCGACCACCCCGACGCGGAGGCGGCCCGTCGTGACATCGCGCCGTTCGCCGAGCTGGAGCGGGCGCCCGAGCACGTGCACACCTACCGGGTCACCCCCCTGGGCCTGTGGAACGCGCGGGCCGCGGGGCACGACGCCGAGCAGGTGGTGCACGCCCTGCTGACCCACAGCCGCTACCCCGTGCCCCAGCCGCTGCTCGTCGACGTCGCCGACACCATGGCCCGCTACGGCCGGCTGACCCTGCTCAAGGAACCGGTGGACGGGGAGGAGGACCCGCGGACCGGCCTGCCGCCGACCCGGCTGGTGCTGCGCACGACCGACCGGGCCGTGCTCACCGAGGTGCTGCGCCACAAGAGGATCAAGCCCCTCGTCGGCGAGCGCGTGGACGAGGACACCGTCGTCGTGCACGCCTCCGAGCGGGGCCACCTCAAGCAGGAGCTGCTCAAGGTCGGCTGGCCGGCCGAGGACCTCGCCGGCTACGTCGACGGCGAGGCGCACCCGATCGAGCTGGCCACCGAGGGCGTCGACGACGGGCACGGCGGCCGGACCCCGGCCTGGTCCCTGCGCCCCTACCAGCAGCAGGCGGTCGACGGCTTCTGGGATGGCGGGTCCGGGGTCGTCGTGCTGCCCTGCGGCGCCGGCAAGACCCTCGTCGGGGCCGGCGCGATGGCCCGCTCGCAGACGACCACCCTGATCCTGGTCACCAACACCGTCTCCGCCCGCCAGTGGCGCGAGGAGCTGCTGCGCCGCACCAGCCTCACCGAGGACGAGATCGGCGAGTACTCCGGCGCCCGCAAGGAGATCCGGCCGGTGACGATCGCCACCTACCAGGTGCTCACCACCAAGCGCAAGGGTGTCTTCCCCCACCTGGACCTGCTCGACGCCCGGGACTGGGGGCTGGTCGTCTACGACGAGGTGCACCTGCTGCCGGCCCCGATCTTCCGGATGACCGCCGACCTGCAGGCCCGTCGCCGGCTCGGGCTGACCGCGACCCTCGTGCGGGAGGACGGCCGGGAGTCGGACGTGTTCTCCCTCATCGGGCCCAAGCGCTACGACGCCCCGTGGAAGGACATCGAGGCCCAGGGGTGGATCGCCCCCGCCGACTGCGTCGAGGTGCGGGTCTCCCTGCCGGAGTCGATGCGGATGGCCTACGCCGCGGCCGAGCCGGACGAGCGCTACCGCTTCGCCGCCTGCGCCCCGGCCAAGGACGCGGTCGTCGAGACGCTCGTGGAGCGGCACCGGGGCGAGCCCACGCTGGTCATCGGCCAGTACCTCGACCAGCTCGAGCAGCTGGCCGACCGGCTGGACGCGCCGCTCATCACCGGGGAGACGACGGTGACCCGCCGTCAGGAGCTCTTCCGCCAGTTCCGCGAGGGCGAGATCGACCTGCTCGTCGTGAGCAAGGTCGCCAACTTCTCCATCGACCTGCCCGAGGCGTCCGTGGCCATCCAGGTCTCGGGCACCTTCGGCTCCCGCCAGGAGGAGGCCCAGCGGCTCGGGCGGGTGCTGCGACCCAAGGGCGACGGCCGGACCGCGCACTTCTACACCACGGTCGCCCGGGACACGGTGGACGCGGAGTTCGCGGCCCACCGCCAGCGCTTCCTCGCCGAGCAGGGCTACGCCTACCGGATCGTCGACGCCGACGACCTGGAGACCCTCGACCGCGCCTGAACCCCCCGGGGTGACGCGGGAGGGCATACCGGGTGGAATGGGGACATGGCTCCCCACGACACCGTCCTGCTCGACGTCGACGGCACCCTCGCCGACACCACCTACCACCACGCGCTGGCGTGGGCCCGCGCCTTCGCCGCGCACGACCTCCACCCCCCGCTGTGGCAGGTGCACCGGGCCATCGGGATGGGCGGCGACAAGCTCGTCGCCGCCGTCGCCGGCGACGAGGTGGAGGAGCAGCACGGCGAGGCCCTGCGGGAGCGGTGGGAGGAGGAGTACGACCGGCTCCTGCCCGAGATCGTGCTGCTGCCCGGCGCCCGCGACCTGGTGCTGCTGCTGGCGGACCGGGGCGTGCGGGTGGCGCTGGCCTCCTCCGGCAAGGCCCGCTTCACCGACCACGTGGTGGGCCTGCTCGACCTGCCCGACGGCACCCTGGCCGCCACGACCAGCTCCGACGACGCCGAGCACTCCAAGCCCGCCCCGGACATCCTCGCCAGCGCGCTCGAGGCGGCGGGCGGCTCCTCGGCCCTCGTGGTCGGCGACACCACCTACGACGTCACCGCCGCCGCCCGGATGGGCTCCCCGTGCGTCGCGCTCCTCTCGGGGGGCTTCGGCCGGGTCGAGCTCGAGGACGCCGGTGCGGTGCACGTGGCCGGCACCCCCGCCGAGCTGCTCGAGGCCGACTGGGCCGGGCTGCTGTCGGCCGAGCCGGCACCGACCGCGCGGGAGGACCGCACGCCCCTGGACCGCAGCGCCGGCTGAGCCGGACGGGTCCCCGACCGACCGCGGGGACGAGGCTCCCAGCCTGCTCCCAGACGACTCCCAGCAGGGAGGAGGACGATGGGTCCATGAGCGCGACGACCCAGGAGCCGGAGGCCACCCTGCTGGTGGTCGAGGACGAGACGAACATCCGCGAGCTGCTCACCACGAGCCTGCGCTTCGCCGGCTTCGAGGTGCACGCCGCCCCCGACGGACGGACCGCCCTGCAGCTGGCCGGCGAGCACGAGATCGACCTGGCCGTGCTCGACATCATGCTGCCCGACATGGACGGCTTCAGCGTCACCCGGACGCTGCGAGAGCGCGGCGCCGACCTGCCGATCGTCTTCCTCACCGCGCGCGACTCCCTCGACGACAAGATCAAGGGCCTGACCGTCGGCGGCGACGACTACGTCACCAAGCCGTTCAGCCTCGAGGAGGTGGTCGCCCGCATCCGGGCCGTGCTGCGACGCACCCGGCTGGTCGACCCCGACGACGACCACGTGCTGCGCGTGGCCGACCTGGAGCTGGACGAGGACAGCCACGAGGTCCGCCGTGCGGGGAAGGTCATCGAGGTCTCCCCCACCGAGTTCAAGCTGCTGCGCTACCTCATGCTCAACCCGGGCCGGGTGCTGTCCAAGAGCCAGATCCTCGACCACGTGTGGGACTACGACTTCCGGGGCGAGATGAACATCGTGGAGTCCTACATCTCCTACCTGCGTCGCAAGATCGACGTCGTCGGCGAGCCGCTGATCCACACCAAGCGGGGCGTGGGCTACGTGCTGCGCGCGCCCCGCCCGGCCTGAGGGTCCCGGCCGTGGTCGGCCGGCTGAAGGGATGGACCTACCAGCGGCTGCACGGCCTGTCGCTGACCCACCGGCTCGTCGCGGTGGTGGTGCTGCTCGTGCTGGCGGCCTACGTGCTCACGACGTCGGTGTCCCTCATGATGCTGCGCGGCTACCTGGTGGACCGGGCCGACGCCGACCTGGGCGCCTACATCGAGCCGCTGGCCCAGCGGACCTACAGCCAGATCGTCGAGGAGGCCACCGGCGAGCAGGTGGACCTGGAGCAGCAGACGTTCGTGCCGCCCAACCCCTACGTGGTCGTCTTCACGCCCGCCGACCCGGACGCCCCCGCCCAGACCCGGGTCTTCCAGCCGCGCCGCCTCGAGGTGAGCATGCCCGCGCTGGACCGGGTCGACGTGGACGACTCCCGGCTCGGCGAGCACTTCACCGTCCGGGGCGAGGACGGGGTCGGGTCCTGGCGGGTGCTGGCCGCCCAGCTGACCGACGGGCAGGGCCGCACCGGCGGGACGATCGCGGTGGCGCTGCCGCTGACGAGCGTGGAGAGCACCGTGCGGCAGCTGGCCTGGCTGACCGCGGTCATCGGGCTGACCACCCTGGTCCTCGTCGGGGTCCTGGGGTGGTTCGCGGTGCGCCGGGCCTTCCGCCCGCTGACCCGGATCGAGGACACCGCGGCCGCCATCGCGGCCGGGGACCTCGCCCGCCGCATCCCCCCGCGCGGCACGAACGACGAGGTCGGCTCGCTGGCCGACTCGCTGAACCGGATGCTGGCCCAGATCGAGCACTCGTTCGCGGTGCGGGAGGGGTCGGAGCGCCGGATGCGCGACTTCGTGGCGGACGCCTCGCACGAGCTGCGCACGCCGCTGGCCACGGTCAAGGGGTATGCCGAGCTGTTCCGGGTGGGCGCGGTGCCGCCGAGCGAGGTGCCCGGGGCGATGCGGCGGATCGAGGACGAGGCCACCCGGATGTCGCGGCTCGTGGAGGACCTGCTCACCCTGACCCGGCTGGACTCCGAGCCGCCGATGTCACCCACCCGGGTCGACCTGACCGTCCTCGCCTCGGACACCGTCCAGGACGCGCGGGTGCGGACGCCGGACCGGACGGTGCGGCTGGTGGCCCTGGAGGACGGGGAGCGCTCCGCCTCCTGCGTCGTCGTGGGCGAGGACGGGGCGCTGCGCCAGGTGCTGACCAACCTGGTGGCCAACGCCCTGACCCACACCCCCGCCGGCACCCCGGTCGAGGTCGCCGTGGGGCGGGTGGACGGCACGGTCGCCGTGGAGGTCCGCGACCACGGGCCCGGCCTCGACGACGACGCGGCCCAGCGGGCCTTCGAGCGCTTCTACCGGGCCGACCGCTCCCGCAGCCGGGCCTCGGGCGGCACCGGGCTGGGCCTGGCGATCGTGGCCGCCATCGTGGCCCGCCACGGCGGGTCGGTGCGGCACCGGCCCACGCCGGGCGGCGGCGCGACCTTCCGGGTCGAGCTCCCGGCGGCCGCGCCCGACGGGGCGGACGCACCGGAGCCCGTCGACGAGGTGTCGACGGGCTCCTGAGCCTGACGGGCCCGCGCGCAAGGGGCACGGCCTGCCGGCCGGCCCCGGCCGGTCAGACGACGGCCTCGAGGAACTTCTGGGTCCGCTCGTGCTGCGGGTTGGAGAAGAGCTGCTCGGGCGGCGCCTCCTCGAGCACCCGCCCGCTGTCGAACATCATCACCCGGTTGGACACGTCACGCGCGAACTGCATCTCGTGGGTGACGATGAGCATGGTGATGTCGGTGCTGGCCGCCACGTCCTTGAGCACGTTGAGGACGTCGCCCACGAGCTCGGGGTCGAGGGCGGAGGTGACCTCGTCGAGCAGGAGGATCTCCGGGTCCATCGCCAGCGCCCGCGCGATCGCCACCCGCTGCTGCTGGCCACCGGAGAGCTCGGTGGGATGGGCGTCGGCGCGGTCCCGCAGCCCCACCTTGTCCAGCAGCGAGAGCGCGTTCTCGGCAGCCTGGTCCCGGCTCTGGCCCAGCACGTGGACCGGTGCCTCGACGATGTTCTGCAGGACGGTCATGTTGGGGAACAGGTTGAACTGCTGGAAGACCATGCCGATGCGCTTGCGCACCTCGGCGACCTGCTTGGGCCGCAGCTCGACCCGCTTGCCGTCGCGCCGGTCGTGGGTGAGCGGGTCCCCGTCCACCCAGATGTAGCCGCCGGTGAGCGTCTCCAGGGTCATCAGCAGGCGCAGGATCGTCGTCTTGCCGGAGCCGGACGGCCCGATGAGGGTCACCCGCTCGCCGCGTCCGACGACGAAGTTGAGGTCCTCCAGGACGGTGGTCCGGCCGAACTTCTTGTGCACGTCCTCGAACCGGACCCGGGGCTCCTCCTCGGAGGTCCGGGCGTCGGTGGTGGGTCGGTGGTCCGGGTCAGTAGGCAAGTTTCTTCTCCAGCTTCTGCATGAGGACCGCGGTGGGATAGCTGGCCAGCAGGAAGAGCAGGCCGGCGAGGGTCATCGCCTCGATGTAGGAGAAGTTCTGCCCGCCGAACTCGCGCGCGCGGGTGACCATCTCCGGCACCGAGATGAAGATCAGGAACGGGGTGTCCTTGAACATCGCGATGGCCCAGTTGCCCAGCGACGGCAGCGTGTTGCGGATCGCCTGCGGCAGGATGACCGCACGCCACGTCCGGGACGGGGGCAACGACAGGGCCTTGGCGGCCTCCCACTGCCCCTTGCGGATGGACTCGATCCCGGCGCGGTAGGACTCGGCCATGTAGGTCGAGTAGTGCACCCCGAACACCAGGATGCCCACCGTCATCGGGCTCAGCTGGGTGAAGGCGTAGTAGATCACCAGCAGGTGGACCGGCAGGGGCGTCATCCGGATGAAGTCCAGGACGAACGCCAGCGGCCGGGCCAGCGCCCCCGGCAGCTCGCGCAGGGCGATCGCCCACACCAGGCCCAGCACGGCGGCCAGCAGCGAGCTGGCCACGGTGACCACGAGGGTGACCTTGAGGAAGGCCATCACGAGGATGGGCAGGGCCTCCAGGAAGAGCTCGGTCTCGAACATCTTCAGATCACCGCCCGTCCTGGTCGTCGGCGGCAGCGCCCGCCATGACCTTGTCGGCGTCCTGCCGGGCCTTGCGGACCTCGAAGTCGCCGAGCCCGAGCCGACGCTGGGCCCGGGCCTCCAGGCCACGCAGGGCCAGCGAGACCACCCAGGCGATGACGAAGTAGATGAGCAGCGCCGCCAGGAAGGCCGGCCAGGTGCCGACCTCCCGGCGCACCTGCTCGGACTCGAAGGTGAGGTCGTTGAGCAGGACCAGCCCGACGACGGCGGTGCCCTTGACGAGCATGACCATGAGGTTGTTGAACCCCGGGAGCATCAGGGCCCAGGCCTGCGGCCAGATGATCCGACGCATCTTGGTGGCCCAGGGCATCGACAGGGCGGTGGCGGTCTCCCACTGCCCCGCCGGGACGGCGTTGAGCGAGCCCCGGACCACCTCGGCCCCGTAGGCGCCGTAGTTCAGCCCCAGGGCCAGGATGGCCGTCCACGTGCCGCCCAGGCTGCCGAGGCCGGTGAGGTTGGGCAGGACGTAGAAGAGGAAGAACAGCTGGACCACGAGCGAGGTGCCGCGGAAGAACTCCACGACCACCCGCGCGACGACCCGCAGCCAGCGGGGCCCCTGGTGCATCGCCACGCCGAGCACGACGGCGACGACCACCATCAGCACGGCCCCGCCGAGGAAGGACAGGAGAGTGTCGCGCAGACCCTCTCCCAGCAGTCTCGGCAGGGCCGTGCCGAGGTCCGAGAAGAACTCGGTCACGGACCGACGACTCAGCCGTCGGCCTGGTCGGCAGCCTCGTTCGCGGCCTCCAGGTCACCGTCGCAGAGCATCTGGGCGGTCAGGCCCTCCGGCGGACGCTCAGCGTCGGTGAAGCCGAACTCGCCGACGACCTCCTCGAAGCGGTCCGCGTCGCCGACGATCTTGGCCAGCTCCTCGTTGTAGGCCTCGAGCAGCTCGGTGTCCTCCGGGCGGAAGACCGTCGAGCCCGCGCTGATCTGCTTGACGCCGTCGACCTCGGCGACGAACCCGCCGGTCGTCTCCACCCCGGCGTCAGGGTTCTCCTCGACCATCTTCGAGAGCGTGATGTTGGTCAGCGAGAACGCGTCCGCGCGGCCGCTGGACACCGCGTCCATCCCGTCCTGCGCGGAGTTGACCGTCATGGTGTTCTCCAAGCCGATGTCGTCGGCGAACCCCTGCTCGATCGCCCCGGACTGGACGGCGAGCGTCAGGTCGTTGCCCTCGAAGCTGGAGAAGTCGCTCAGGCCCTCCGGGTTGCCCTCGGGCACCATGAGGGTGCTGGTGTACATGATGGTCGGCTCGGCGAAGGCGGCCCGCTCGCAGCGGTCCGGCAGGATCGACATGCCCGCGGACACCGCGTCGTACTCGCCGGCGTTCAGGCCGGGGATGAGCGCGTCCCACTCGACGAGCTGCCCGTCGACCTCGTCGATGCCCATCGCGGCGAAGATCTCCCGGTCGAGGGCGATCGTGGCGCCGGTGAGCTCGCCGTCCTCCTCGTAGCTGTAGGGGATCTCCCCGGCGAAGGCCACCTTGATGGTGCCCTCCTCCTGGAGCCGCTCGAGCGTCGACGCGCTCTCGGCGTCGCCGCCACCGTCGCCGGCGTCGCCGCCGTCTTCGCCGCCGCAGGCGGCCAGCCCGAGGCCGGCGGCCGCCACGGCCGCGATGAGGGAGACTCGGCGGCGGGCAGGCGTGCCGCCGCTGCGGAGGGTGTGCTGGGTCATGGTCGACCACGGTCCTTTCGGTTGGACGAGGCACATGCCTCCCCGTCGCGTGCGAGCACGCCGGGGAACACGTCGCCCCGATTGGACTGACTGGTAACCCCTCGACCGTGCCAGAGGCTCGTGGACCGCTCAACCGTCCGACCCCGGTCCGCCCCCTCAAGGGCGTCATCGTTATCCGATAGCAACCTGCGCGCGACCGGTTCGTGACCCGCGCGGCACCGACGCTGTGGTTCCCTGCCCCCGTGCCGGGGGGCTCCGGCTCCCAGCCGACGCTCAGCCTACCCCCAGGGCAGATCCACCGGGACGTGCTGCCATGGTGACCATGACGACCCCCCAGCCCGGCCCGGACACCACCACCCAGCACGTGCCGGCGTCGCCCCCGCGCCGCCGCGGCGGACGGCGGTGGGTCGACGTCCTGGCGGCCGCCCTCCTCTCGGCCGTGCTCGCCTCCGTCGGCACCTACGCCGCGGTGCAGGGCCTCGACGACGAGGACCCGGCGGCCACCAGCGCACCCTCGGCGGCGCCGCAGGACACCGGCGACGACGGCGCGGCGGAGGGCACGCCCGTGTCCCTGTCCAAGGACCAGGACTGGGCCGCGGTGGCGGACGCGGTGACCCCCGGCGTCGTCTCCATCGACGTGGTCGGTCGGCAGGGCCAGGGGTCGGGCTCCGGCGTGGTCTGGGACACCGACGGGCACGTGGTGACCAACGCCCACGTCGTGGGCACGGCCGAGCAGGTCCAGGTGGTCCTCTCCGACGGCCGGCGCTACCCCGCCTCGGTGGTCGGCCAGGACCCCTCGAGCGACCTGGCCGTGCTGGCCCTCGAGAACGCCCCGGCGGACCTGGAGCCGGTGGCGGTCGGCGACGACGGTGCCCTGGCCGTGGGCGACCCGGTCATGGCGATCGGCAACCCTCTCGGCCTGTCCGGGACGGTCACCACCGGGATCGTCAGCGCGCTCGACCGGCCGGTCACCACCCGCGCCACCGGCACCACGCCCGGCGGCGACCCGGTGGCCACCGAGGTGGTGACCAACGCGATCCAGACCTCCGCCGCGATCAATCCGGGCAACTCCGGCGGTGCCCTCGTCAACGCCGCGGGCGAGCTCGTCGGCATCAACTCCTCGATCGCCGCGCTGCCTGCCGCGGGAACGTCGCAGGCCGGCTCCATCGGCATCGGCTTCGCGATCCCGGCGGCCAAGGTGCAGGTGATCACCGACCAGCTCATCACCGACGGCACCGCCGAGCACGCCTTCCTCGGGGTGGGTCTGCGCGACGGGGCGGCCGAGACCGACGGCGCGGCCCTGACCGGGGCCGAGGTCCGCCAGGTCGAGCCCGGGTCCCCCGCCGCGGAGGCCGGCATCCAGGACGGCGACCTCGTCGTGGCCATCGACGGGGAGCAGGTGCGCTCGGCGATCGCCCTGGTGGGCCAGGTGCGCGAGCGCGCGTCCGGGGAGCAGGTCGAGCTCGAGGTGGTCCGCGACGGGGAGCGGGTCCAGGTGACCGTCACCCTGGCGACCCGCCCCGACGGCGGCTGATTCCGTTGACCTGAGCACTCTCTGTATCGTCGTCGCGGTTCTTCGCCCCCCGACCCCGACCGGCGGCCGCGGCCTGCGCCCGCACGAGGAGACGACGATGCTCACGAGACTGCACGACGCGCTGCGGCTGCGCACCAGCCCGGTGGTGTTCTTCGGGTCGGCAGGACTCATCGTCCTGTTCGTCCTGGCGACCCTGCTGCTCACCGAGCAGATGGACGCCCTGTTCGCCGGCGGCTCGGCCTGGCTCATCACCAACCTGGGCTGGTTCTACGTCCTGGGCGTCACCGTCTTCCTGCTGTTCCTGCTCTACCTGGCGATGAGCCGGTTCGGCCAGGTCCGGCTCGGGGCCGACGACGAGTCGCCGGGGCACTCCAACCTGTCCTGGTTCGCGATGCTCTTCGCCGCCGGCATCGGGACGATCCTCATGTTCTGGGCCGTGGCCGAGCCGGTCAACCACTTCGCCAACCCGCCGCGCCAGGGCGTGGAGCCGGCGTCGATGGAGGCGGCCACCGAGGCGATGGGCTTCACGCTCTACCACTTCGGGCTGCACACCTGGACGATCTTCACCCTGCCGGCGCTGGCGTTCGGCTACTTCATGTACAAGCGCAACCTGCCGCCGCGGGTCAGCTCGATGTTCCAGCCGCTGCTCGGCGAGGGGATCCACGGGCCGGTCGGCCGGGCCACCGACATCCTGGCGATCGTCGGCACCCTGTTCGGCGTGGCCGTCTCGATCGGCCTGGGCACCATGCAGATCAACAGCGGGCTGGCCCGGCTCTTCGGCGTCTCCGAGTCGGCGCTGTCGCAGATCCTCATCATCACCGCGGTGTCGATCGTCGCCTCCGTCTCGGTGGCCCTCGGCCTGGACAAGGGCATCAAGCGGCTGTCCAACACCAACATCCTCATCGCCGTCGGCCTGCTGGTCTTCATCCTGCTCACCGGACCGACCGTGATGATGCTCAAGGGGATGGTGGAGTCGGCCGGCACCTACCTGTCGATGCTGCCCCAGCTGGCGTTCTGGAACGACACCCTGGCCGACACCGGCTGGCAGAGCGGCTGGACGGTCTTCTACTGGGCGTGGACGATCACCTGGTCGCCGTTCGTGGGCATCTTCATCGCCCGCATCTCCCGCGGCCGGACGATCCGGCAGTTCGTCTTCGGCGTGCTTGCCTTCCCCACGCTCTTCTCGGTCGTCTGGTTCGGCATCTTCGGCATGGGCGTCTTCGACATCGAGCTCAACGGGGACGGCGGGCTGGTCGAGGCCGTCGTCGACGAGGGCGACATCCCGGGGGCGATGTTCGAGTTCCTCGCCAACTTCCCGCTGGCCTCGATCACCTCGGCGGTCGGCGTGCTCGTCGTCGTGCTCTTCTTCATCACCTCGATCGACTCGGCGGCCCTGGTGATGGACACGATGGGCAGCGGCCACGAGGAGGAGTCGCCGGTGCACCAGCGGGTCTTCTGGGTGGTCGCCATCGGCGTCATCGCCGCGGTCCTGCTCACCGCGACGGGGACCAGGGGGCTGACCGCCCTGCAGAACACCGCCATCCTCATCGGCCTGCCGTTCTTCGTCTTCGGCTACCTGCAGATCTACTCGCTGCTGCGCGCGCTCCGCGAGGACGCCGGGGAGGTCGGCGTGCTGACCACCCGCCGCTGGCGCAAGGTGCTGCCGCCGGAGGAGTTCCAGCGCCGCTCGGAGGAGGGCACCCTGGAGGACGTCGTCGTCGTGGCCCCCGACTACGTCCACGGCACCGAGCCGGAGAACGCCCCGGAGATCGCCCACCCGGAGCAGCCCGACTACGTCGTGGAGTACCACGGCACCCTCGGGGAGGACGCCGAGCTGCACGTCGACGAGGCCCAGACGGTCGTCTCCGAGGGGGGCACCGTCGTCTCCGAGGGCGGGACGGTCGTGGCCACCGACGGGGCCACCGTCGTGGCGGCCGAGGGCACGGAGGTCGTGCCGGCGGACGAGGACCCCGCCGTCCCCGGGCTCGACGACACGGACGTCATGCCGCCGAGGGAGGGTGCCGGCGAGCCGCGTTGATACGCTCACCACACCGCCGTTCCACGCCGCGGCGACCCTGCGACAAGGAGTGCTCACGTGAAGATCGCCGTCCTGGGCGGTGACGGGTTCTGCGGCTGGCCCGCGTCCCTGCACCTGTCCGACCTCGGCCACGACGTCCTCATCGTCGACAACCTGTCCCGACGCCGCATCGACGAGGAGCTCGGCGCCTCCTCGCTCACCCCGATCGTCACCCCCGAGGAGCGGCTCTCGGCCTGGCAGGAGGTGGGCGGCCGGCAGATCCGGTTCGCCGAGATCGACGTGGCCCAGGACTACGACGCCCTCCTGGACCTGCTCGTCACCGAGCGGCCCGACGCCGTGGTGCACTTCGCCGAGCAGCGCGCGGCCCCCTACTCGATGAAGTCGCCGGCCCACAAGCGCTACACGGTCGACAACAACACCAACGCCACACACAACGTGCTGTGCGCCCTCGTCGAGTCCGGCCTGGACGCCCACCTCGTGCACCTGGGCACGATGGGCGTCTACGGGTACGGCACCGCGGGCATGAAGATCCCCGAGGGCTACCTGGACGTGGAGGTCACGACCGACCAGGGTGAGCGCATCGGCCAGCAGATCCTGTACCCGACCAACCCGGGCTCGATCTACCACATGACCAAGTGCCTGGACCAGCAGCTGTTCGCCTACTACGCCAAGAACGACCGGCTGCGGATCACCGACCTGCACCAGGGCATCATCTGGGGCACGCACACCGACCAGACGCTGCGCGACGAGCGGCTGATCAACCGGTTCGACTACGACGGCGACTACGGCACGGTCCTCAACCGCTTCCTCATGCAGGCCGCCGTCGGCTACCCCCTGACCGTCCATGGCACCGGCGGCCAGACGCGGGCCTTCATCCATATCCGCGACATGGTCCGGTGCGTGCAGATCGCCCTGGACAACCCGCCCGGGCGCGGCGACCGGGTGAAGATCTTCAACCAGATGACCGAGACCCACCGGGTCCGGGACCTGGCCGAGATGGTCGCCCGGATCAGCGACGCCTCCGTCGAGCTGGTCCCCAACCCCCGGCACGAGGCGGCCGAGAACGAGCTGCACGTCAGCAACGACACCTTCCTGGACCTGGGGCTGGAGCCGACCCTCCTCGAGGAGGGCCTCCTGCTCGAGGTCGAGGACGTCGCCCGGCGCTACGCCGACCGGGCCGACCTGGACAAGATCCCCTGCACCTCGGTGTGGACGGTGGAGCAGCAGCCGGGCGTGCCCACCTCCCGGGTGCCCACCCCTCCGTCGGGGCCGGGACCGTCGCCGACCTCGAGCCCCGCGGAGGCCGCCGCCCCGCAGTCCGCCTGAGCGACGGCATACCCCTGTGCGCGTCGCGCTGTTCACCGAGGTCTTCCTGCCCAAGGTCGACGGGGTCGTCACGCGCATCACCCGCACCCTCGACCAGCTGACCGAGCTCGGCCACACGGCGCTGGTCTTCGCGCCCGGGGACCCGCCGGCGAGCTACGGCCCGCACCGCGTCGTCAAGGTCCGGTCGGTCTCCTTCCGCCCCTGGTACCCCGAGATCAAGGTCGGCCTGCCCACCGCCCGGATCGCGCGGGAGATGATGGCCTTCCAGCCCGACGTCGTGCACGCGGTCAACCCGGTGTGGCTGGCGGCCTACGGCGTGCTGTCCGCCCGCCGGCGCAACCTGCCGCTCCTGGCCAGCTTCCACACCGATGTGCCGTCGTACACGACGCGCCTGGGCAACGGGCTCTCGCTCCTGCGGGCACCCTCGCAGGGCTGGATCACCGGGATGCACAACCTCGCCGAGGTCAACCTGTGCACCTCCCGGCAGATGGTCGACCGCGCCCGCCAGGTCGGCATCCGGGAGGTGGACCTGTGGCCCAAGGCGGTCGACACGGTCACCTACCACCCGGACGCGCGCACGGAGCAGATGCGCCACCGCCTCACCGGAGGGGAGCCGGACGCGCCGCTGGTCCTCTACGTGGGGAGGCTGTCCCGGGAGAAGGACCTGGACCAGCTGCTCGAGCCGGCGCGCCGACTGGCGGCGACGGGCGCCCGGCTGGCCTTCGTCGGCTCCGGTCCGGGACAGGCCGAGCTGGAGCGGATGTTCGCCGGGACACCGACGGTGTTCACCGGCTACCTCGGGGGACAGGACCTGGCTGCGGCCTACGCCTCGGCGGACGTCTTCGCCTTCCCCTCGACCACGGAGACCCTCGGCCTGGTCGCGCTGGAGTCGATGGCCAGCGGCGTGCCGGTCGTCGGGGCCGACGCCGGCGGCATCCCGTTCGTCGTCGACGAGGGACGCACCGGCTTCCTGGTCCGGCCCGGCGACACCGACACCCTCACCGACCGGCTGCACCGGCTCCTGACCGACCCCGACCTGCGGGGCCGGATGGGCCGGGCCGCCCGCGAGGACGCCGAGACGCACTCGTGGCGGGCGGCCACCGAGACGCTCGTAGGCCACTACGAGAAGGCGGTCGAACGCCACCGGGGCCGCCGGCCGATGGTCCGCCCCCTGCGCGCCCGCCGCCCCTGACCGACGCGTTCCTGACCCCGCGTCGCCCAGCGTGGGCCCGACCTGCCCAGGCGTGTCGCGCACCACCGGCCCAGCAGCCCCGGCGTGTCGCGCACCGTGCCGGCAGCGCTGCGGCGTGTCGCGTGCCAGGGCACCGGTTCTGCACAGGGCAGGACCGGAGGCCGCGGGCGGGTGTATCGTCACGCTCCCCCCTCCTTTCCCGAGGTCTCGTCGTGCCTGCTCCACCATCTGCCCCTCCCCCGCCTCCTGCCCCTGGCCGACCTCCGGCCTCCCAGCCCCCCGGGCCGGTCCACACCCCCGAGGACGAGCTCGCCGCCGAGCGCGCCCACCTGGCCCGGGCCCGGGCCGAGCTCGCCCGGATGCGCGAGCACACCCTCTCCCTCGGCGCCGACGCGGGCGACGCGATCGCCGGCGAGGCGCTGGCGCGCACCCTCTGGCTGCGGGCCAGGGCCCTCCAGGACGACCCTGGCACCACCCTCTTCTTCGGCCGCATCGACACCACCGGCCCCGTCGGCGAGGACCGGCTCCATATCGGCCGGCGCCACGTGACGGACGCCTCCGGCGACCCGGTCGTCGTCGACTGGCGGGCCGACGTGTCCACGCCGTTCTACCGGGCCGGTCCCACGGACCCGATGGGCGTCCGGCGCCGCCGCCGCTTCGGGGTCGAGGGCGGACGGATCACCGCGCTGGAGGACGAGTGGCTCGACCAGGAGGAGCTCGACCGGCAGGCCGCACCGGTCGACGCCGCCGGGTCGCGCCTGCTGGCCCGCGAGATCGAGCGTCCCCGCATCGGTCCGATGCGCGACATCGTCGCCACCATCCAGCCCGAGCAGGACGAGATCGTCCGGGCCGACGTCGGCACCACCATCTGCGTCCAGGGCGCCCCCGGCACGGGCAAGACCGCGGTCGGCCTGCACCGGGCGGCCTGGCTGCTCTACGCCTTCCGCGACCGGCTGTCCCGGTCAGGCGTGCTGGTCGTGGGGCCCAACCGGGCCTTCCTCGAGCACGTCGGGGCGGTCCTGCCCTCGCTCGGGGAGATCTCGGTGCGGCACACCACCGTCGAGGAGCTGCTCGCGCACGCCCGCGTGCGGACCGTCGACCCGCCCTCCGTCGCCCGGCTCAAGGGCGAGGCACGCATGGCGCAGGTGCTCTCCGACGCGGTCTGGTCGCACGTCCGGCCGGCGACCGAGCCCCTCGTCGTGCCCCGTGGGTCACGCCGGTGGCGGGTGCCCGCCTACCAGGTCCAGGACATCCTGGATGAGCTGCGCACGCGCGGCGTGCGCTACGGCGCCGCCCGGGCCATGCTGCCCCGGCGCCTCGCGCACGCGGTCCTGCTGGAGATGGAGCGTGCCGGCGACTCCCCCGACGACCGGGTGCAGGACGCCGTCGCACGGTCGGCCCCGGTCACCGCCTACGTCAAGCAGGTGTGGCCGCAGCTCACGCCTGCCGCCGTCCTGGCCCACGTGCTGGGCACCGGCGAGGGGCTCGCCCCGGACCAGCAGGACCTGGTGTGGGACAGGGCACCCCGCTCCCCGGGGTCGGCCCGGTGGAGCATCGCCGACCTGCCGCTGCTCGACGAGGTCGCCGACCTGCTCGAGCGCACGCCCAGCCTGGGGCACGTGATCCTCGACGAGGCCCAGGACCTCTCCCCCATGCAGCTGCGGGCGGTCGGCCGCCGCGCCGCCACGGGCTCGCTCACGGTGCTGGGGGACATCGCCCAGGGCACCACCCCCTGGGCCACCGGCAGCTGGGCCGAGTCGTTGGGCCACCTCGGCAAGGACCTCGACGCACCCACCACGCACCTGGAGGTGCTCGTCCGCGGCTTCCGGGTCCCCGCCTCGGTCATCGGGTATGCCGCGCGCCTCCTGCCCCAGGTGGCGCCCGGCCTGGCGGCGCCGGAGTCGGTCCGCCCGGACCCGGGCCGGCTGGACGTGCGTCCCGTGGACGACGCGGTCGCCGGCGCCGTCGCCGCCGTCGCGGAGGTGGCCGACGCGGAGGGCACGGTCGGCGTCGTCGTGCCCGACAGCTGGGTCGCCCGTGTCGGCGCCGCCCTGTCGGCGGCGGGCCTGGAGCACGAGGTCCTCGACGGCGACCACGCCGGGGAGCGGCTGCTACCCGTCCACCTGGTGCCCGCCACGGTGGCCAAGGGCCTGGAGTTCGACCAGGTCGTGGTCGTGGAGCCGGCTGCCCTCGCCCGGGCCGAGCCGGACGGCCGCAGCGGCCTGCGGCGCCTCTACGTCGTCCTCACCCGCGCCGTCAGCGGGCTCACGGTGGTCCACGCCGAACCCCTTCCCGGACCGCTCGGGCAGGGCTGAGGTCGCACCCGGCCGGGCCACGGCATACCGTGGGACCAGACGAACGACCCCCACCGAAGAGGAGCGACCATGCACCCCACCCACGTCCCGCTGCGGCTGACCACCGGCGCCTTCATCGTCAACTCCGGGCTCACCAAGCTCAAGGCCGACCAGGAGGCCGCCGAGCAGATGCACGGCTGGGCCTCCAGCGTCTACCCGGTGTTCAAGGACATGAAGCCGGCCGACTTCACCAAGCTCCTGGGCTACGGCGAGATCGGCGTCGGGGCGCTGCTGCTGCTGCCGACCGTCCCGTCCGCGATCGCCGGCGGGGCTCTCACGGCGTTCGGCGCCGGCCTGGTGGGGATGTACCTGAACACCCCGGGGATGACCCAGGACGACGGCATCCGGCCCACGCAGGAGGGCACCGCCGTCGCCAAGGACGTGTGGCTGGTCGGCGCGGGGCTGACGCTGGCGATGCAGTCCTTCCTCTCCGGCACCAAGCACGCCGCCGAGGCCGTCGCCGGGGGTGTCACGGGCGCGGCCGGGGCCGTGGCCAGCGGCGTCACCGGAGCCGTCGGCTCGGGGTCGCACAAGGCCGAGAAGGGCGTCAAGGGCCTGCTCAGCAGCGCCCACGACGCCCGGGCGGACCTGGCCGACACGCTGGCCGACCTGGCGGACTCGCTCGTCAAGCGCTGAGCCCCCACGACCCACCGACGGCGACCCGGCACCTGCCGCGGTCGCCGTCGGCGTCGCCTTCCTGGCAGGGTGGACGACCATGAGGACCGACCCGGAGCTCCTGCTGGACCGCTGGCTCCTCGACGCCGCCGAGCTGGCCCCGCACGCAGGGCGCGACCGGTGGCTGGGCGAGGGTTCCCGGCTGCTGGCCGGGTGGACCGAGGCGCACCGGCGCTACCACACCGTCCAGCACCTGGAGGAGATGCTGGCCGCCCTCGACGAGCTCGAGGGCGCCGTCCCGCTGTCCCCCGAGGAGGCCCTCCTCGCGCGCACCGTCGCCTGGTACCACGACCTGGCCCACGACCCGCGGGCGGCCGCAGGGAGCAACGAGCACCGCAGCGCCACCCTGGCGCGCGACCACCTGCACCACCTCGGGGCCGACGACGTCGTGGTCGACGTCGTCGAGGAGGGGGTGCTGATGACGGCCACCCACGAGGTGGCACCCGACGCCGGGCCCCTCGCCGTGCTCGACGCCGTCCACGACGCCGACCTGTGGATCCTCTCGGCCCCGCCGGAGCGGTACGCCGCCTACCGCCGTCAGGTGCGCGAGGAGTATGCCCACGTGCCCGACGACTCCTTCCGTTCAGGGCGGTCCGCGGTGCTGCGCGCCTTTGCGGGACGGGACCGGCTCTACCGGACCACCCACGGCCACCGCCGCTGGACGGAGCGGGCGCGGCGCAATCTCGCCGGGGAGCTCGCCGACCTCACCGACGGGCAGTGAGCTCGGCCCGGTCCCACCACCAGTCGACCAGCGGCCACCAGGGTTCGTGGGCCGTCATCCGGTCGGCGTCCCCCCGGGTGAACCACCCGGCCTCGAGCACGTCGTCGAGGTCGGGCCGCAGGGGCGGCAGACCGTCGGTGTCCAGCACCGCCCCGAAGACCTGCAGGTGGTTGACCCCGGTGTCGAAGGGCCGCGGGTCGGCCCCGGGGGCCACCGTGATGCGCTCGTAGCCGACCGGCACCAGCTCTGCGGGGTCGAGCACCAGACCCGTCTCCTCGACGACCTCCCGCACCGCCCCCTCGCGCACGGTCTCGCCACGCTCGCGCTTGCCCCCGGGCGGCGCCCAGCCGGGACGGGTCGCGTTGCGCACCAGGGCCATCCACGCGTCCCGGCGGACGAGGACGACGGCCGCGCCGGCATGCGTCTGCTCCATCCCCGAGGCGAGCACGTCGAGCACGTGCGGGGCCGAGGTGGCCGCGGCGAGCCCGTTCTCCACCCGGGCGAGCGGGCGCTCCCCCCGTCGCTTGCGGAACCGCAGGCCGCTGTCCCGCAGCCGCCGGGCCAGCTCGGTCGCCGGCACCGGCACCGCCCCCGCGGCGACGAGCGCGGCATACCGCTCCTCGGGGACGTCGTAGTGGTCGCCCTCGAAGGCCCGTCCGGGCAGGCCCGCGGCCCGCGCGAACGCGTGCAGCTCGGCCAGCGAGCTGTCGCTGACCAGGTGGGAGAAGTGCCGCCCGTGGGCCGGCCACAGGGGCGGGTCGATGAGGACGGTCATGGCAGCGACCGCGGTGCGTACATGATGATCGCGACACCCACGAGGCAGGTCAGCGCCCCCAGCACGTCCCAGCGGTCGGGGCGGAAGCCGTCGGCCACCATGCCCCACAGCAGCGACCCGACGATGAACACCCCGCCGTAGGCCGCCAGGACCCGGCCGAAGTGCGCGTCCGGCTGGAACGCGGCCACGACCCCGTACAGCCCCAGGCTGACGACCCCGATCCCCACGAACAGCCACCCCCGGTGCTCCTTGATCCCCTGCCAGACCAGCCACGCACCCCCGATCTCCAGCAGCGCCGCGAGGGCGAAGAGGGCGATCGAGCGTCCGGTCATGGCGTCCGAGACTACCGGTGCCCGGGTATGCGGGCGCGCCCGTCGGGCACGGGTGCGGGGGGGGGAAGGTGCGGGGGGTGGGGCTGCGGCCGGGGAGCTGTGGACAACTCACCGGGTCGTGCGCGTGGGAGGCCTACCGTCGGGGGGCGAGGGGGCCGACCGGCCGCCACGAGGAGGATGAGTCATGAGCAACACGTTCGCCGTCGACACGGCCCGGATCGCCGCTGCCTCGGGCGACATCGAGCGGATCGCGACCACGATCGAGGCCGAGGTGCGCGCGATGATGGGCAGCCTGACCGCGCTGCAGGACTGCTGGCAGGGGTCGGCCTCGGCCGGCTTCCAGTCCGTCACGCAGGACTGGAGCGCGACCCAGGAGCGGGTGCGCGCCTCGTTGCAGCAGATCTCCACCACCCTGCGCAGCGCCGGCCAGGACTACGAGCTGGTCGAGCAGACCAACCGGATGCGGTTCCAGCCGGGCTGACGCGCAGGAACGGGGCGGCCGGTCCCGGCCGTCCACCCGAGGGCGTCCCGTGGCACGCCGACGGGGCGGCCCCTCCGGTGGGAGGGACCGCCCCGTCGGTGCGTTGACCGCCCGCGAGGAACGCGGGCGCGCTGTGCTCCGATCCGTCAGCGGATCAGAAGTCCATGCCGCCCATGCCGCCGTCGGCGCCCGCCGGCATGGCCGGGGTCTTCTCCGGCTTGTCGGCGATGACGGCCTCGGTGGTGAGGAACAGGGCCGCGATGGAGGCCGCGTTCTGCAGGGCGGAGCGGGTCACCTTGACCGGGTCGGCGACGCCGAAGGACAGCATGTCGCCGTACTCGCCGGTGGCCGCGTTGAGGCCCTCGCCGGGGGTCAGGTTGCGCACCTTCTCCGCGACGACGCCACCCTCGAGACCGGCGTTGACCGCGATCTGCTTGAGCGGGGCCTCGATGGCGACCTTGACGATGTTGGCGCCGGTGGCCTCGTCACCCTCGAGCGAGAGACCCTCGAAGGCCTTGGAGGCCTGGATCAGCGCCACGCCGCCGCCGGCGACGATGCCCTCCTCGACCGCGGCCTTGGCGTTGCGGACGGCGTCCTCGATGCGGTGCTTGCGCTCCTTGAGCTCGACCTCGGTCGCCGCGCCGGCCTTGATGACCGCCACGCCGCCGGCCAGCTTGGCCAGCCGCTCCTGCAGCTTCTCGCGGTCGTAGTCGGAGTCGCTGTTGTCGATCTCGGTGCGGATCTGGGAGACCCGACCGGCGATCTGGTCGGCGTCGCCGCCGCCCTCGACGATGGTGGTCTCGTCCTTGGTGACGACGACCTTGCGGGCGGTGCCCAGCAGGTCGAGGTCGGCGGTCTCCAGCTTGAGCCCGACCTCCTCGGAGATGACCTGGCCACCGGTGAGGATGGCGATGTCGCCCAGCATGGCCTTGCGACGGTCGCCGAAGCCGGGGGCCTTGACGGCGACCGACTTGAAGTTGCCGCGGATCTTGTTGACGACCAGGGTCGCCAGGGCCTCGCCCTCGACGTCCTCGGAGATGATCGCCAGGGGCTTGCCGGACTGCATGACCTTCTCCAGCAGCGGCAGCAGGTCCTTGACCGAGGAGATCTTGGAGTTGACGACCAGGACGTAGGCGTCCTCCAGGACGGCCTCCATCCGGTCGGTGTCGGTGACGAAGTAGGGCGAGATGTAGCCCTTGTCGAACCGCATGCCCTCGGTGAGCTCGAGCTCCAGGCCGAAGGTGTTGGACTCCTCGACGGTGATGACACCCTCGTTGCCGACCTTGTCCATGGCCTCGGCGATCATGCCGCCGATCTCCTCGTCGGCCGCGGAGATGGACGCCGACTGGGCGATCTGCTCCTTGGTCTCGACCGGCTTGGCCATGCCGAGCAGCTCGTCGTTCACGGCGCGGACGGCCACCTCGATGCCGCGCTTGAGCGCCATCGGGTTGGCGCCGGCCGCGACGTTGCGCAGGCCCTCGCGCACCATCGCCTGGGCGATGACGGTCGCGGTGGTGGTGCCGTCACCGGCGACGTCGTCGGTCTTCTTGGCGACCTCCTTGACCAGCTCGGCGCCGATCTTCTCGTAGGGGTCCTCGAGCTCGATCTCCTTGGCGATGCTCACACCGTCGTTGGTGATGGTGGGCGCACCCCACTTCTTCTCGAGCACGACGTTGCGGCCCTTGGGGCCCAGGGTCACCTTCACGGCGTCGGCAAGGGTGTTCATGCCCTTCTCGAGCCCGCGGCGAGCCTCCTCGTCGAATGCAATGGTCTTGGCCATCGTGGTCTGTCCTCCACACGCTGATGGGCGGTGACCAGCGGTGTCGCCCGCGACGGACGAGCCGGTCCCCACGGGCTCACGTCGCCCGGGCTCCCGACCCTCGACACTGCCGGTCGGTCTTATCACTCTCGTGTCGAGAGTGCTAGGACCATGATTAGCACTCGACCCCTCCGAGTGCAAATGCCGGGCGGGCGCGTCCGCGGGGACCGGTGAGGCCCTGACCGGGGACCGTAGGTCAGCGCAGCTCGAGGGCCCGCACCGCCGCGTCGCGCAGCGTCTGGTCCTCCAGCCCCAGGCCGCGCCCGGCGCTGACGAGGGCGTCCACGCCCGCCAGCCCGCCCGACAGGACCTCGTCGAAGCGCTCCCCGAGCTGGGCCAGCCGGGCGGCCTGGTCCTCGACGAAGCCACGGTCCACGACGGCCCCGTGCCCCGGGACCCAGACGTCGGCCTGCTCCGCCGACCCCTTGGCCAGCAGGGCGCGCAGGGTGGGGGCCCACTCCTGGGGGAAGGCGTCCTCCATCATCGGGTCGGCCCCCTCCTCCACGAGGTCCCCGGCGAAGACGACGCCCGCGTCGGGCACGGACACGGCCAGGTCGTGGTCGGTGTGGCCCCGTCCGGCGAACAGCAGCTCGACGCTGCGCCCGCCCAGGTCGAGGGGCGTGTCCTGCTCCACCAGGTAGAAGGGCAGCACGATCTCGGTGGCCAGGATCTCCTCGGCGATCCCCTCCCGGTGGGTGGCCCGCATGTGCGCCACGATCTGCTCCCGCTGGTGCTCGGCGGTGCGGCGCAGGTCGTCCACGGCGCCGACGTGTGCGTAGATCTGGGAGTCGCGGAAGGCCGAGTTGCCGAAGCAGTGGTCGTAGTGGGCGTGGGTGTTGACGACCGTGACCTCCAGGTCGGTGATCTCCCGGACGGCCGCGGCCAGCTCGACCCCGTGCTGGTGGTAGCTGCGGGTGTCCACGAGCAGGGCGCGGTCCTCCCCCACGACCAGCCCGCAGTTGAGGTTGAGCTCCTCGTGCCGTCGGACGTACACCCCGGGCGCGACGCTGCGCCAGGTGACTTCTGCCATGCCCCCAGTCTACGGGCGGCCGGTGCGTGCCCCCGGGCCACCGGGGCGGACCCGTGCCGACCAGGGCACTTCGTGTGGCCCGGATCACAGTTTCGTCCTAACCTGCGGTCCAGCCTCAGCCACCCGCACCCGAGGAGCTGCCATGACGTCCGCCAGGCGCATCCTGCTCGCCACCGACGGCTCGCCCACCGCCGCGCTCGCGCGCGAACGCGCGGTCGACCTGGTCCGGTTCACCGGGGCGCAGCTGCACGTGGTGCACGTGGCCCTCGCCAGTCCGTGGACCTCCCCCCGGCCCCTCGGCGAGCAGCACCGTCGACGGCTTTTGGACGATGCCCGCCCGGTACTGGACGCCGAGCTGGCGGCCCTGCGGGAGGCGGGCGTGGACGCCATACCCCACCTGCGCCTGGGGCGCCCGCCCCACGAGGTGCTGCGCGTGCAGGACGAGACGCAGGCCGACCTCGTCGTCATCGGCAGCCGCGGGCTGAACGCGTTCACCCGGGTCCTCCTCGGCGACGACGCCGAGACGATCCTGCGCCACGCCCCCTGCGACGTCCTCGTCGTCCGTCCCCCGTCGAAGGAGAAGTGATGCTGCCCACGTCGACCACGTCGGGGGGCGGCATGCCCGACTTCACCGTCACCGGCATCGACCTGGCGGTCATCATCGGCTACCTGCTGCTGAGCCGGATCATCCCGCTCGTCGCCCAGAGCCGGATGAAGAAGAAGGCCAAGGCCTCGGGCAAGGAGACCGACGAGACCGAGGACTACTTCCTCGGAGGACGCAACTTCATCTGGCCGTTCGTCGGGCTCTCCCTCGTCGCGACCAACATGTCCGGCGCGACCTTCGTCGGGCTCGCCGGCGGCGCCTACGAGCAGGGCATCTCGATCTTCGCCTACGAGTGGATGTCGGCCGTCATCCTCGTCATCTTCATCTTCTTCATCCTGCCCTTCTACCTGCGCTCGGAGGCCTTCACCCTCCCGGAGTTCCTGGAGAAGCGCTTCGACCGCCGCACCCGGATGTCGTTCGCCGGGTTCAACCTCTTCGCCAACATGTTCATCGACATGGCCGCGGCCCTGTTCGCCGGCGCGATGGTGGTCAAGGTGCTCTACCCGGACGTGCCGCTCATCGTCTCGGTGGCCGTCCTGGCCATCCTGGCCGCGGTCTACACCGTGATCGGCGGCCTGGGCGCGGTGATGATCAGCGACTCGATCCAGGCCACGGTCACCCTCCTCGGCGGGGTGCTCGTGCTCATCGCCACCTTCAACGCCATCGAGTCCTGGGACGCCATGGTGCAGACGGCCGGCGAGGAGAAGATGAGCCTGATCCTGCCGGCGGACCACGGCGACCTGCCCTGGCCCGGCCTGGTCACCGGGGTGCTCATCATCGGGCTCTACTACTGGACCACCAACCAGCTCGTGGTCCAGCGGACCCTGGGCGCCAAGTCGCTCGACCACGGCCGCTGGGGCTCGCTGCTGGCCGGTGCCATCAAGCTGACCTTCCTGTTCCTGTTCATCCTGCCCGGCGTGATGGCGCTGTCGCTCTACCCCGAGCTGGACAACCCGGACACGGTCTTCCCGACCCTGGTGTTCGACCTCATGCCGGTCGGGCTGCGCGGGCTGATCCTCGCGGCGGTCATCGCGGCCATCACCTCCACGGTCGACTCGATCCTCAACTCGGCCTCGACGATCGTCACGATGGACTTCGTCAAGACGCTGCGGCCGAAGACCTCCCAGCGCGGCCTGGTGACGATCGGCCGGATCTCCACGGTGGTGGCCCTCGTCGTCGCGATCGTCTGGGCCCCGTTCATCGCCCAGTTCGACACGCTGTACCAGTACCTGCAGTCGGTGCTGTCCTACCTCGTGCCGCCGGTCGTGGCCGTCTTCCTCCTGGGGATCGGCTGGCGGCGCACGACCGCGACCGCAGCCTTCCTCACCCTGGTCGTCATGCAGCCGCTGGGCCTGGCCATGTTCCTGCTCGTGGAGGTCAACGGGCTGGTGCCGCTGCAGTTCCTCTACGCGGCCGGCATCAGCTTCGCCCTGTCGCTGGCGATGCTCGTCGGGATCAGCCTGCTCGGCCCGGCGGTCGACGAGGAGAAGGCCGACGAGCTGACCTGGAAGAACGAGTACTGGGCCGAGGAGACCGCCGAGCTCAAGGGCACGCCGGTGTGGGCCAACTACCGGGTGCTGTCCGTGGTGCTGCTGGCCGCCACGGCCGGCGTCGTGGCGGCCTTCGCCTGAGCCGCCCGGGGGCCGGGCGCCGCACGGCCGGCCCCCGGGTCAGGACAGCCCGGTGATGGTGCCGTCCTCGGCGATGTCCATCCCGACCGCCGCCGGGACCCTCGGCAGGCCGGGCATCCGCAGGATGTCGCCGGTCAGGGCCACGACGAACCCGGCACCGGCGTTGACGACCAGCTCGCGCACGGTGATCCGGAACCCGCGGGGGGCGCCCAGCAGGGTGGGGTCGTCGGAGAAGGAGTACTGCGTCTTGGCCATGCACACCGGCAGGTGGCCGTGCCCCTGTGCCTCCAGGTCGGCCAGCTGGGTCCGCGCCGCGGGGGCCAGGTCGACCCCGTCGGCGCGGTAGATCTCCCGGGCCACCGTGCCGATCTTGGTGAGCAGGTCGTCGGCCGCGTCGTAGAGCGGGGCGAAGCTGCTCTCCTGGCCGCACAGCTCGACGACCGCCCGGGCCAGCTCCTCCCCGCCCTCGCCGCCCCGGGCGAAGACGTCCGAGAGCGCCATCGGCGCGCCCAGCTGGGCGCAGCGCTCCCGGACCAGGTCCAGCTCGGCGTCGGTGTCCGTGGGGAAGCGGTTGAGGGCGACGACGACCGGGACGCCGAACTTCTGCAGGTTCTCCAGGTGCTGCTCGAGGTTGACCACGCCGCGGCCGAGCGCCTCGAGGTCCTCGGTGGCCAGCGACTTCTTGTCCATCCCCCCGTTGAGCTTCAGGGCGCGGACGGTGGCGACGAGGACGACCGCCGAGGGGGTCAGCCCGCCGGCCGGGACGACGATGTCGAAGAACTTCTCGGCCCCCAGGTCGGCGCCGAACCCGGCCTCGGTGACGACGTAGTCGGCCAGCTTGAGGGCGGTGCGGGTGGCCAGCACCGAGTTGTTGCCGTGGGCGATGTTGGCGAACGGCCCGCCGTGGATGATCGCCGGCGTGTTCTCCAGGGTCTGGACCAGGTTGGGCTTGACCGCGTCCTTCATCAGCAGCGCCATCGCGCCGGCCGCGTCCAGGTCGGCCGCGGTGACCGGCTGCTTGTCGTAGGTCTGCGCCACGACCATCCGGCCGAGGCGTTCCTTGAGGTCCTCGACCCCGGTGGCCAGGCACAGGGCCGCCATGATCTCGCTGGCGACGGTGATCTCGAAGCCGGACTCCCGGACCACGCCGTCACCCACCTTGCCCAGGCCGACGACGATGTTGCGCAGCGAGCGGTCGTTCATGTCCAGGACCCGCTTCCAGCTGACCCGCTTGGGGTTGATGCCCAGCGGGTTGCCCTGGTGGACGGAGTTGTCGAGCAGCGCCGCGAGCAGGTTGTGCGCCGAGGTGATGGCGTGGAAGTCGCCGGTGAAGTGCAGGTTGATGTCCTCCATCGGCACCACCTGCGCGAAGCCGCCGCCGGCCGCCCCGCCCTTCATCCCGAAGACGGGCCCCAGGGAGGGCTCGCGCAGGGTCGTGATCGCCCGGTGCCCCAGCCGGTTGAGGGCCATCGACAGCCCGACGTTGGTGGTCGTCTTACCCTCCCCCGCGGCGGTCGGGTTGATCGCCGTGCACAGGATGAGGTGGCCGTCGGGCCGGTCGGCCAGCCGGTCGAGCACGTCCAGGGACAGCTTGGCCTTGTCGTGCCCGTAGGGCTCGCAGTCCTCCGGGCCCAGGCCCAGTCCCTCGGCGATCTCGCCGATCGGGCGCAGGCGGGCGGACTGGGCGATCTCGACGTCGGTCTGCACGGGCTGACGACCTCCTGGTGCCGGGCGGGGCCGCCGTTGGCCCCACGTCGGAGAGCACGCTACCGACCCCGGTGGACAGACCGGCGGGCAGGTCGCCCCTGCCGCCTCGCTGCCCGCTCGCGGGGGACGCCTGAGGCGTCTGGGACCACCGGGACGGACGGGGTCCGACGACCCACCGGACATGCCCGGCAAATGACACGCGTGCAATTCGGGTGTCGTAGACTGACGGCCAGTTCGAGCGGCTCTGGCACCGGCGAGGCCAGGCACCACCGGGACGAGAGGGAGTGTTCATGGGCGCGGCCCCGCGGGTCAACGATGTCGGGACGGACCTCTCCGACCGCGACCGCAGGATCCTCGACTTCGAGCACCGGTGGTGGAAGCACGCCGGCTCCAAGGAGGAGGCGGTCAAGGAGCTCTTCGACCTCAGCCCCACCCGGTACTACCAGCTGCTCAACCAGCTCATCGACAGCGAGGCCGCCCTGGCGCACGACCCGCTGCTCATCAAGCGCCTGCGCCGTCAGCGCGCCACCCGCCAGCGCAGCCGTTCGGCCCGCCGGCTGGGCATCGAGCTGTAGCCCACTCGGCGGCGGACCGGCCTCCACGCCGTCCCGGCGCCCCCTCGCCGCCCCCGGCGCCACCGCATACCCTGTCCCGGTGCCTGACTCCGCCCCGCTGACCGAGCTGGTCCACCCCAGCTGGGCCGACGCCCTCTCCCCGGCCGCGGACACCGTCCGGGAGCTCGGGGACTTCCTGCGCGCCGAGCTGGCCGCCGGCCGTGGCTACCTGCCCCCCGGGCCCCAGGTCCTGCGGGTCTTCCGGCAGCCGCTGCCGGACGTGCGCGTGCTCGTCGTCGGACAGGACCCCTACCCCACCCCCGGCCACGCCGTCGGGCTGAGCTTCTCGGTGGCCCCCGACGTGCGCCCGCTGCCCCGCAGCCTGCAGAACATCTTCGCCGAGCTCGTGGACGACCTGGGCTGCCCCGCCCCCTCGACCGGCGACCTCGGCCCCTGGTCCGAGCGGGGCGTCCTGCTGCTCAACCGCGTGCTCACCGTGCGGCCGGGCGCCCCGGCCAGCCACCGGGGACGGGGCTGGGAGCAGGTCAGCGAGCTGGCGATCGACGCCCTCGTGCGCCGCGGCGGCCCGCTGGTGGCCGTCCTGTGGGGACGCGACGCCCGTGGCCTGGCCGCCCGCCTCGGCGACGTGCCGCGCGTGGAGAGCGCGCACCCCTCCCCGCTGTCGGCCCGGCACGGGTTCTTCGGCAGCCGCCCGTTCAGCCGCACCAACACCCTGCTCCGGCAGCAGGGGGCCGACCCGATCGACTGGAGGTTGCCATGACCCTGAGCGACGGCCTGCCGTCCCTGCCCCCGCGCGCCGCCGTGCACGGCGGGGCCGGCAGCGTCCGCCCGGAGCCGCGCGCGTGGTCGCGCTACGTCGCGATCGGCGACTCCTTCACCGAGGGGATGAGCGACGCCTCCCCGCACGACCCCGACGTGTTCGTCGGCTGGGCCGACCGGCTGGCCTCGCTGCTCGCGCCGCACGCTCCCCAGCTGTCCTACGCCAACCTGGCCGTGCGCGGGCGCAAGCTCGCCGACGTGGCCGGTCCCCAGCTGGACGCCGCGCTGGCCCTCGGGCCTGACCTGGTCAGCATCGTCGGCGGGGGCAACGACATCCTGCGGCCGACGGCGGACGTGGACGCCCTGGCGGCCCAGCTGGAGCAGGCCGTCGCGCGCATCCGGGCCACCGGCGCGGACGTGCTCATGGCCACGCCCACGGACCCGGTCGGCGCGCCGGTCATCGGGCGCACCCGCGGCCGGGTGGCGGTCTACATCGCGCACATCTGGTCGATCGCCCAGCGCCACGGCTGCTTCGTGCTCAACCAGTGGGCCTGCGACTTCCTCCAGGACTGGCGGATGTGGGCCGACGACCGCATCCACATGACCGCGGAGGGGCACCGGCGGGTCGCCCTGGCCGCCTACGCCGCCCTCGGCCACGACCCCCAGGAGGCGGACTGGCACGTCCCCCTCCCCCCGCAGCAGCCGCCCGGGTTCGTCGCCGGGGCCCGCGAGCACGGCCGCTGGGTGCGCGAGCACGCCGGCCCCTGGGTACGACGTCGCGTGCAGGGCCGGTCCTCCGGCGACGGGCGCTCCGCCAAGCGGCCGCAGCTGCTGCCGGTGGAGCGTCCCGGAGCGGAGTGAGCCTGGCCCCGGGGTCGGCGGCCCGAACCGGAGGACCCCCGCGTGCAGCCCCGGCAGGACCCTGCCACGATGAGGTATGGCACACCCGGTCCTGACCCCCGAGGAGATCGCCCGCCGCACCGAGCTGGCCTGCGAGGCGGCGTTCACGGCCGCCGGCGACCTGGACCTGGAGGTCGCCGACACCGAGGTCCTCCACGAGGCGTTCTCGGTCGTCGTCCGGCTCTCCCCCACCCCCGTCGTGGCCCGGATCCCGGTCGTCCACCCGCCGGGGACGACCGCCGAGCAGGTCGAGGAGCGGCAGTGCCGCGAGCTGGACGTCGCCGGCTGGCTGCACGAGCACGGCGTGCCGGTCACCCGCCCGAGCCCGCTCGTGCCGCCGGAGCCGGTGCGCCAGGACGGGTTCGCGATCACCTTCTGGGAGCTGGTCGAGACCGCCCCCGACCACCGGGCCTACCGCGCGGCCGACCCCGAGGTCGCCGCGGCCCTGCACCTGGCCCTGGCCGCCTACCCCGGCGAGCTGCCCTTCCTCGCCCCCTTCAACGGGTCGCTGGCGGACATGGTCGAGGCCGCCGAGGGATCGCCGCTGCTGTCCGCCCAGGACGTGGACCGGCTGCACGCCCAGTGGCACGCGCTGGCCCCGGTCCTGGCCGACGAGGAGTCCTTCCAGGCCCGGTTCGGCCCCACCACCGTGCAGCCCATCCAGGGGGACGCCCCGGTGCACAACGTCATCCGCAGCCCGCGGGGCCTGGTCTTCGCCGACTTCGAGGACGTGTGCCGCGGCCCCGTCGAGTGGGACCTGGCCGGCCTGGGCGCCGAGGCGGTCGCGGCCTACGACGAGGCCGTGGAGACCCTCGACCTGCGCCGCACCGACCCCCGGCTCGTGGAGGCCATGGACGCCGCCCGCCGGGTCCAGGCCGTGGCGAGCCTGTGCCTGGTGCCCCAGCTGCCGCTCCTCGAGCAGGGGCTGGCGCCGGTCGTGCGCGAGTGGCGCGAGCAGGACGTGACCCTGCGCATCTGAGCGCGGGCACCCACGACCGACGGTCGTGCCGCTTCTGCGGCGGTATGCTGCTGCGCATGTCGCATCTGCGTGTCGCCGAGGCCGCGTCCCTCCTGGGTGTCTCCTCCGACACCGTCCGCAGGGCCGTCGACGCCGGCCGCCTGACGGCCACCCGGGACGACGCGGGCCGGATGGTGCTCGACGGGGCCGAGCTGGCCGGCTACGCCCAGCGGACGGCCCAGGCCGCCGAGGCCGGGACCGGCACCTCCTCGCCGCGCAACCAGATGCGGGGGCTGGTCACCCGCATCCTCAGCGACACGGTCATGTCCCAGGTGGACGTCCAGGCCGGCCCCTTCCGGCTGGTCTCGCTGCTGTCCACCGAGGCGGTGCAGGAGCTGGGCCTGGAGGTCGGCAGCGTCGTGGTCGCCTCCATCAAGTCGACGCACGTCACCGTCGGGCTCCCGCGGTGAGCCGGCTCCGGGTGCTCCCTCGGTCCGCCGCGCTCGGCCTCTCGATCGCGGTCGGGCTGGCGATCGCGGTCGGGCTGTCCGGCTGCGGCCCGGCCACGGGTGGCACCTCGGGGGGCGGGTCGGGCAGCGGGGCCCCCACCTCCGACGGGCTCACCGTCCTGGCCGCCTCCTCCCTCACCGACGTCCTGGAGGAGGTGGCGGACCTCGTGCGTGCCGAGCACCCCGACCTGCGGGTCGACCTGGGCTTCGCGGCCAGCTCGACGATCGTCCAGCAGGTCGGGCAGGGCGCGCCGGCCGACGTCGTCGTCCTCGCCGGGCCCGAGCCGCTGGCGATGCTCGACCCCGACCTCGTCCGGGGCGACCCCGTCGTCGTGGCCACGAACACCCTCGCCCTCGCGGTCCCGGCCGGCCCCGGCTCCGACCCCGGCGCCGGGCCCGTGGCCTCCGTCGAGGACCTGGCGCGCGACGGCATACGCCTCGTGGTGTGCCGCCCCGAGGCCCCCTGCGGACGGGCTGCGCAGACCCTGCTGACCGACCTCGGCCTGGCGCCGCGGATCGCCTCCTACGAGCCGGACGCCCGGGCCACTCTCACCAAGGTCGAGCTCGGCGAGGCGGACGCGGGGCTGGTCTGGGGCACCGACGTCCTCGCCGCCGACGGGGCGGTCCGCGCCGTGCCCCTGCCGGAGGGTGCGGAGGTCGTCAACGACTACCCGCTCGCCGTGGTCTCCGACGACCCGGCAGCCGCATGGTTCGTCGAGGCGGTCACCTCCGAGGACGGCCGGAAAGTCCTCGCCGACGCCGGGTTCGGGCTCCCGTGAGCACCCGCGGGCGGGGCGGCCGGGTGCCCCTGCTGGTGCCCGCCGGGCTGGCGCTGACCCTCGTCGCCCTGCCCATGCTGGCCCTGCTTCTGCGGGTCGACTGGGCCGAGCTGCCCACCCACCTGTCGCGCCCCGTCGTCGGCCAGTCCCTCCGCCTGTCCGCGGTGACCACGAGCGCCACCATGGTCGTCGTGTGGCTGCTCGGCACGCCGCTGGCCTGGGTGCTGGCCCGCTCCGACCACCGGCTGACCACCTGGGTCCGGGCGCTGGTCACCGTGCCGTTGGTCCTGCCGCCGGTCGTCGGCGGCGTGGCGCTGCTGATGACCTACGGCCGCCGCGGCGTGGTCGGCGGCTGGCTCGAGCAGGCGACGGGGCTGACCGTGCCGTTCACGACCGTGGCCGTCGTGCTCGCCGAGATCTTCGTGGCGCTGCCGTTCTACGTCATCACCGTCGAGGGGGCGATGCGCGGCCTGGACCGGCGCTACGACCAGCTCGCGGCGACGCTCGGCGCCGGTCCGCTGCGCACCTTCACCCGGGTCGCGCTGCCGATGGTGCTGCCCGGCGTCGCGGCGGGCTCGGCCCTCGCCTGGGCCCGGGCCCTCGGCGAGTTCGGCGCCACGATCACCTTCGCCGGCAGCTTCCCCGGCCGCACCCAGACGGCGCCGCTGGGGGTCTACGCGGCCCTGGAGCAGGACCCGCAGGCCGCGATCGCGCTGTCCCTGGTCATGCTGCTCGTCGCCGTCGTGGTGCTCGGGGCCCTGCGCTCCCGGTGGGTGCCGTGAACGCCGCCGCCGCGCCGTCGCCGGACCCCGTCGCCCTGGACGCCCACCTCGTCGTGGAGGCCGGCGACTTCTCCCTCGACCTGGAGCTCGGCTGCGCAGTGGGGGTGACCGCCCTGCTGGGGCCCAACGGCTCCGGGAAGACGACCGCGCTCACCGCGCTCGCAGGGCTGCGCCGCCCCCGGGCCGGCCACGTCCGCGTCGCCGACGCCCCCGAGCCGGAGTGGCTGGACCTCGACCGGGGCGTCGACCTGCCCGCCGACCGCCGCAGCGTCGGCCTCGTGCTGGCCGAGCCGCTGCTCTTCCCCCACCTCGACCTGGTCGAGAACGTGGCCTTCGGCCCCCGCTCCCGGGGTATGCCGCGGCGCGCCGCCCGCGCGCGTGCCTCCCTGGAGCTGGAGCGGGTCGGGCTGGGCGACCTGGCCCGTCGACGGCCGGGCGGGCTCTCGTCGGGCCAGGCCCAGCGCGCGGCGCTCGCCCGGGCGCTGGCCACCGACCCGGCGCTGCTGCTGCTCGACGAGCCGCTGTCGGCGCTGGACCCGCAGACCCGGTCGGCCACCCGGGCCGACCTGGCCCGCCGGCTGCGCGAGTTCGCCGGGGTGACCCTGCTCGTCACGCACGACCCGGTCGACGCGCTGACGATGGCCGACCGGCTCGTCTTCCTCGACGGTGGCCGGGTCACCCAGGACGGCACCCCGGCCGACGTCGTCGCCCACCCGCGCACGGCCTACGCGGCCCAGGTCGTCGGCCTCAACCTGCTCGCCGGCACGGTGCGCTCCGGCCCGCCCGTGGTCGTCGCCGTCGACGGGGCCGGGGCCGAGGTGGTCACCGCCGAGGAGCCGGGAGGCCTCGCGGACGGGTCGCGGGCGCTGGCGACGGTCGACCCGGCCGCCGTCTCGGTGCACCGCGAGCGCCCGGCCGGGTCCCCCCGCAACGTCTGGCCGGTCGTCGTCACCGAGGTCACCATGGCCGGTCAGCGCGCCCGGGTCGGCCTCGACGGGCCGGTGCCCCTGGTCGCCGAGATCACCGCCGGGTCGGTCGCCGAGCTGGGCGTCGTCGCCGGGACCCGGCTGTGGGCCTCGGTCAAGGCCACCGAGGTGCGGGTCCAGCCGGGCTGACGGGCGGGGGTGGGCTCCGTGGCCAGGGCTGGCCGCCGGACTCCACTCGCCGGACCTGTGCAGGATCCGTGTCCTGGCACGGGACACGCCGCAACGGCAGCTGCACAGTGCACGACACGCCGGGCCAGGACGGCCGCCTGTGCAGGACACGCCGGGGTGCTCCGGCCGGGCGGTCGCCCGACCACCAGCGCTCCCCCGACTACCTCCTGACGCGGCGTCCGGCGATAGCCTCGGCCCCATGGTGCAACGAGTGCTCCCGACCGAGGAGGCGCGCGACCTGCTGGGTCTGGTGCGCGAGATCGCCGACGAACAGCTCCTTCCCCGTGTCGACGAGGCCGAGGAGCAGGCCCGCTTCCCGCGCGACGTCTTCACGATGCTCGGCCGGGCGGGGCTGCTGTCGCTGCCCTACCCCGAGGAGCGGGGCGGCGGGGGGCAGCCCTACGAGGTGTACCTGCAGGTCGTCGAGGAGATCGCCCGCGCGTGGATGTCGGTCGCCGTCGGCGTCTCCGTCCACTCCCTGACCTGCTTCCCGCTGGCCACCCAGGGCACGCCCGAGCAGCAGGAGCGCTGGCTGACCGGGATGCTCTCCGGCGAGCAGCTCGGCGCCTACTGCCTCTCCGAGCCGCAGGCGGGCTCCGACGTCGGGGCGATCCGCACCCGCGCCCAGAAGGAGAGCACGGCCGACGGGGCCAGCTACGTCGTCACCGGGACCAAGGCGTGGATCAGCCACGCCGGGCACGCCGACTTCTACACGCTGTTCGCCCGCACGTCCGACGACGGCGGTCGGGGGCTGTCGTGCTTCCACGTCCCGGCGGACGTGGAGGGGCTGAGCTTCGCCGAGCCCGAGCGCAAGATGGGGATGCGCGCGGCCACGGTGCGCGAGGTCCTCCTCGACGGCGTCCGGCTCGGCGAGGAGCACCGGATCGGCGCCGAGGGTCAGGGCATGCAGCTCGCGCTGGCGGCGCTCGACTCCGGCCGCCTCGGCATCGCCGCCGCCGCCACCGGACTGGCCCAGCGTGCCCTGGAGGTCTCGGCCGCCTACGCCGCCGAGCGCGAGCAGTTCGGCCGGCCGATCGCCGACAACCAGGGCCTGGCGTTCAAGCTCGCCGACATGGCCGCGGCCGTCGGCTCGGCCCGCGCGACCTACCTGCACGCGGCCCGGCTCAAGGACGCCGGGCAGCCGCACACCCAGGAGGCCTCGATCGCCAAGCTCGTGGCCACCGACGCCGCGATGCGGGTCACGACCGAGGCCGTCCAGGTGCTCGGCGGCTACGGCTACACCACCGACTTCCCGGTCGAGCGCTTCATGCGCGAGGCCAAGGTGACCCAGATCTTCGAGGGCACCAACCAGATCCAGCGGCTGGTGATCTCCCGCCAGCTGCTCTCCGAGTTCCGCTGACCGGACGTCCCCGCACCCACCCGTCCGACCGACAAGCACCCGAAAGGCCCCCCATGCAGATCACCGACCGCACCGTCGCCCTCGTCACCGGAGGCGCGTCCGGGCTCGGCGAGCAGACCGCCCGACGGCTGCTGACCGACGGGGCCCAGGTCGTGCTCGTCGACCTGCCCGGCGGACGCGGCGAGGAGCTGGCCGCCGAGCTGGGCGACCGGGCGCACTTCGCCCCGGCCGACGTGCGGGACGGGGAGCAGGTCGCCGCCGCGGTCGCCACGGCCGCCGGCCTGGGCGAGCTGCGCGTCGTCGTGGCCTGCGCCGGCGTGGCCACCCCCGGGCGGATCCTGTCGAAGCGCGGCGTCCTTCCCCTGGAGACCTACCGCACGGTGGTGGAGATCAACCTGGTCGGCACGTTCAACGTGCTGCGCCTGGCCGCCGAGCAGATGGCCACCAACGAGCCGGTCGAGGACGACCGCGGTCTCGGCGACCGCGGGGTCGTGGTCACCACCGCCTCCGTCGCCGCCTTCGACGGGCAGGTCGGCCAGGCCGCCTACGCCTCGTCCAAGGCCGGCGTCGCCGGGCTGACCCTCACCGCGGCCCGCGACCTGGCCGACAGGGCGATCCGGGTCATGTGCATCGCCCCCGGCGTCTTCGAGACCCCGATGATGGCCGGGATGCCCGAGGGCGTGAAGGAGTCGCTCGAGGCGCTCGTGCCCCACCCCGCCCGGCTGGGCAGGCCCCAGGAGTATGCCGCGCTCGTGGCCCACATCGTGGAGAACCCGCTGCTCAACGGCGAGGTCATCCGCCTCGACGGGGCCCTGCGGATGCCGCCCCGCTGAGGGGCGCGCACGTCATACCCCCGTGTGCCAGCGCCGTAGGCGCTCCAGCTCCGACGGGGGGACCCCGAGCAGGGTGACCAGGCTCCCGTCCGCGAGCAGCGCCTGCACCCGCCAGGCCCGCCCGCCCGGGGCGTCCGGCCGCAGGTCGAGGATGTCCGACCGGGTCAGCCGGCGCGTCTTCCGGCCCTCGGTCAGCACGATCGCGTCCTCCTCGAGGCGGGTGCCGCTGTGCTCGTGCCTGCTCGCCCAGACGAGGAAGACGCCGTAGGCCGCCCAGACCACGACGACGGTCAGGCCGACCGGTCCCGGGCTGGTCAGGGCCAGGGCGAGCACCGCGCTGAGCACGACGGCCACGCCCAGGGCCGCCCGGAGGGTCGGCAACCACCGGGGCTGCATGAGCCACTCGTCGGTCGGGGACCCGGTGGGGCCGGAGCGTCGCACCGGTCCAGCCTAGGACTCCCGGCACAGGAGTACGGTGGAAGGACCACCGAAGGTCGTGAAGCCCCATGGCTGCCTCCCCCGTCCAGCCCACCGTCGCACCACCCCCGGCGCAGGAGCGGCCGCGGACGGTGCTCGACCTGGAGGAGGACCGGGGCGCGGGGGTGGTCGTCCAGACCGGGTTCCTCCTGGTGGCCGCGGGCATGGTCGGGCTGGCGCTCCTGCTCGACCTGCCGGTGGACAGCGCCTGGGGCCCCTGGACCGTCGCCCTCGTCACCGTCCTGGCGTGCCTGGCCTACATGGCGCTGCACGAGCTCACCCACGCCGGGCTGCTCTGGGCGCTGACCGGGACCCGGCCCACGGTCGGGGTACGCCTGCCCTACCTGGTCACCGGCAGCCAGGCGCTGCTGCCCCGGCGGACGGCGACGACGGTCGCGCTGGGGCCGCTCGTGCTCTGGGGGCTGGTGCTGCTCGGGCTGCTGGCAGTCGTCCCGGACGAGATGTTCCTGACGGTCTACGTGCTCGCCGGGCTCAACCTGGCTGGTTCGGCCGGGGACCTGCTCCAGGCGTGGCGGGTCGGACGGCTCCCCTCGGCCGCCCTGGTCAGGGACGACGGGCGGCGCACGACGGTCCACCTCCCGGCGGACTGACGGCCCGACCGGCCGCCCGGGGCGCGCACCCCTCAGCGCCCCCGCAGCCGGCGCCGCACCTCGCGCACCGCGTCCGCCGGCACCCCGGGCAGGGCCAGCCGGCGACCGCCCTCGAGGACCGCGACCGCGCCGTTGCGCGTGGGTTCCTCGACCACCGTGGTCACCCTCGCGGCGGGCACCTCGACCCGGCGGATGCCGTCGTGGACCGCGAGCCCCTCCGGCGAGGCCGTCGTGCTCCCTCCGGTGCGCAGGTATGCCGCGACCACCACCCCGAGGACGAGGAGCCGGAGCACCAGGCCGAGGACGTCGTCGCCGAGCCGCACGCCCCCGGCGGTGTAGCGGTGGACGGTGGCCCCCAGCACGGCGACGAAGGCGAGGAGCAGCGCCCAGGACAGGGCGATGGGACGGTGCCGGACCCAGGTCATCCCGGCAGCGTAGCCGCGGCCGCGGACCCGGCGGCGCACCCCTGCGCGGGGCGCGGGGCGCGGGGAGGACCGGCCCGGGGTGCGCGGACGCCGGGGTGGGGGAAGACTGGGGCGGCGTGGACCTGCGCATCTTCACCGAACCCCACCTCGGCGCGACCTACGAGGACCAGCTGCGGCACGCCCGCCTCACCGAGGAGTGCGGCTTCGGGGCCTGGTTCCGTTCCGACCACTTCCTCTCCCGCGACGGCGCCCCCGGACCGACGGACGCCTGGGTGACCCTGGGCGCGCTGGCCCGGGAGACCTCCCGGGTCCGGCTGGGCACCCTGGTCACCTCGGTGACCTTCCGGCACGCCGGGCTCACCGCCGTCCAGGTGGCCCAGGTCGACCAGATGAGCGGCGGCCGGGTGGAGCTGGGGCTGGGGGCCGGGTGGATGGAGGCCGAGCACACCGCCCACGGCGTCCCCTTCCCCGAGGTCGGCACGAGGTTCGACCTGCTCGAGGACAACCTCCAGGTGGTCACCGGGATGTGGGCCACCCCGCCCGGCGAGCTCTTCGACCACCACGGACCGACGGTCACGGTGAGCCGTTCCCCGGGCCTGCCCAAGCCGGCCCAGCACCCCCGGCCGCCGATCATCCTGGGCGGGAAGGGGGCGCGCCGCACGCCCGCGCTCGCCGCCCGGTTCGCCGACGAGTTCAACCTGCCGTTCATGGCGATGGACGAGGGACATGCGCAGTTCGGCCGGGTGGACCAGGCCTGCCACGCGGCCGGGCGGGACCCGGGGACGGTGCTGCGCTCCGCCGCGCTGACCGCCGCCGTCGGGCGCGACGAGGCCGAGGTGGCCCGCCGGGTCGGGGCGACCCGTCAGGAGCTCGGCCAGCTGCGCGGGCACGGCCTGGTCGGCACGCCCGACGAGGTCGTGGAGCAGATCGGCCGCTGGCACGAGCGCACCGGGGTGGAGCGGATCTACCTGCAGATGCTCGACCTGGCCGACCTCGACCACGTCGAGCTGGTGGCCGCCGCGGTGCTGCCCCAGCTCGGCTGAGCCGCCGGCACCCGTCGTCGTTCGCCGGGCCGGCCGCGCCCCCGCGGCGCCCCCGCGGCGCCCCCGCGGCGCACCCGGGCGGCGCACCCGGGCGGGGCGCCCGGGCGTCCGCTCAGGACGTGGCCGCCACCGCCTCCTCCCACACGCTCAGCGCCTCGTCGACGAGCTGGTCGTCGACGACCAGGGCCGGGATGAACCGCACGACCTGGCCCCACGCGCCGCAGGTGAGCAGCAGCAGCCCGCGCCGGGCGGCCTCCTGCTGCGCGGCGGAGGCGGCAGCCCCGTCCGGGCGACCGTCCGCGTCCCGGAACTCGCAGCCCAGCATCAGGCCCAGCCCCCGCACGTCGGTGATCCGCCCGTGCGCCGACGCCACCTGCTCCAGGCCGGCGCGCAGCTGCTCGCCGCGCACCGCGGCGTTGTGCACCAGCCCCTCGTCCTTGATGACGTCGAGGGTGGCCAGGGCGGCCGCGCAGGCCACCGCGTTGGCCCCGTAGGTGCCGCCCTGGGAGCCGGGCCAGGCCTTGGCCATCAGCTCCTCGGAGGCGGCGATGCCCGAGAGCGGGAAGCCGGAGGCCAGCCCCTTGGCGGTGACGAGGACGTCGGGGCGGCCGTCGAAGTGGTCGTGCCCCCAGAACTTGCCGGTGCGCCCCCACCCCGTCTGCACCTCGTCGAGGACGAGCAGGATGCCGTGTCGGTCGGCCCGCTCCCGCAGGCCGGCGAGAAACTCGGTGCTGGCCGGGACGTAGCCGCCCTCGCCGAGCACCGGCTCGACGACGAACGCCGCCGTGTCCGCCGGGGCGCTGATCGTCTGCAGGGTGTAGTCGAGCTGCTCGAGCGCGAACCGGGTCGCCTCCTCCCGGCTCCAGCCGTAGTGGGTGGGGTCCGGGAAGGGGGAGACCACCACGCCCGGCATGAGCGGGGAGAACCCGGAGCGGAACCGGGTGCCGGAGGTCGTCATCGAGGCCGCGGCCACGGTCCGGCCGTGGAAGCCGCCGTGGAAGACCACGACGTTGGGCCGGCCGGTCGCCTGGCGCACCAGGCGCAGGGCCGCCTCGACGGCCTCCGAGCCGGAGTTGGCGAAGAACATCCGGTCCAGGCCGGCCGGCAGCACCTCCCCCATCCGCTCGGTCAGGTCCAGCAGCGGCCGGTGCATCACGGTCGTGTACTGCGCGTGGATGATCTTTCCGACCTGCTCCTGGGCGGCGGCGACCACGCGCGGATGGCAGTGGCCGGTGCTGGTCACGCCGATCCCGGCGGTGAAGTCCAGGTGGCGCCGACCCTCCTCGTCGAAGATGAGCGCACCCTCCCCACGGGCGGCCACCACGCCCGTGGCCTGCTTGAGCACCGGTGACAACGACGTCACGCCGAACCTCCTTGATAGATTGTCGACAATCAGCGTATCCCAGGGTCTCTCCACGAGGAAGGTGCACACCATGACGCAGTCCGTGACCGGTTCGGTCCCCCGTCAGCTGTTCGTCGGGGGCCGCTGGGTCGACGCCGAGGCCGGCGCGACCTTCCCCGTGCTCAACCCGGCCACCGGCGAGGAGATCGCCCAGGTGGCCGACGCCTCCCCGGCGGACGCCATGGCGGCGCTGGACGCCGCGGTGGAGGCCCAGCCGGCGTTCGCCGCGACGACGGCGCTGGAGCGCCACGAGATCCTCATGACCGCCTTCCGGCTGCTGCACGAGCGGATCGAGGACCTGGCCCTGCTCATGACGACCGAGATGGGCAAGCCCCTCAAGGATTCCCGGGGCGAGATCACCTACGCCGCGGAGTTCTTCCGGCACTTCGCGGCCGAGGCGCTGCGGATCGACGGCGGCTACCAGGCGGCGCCCCAGGGCGGGGCCCGCTTCCTCGTCGCCCGGCAGCCGGTCGGCCCGTCCCTGCTCATCACGCCGTGGAACTTCCCGATGGCCATGGGCACCCGCAAGATCGGCCCGGCCATCGCCGCGGGATGCACCAGCGTCGTCAAACCCGCCCACCAGACGCCGCTGTCCATGCTGGCGCTCATGGACGTCCTGCGGGAGGCCGGCGTGCCCGACGGGGTGGTCAACTGCTTCACCGCCACGGACGCCGGCGGCACGACGGAGCCGCTGATCCGTTCCGGCAAGGCCCGCAAGCTGTCCTTCACCGGGTCGACCCGGGTGGGCCGGATCCTCCTGGAGCAGAGCGCCGAGAAGGTGCTCCGCACCTCCATGGAGCTCGGCGGCAACGCCCCGTTCGTCGTCTTCGAGGACGCGGACCTGGAGGAGGCGGTCGCCGGGGCGCTGCAGGCCAAGATGCGCAACATGGGCGAGGCCTGCACGGCGGCCAACCGGATCTACGTGCACGAGTCGCTCATCGAGGAGTTCGGCGCCCGGATGGCCGAGCAGATGGGCGCGCTCACCGTCGGCGACGGCACGCACGAGGGCGTCGACGTCGGGCCGCTCGTCGACGAGGCCGGGCTGGAGAAGGTCAGGTCGCTGGTGGCCGACGCGGTCGGGCGCGGCGCCACCGTGCTCACCGGCGGCGAGCAGGTCGAGGGGCCGGGCTTCTTCTACCGCCCGACGGTGCTCACCGGGGTGCCGACCGACGCCCGGATGGCCGGGGAGGAGATCTTCGGCCCGGTGGCCCCGCTGACCCCGTTCTCCACCGAGGAGGAGGCGGTGCGGCTGGCCAACGACACCGAGTTCGGGCTGGTCTCCTACGTGTTCACCAACGACCTGCGACGAGCGCTGCGGGTCGCCGAGGCCCTCGAGAGCGGCATGGTCGGGCTCAACCAGGCCGTGGTCTCCAACCCGTACGCCCCCTTCGGCGGCATCAAGCAGTCCGGCCTGGGCCGCGAGGGCGGCGCCGAGGGCATCGAGGAGTTCCTGGAGACCAAGTACGTCGGCATCGCCCTGTCCTGACGACCGCCAGCCGCCTGAGGACCGCCGGCCGGCTACCGCCCTCCGGCCCCGGCCAGGCGGGCGCCCGGGCCGGACGTGGTGAGCCGGTCGATCGCGTCGACCATGTGCGCGATGAGCAGCCGGTCGGCCTCCTCGGCGCGGCCCTCGCGCACCGCCTCGGCGATCGCCCGGTGCTCCTCCACCCGTACGAGCGGGTCGGGGTAGGTCTCCTCGAGCGCGTGGATGCACATCCGGGTCTCGGTGAGCAGCGTCTGCTGCATCCGGGACAGCCGCGGGCTGCCGGCCAGGGCCACCAGCCGCTCGTGGAACTCCACGTCCGCCTCCCCCACCTGCTGCCCGTCCCCCGCACGGGCCGCGGCCTCCATCCGGTCGACCACGGCCAGCAGCTCCTCCCCGGCCGGAGCCGGGTCGGTCGTCAGCACCCGGCGGGCCGCGGCCCGCTCCACCGCCTGCCGGGCGACGTACATGTCCTCGATGTTCCCCGGCGTCATCTCGGTGACGAACAGCCCCCGGTTGCGCACGGAGACGAGCAGCCCCTCCTGGGTGAGCCGCTGCATACCCTCCCGCAGGGGGCCGCGGCTCACCCCGAGGCGGGCCGCCAGCCGGGCCTCGCTGAGGCGGCTGCCCGGGGCCAGCTCCCCCGCCGCGATCGCCTCCCGGAGCCGGGTGGCGATCATGCTCGGCGTGGACTCCTGGACGACCGGCGTCAGGGACGTCATGGGCGCCCCCCGGCGAGCCGGTCGACGGCCACCCGCAGCCGCTGCACGCCCTCGGCGATCCGGTCCGGCGGGGTCGAGGCGAAGCACAGGCGCAGCGCGTCGGGGAAGCGGCCCTCGGGCGAGAAGGCGTTGCCGGGGATGTAGGCCACCCCCTCCTCCAGGGCGACCGGGAACAGCGCCTGCGTGTCGAACGCCGGGTCGAAGGTCACCCACAGGAAGAACCCGCCCTCGGGGTCGGTCCACCGGGCGAGGCCGCCGAAGTGCTCGGTGAGCGCGGCCTGCATGGCCTCCTTGCGGAGGCGGTACTGCTGCCGCTGCTCGACGAGGTGCGCCTCGAGGTGGCCGCCGCACAGGAAGGCCGCGACGAGCCGCTGCATCGGCAGGTTGGTGCAGGTGTCCATGGCCTGCTTGGCGTTGACGAGCAGCGGCTGCAGCGACGGGTCGGTGTCCACCCAGCCCACCCGCAGGCCGGGGGCCACGATCTTGGAGAACGTGCGCACCGAGAAGACGAGGGGGTCGCCGGCGGCGAGCTCGTGCAGGCTCGGCAGGGGCTCGCCGGCGAACCGGAGCATCCCGTAGGGGTCGTCGTCGATGACCATGCTGCCCCACTCGCGGGCCAGCTCGAGCAGCTCGCGGCGGCGCTCCAGGGTCATCGTCGCGCCGGAGGGGTTCTGGAAGGTGGGGATCGTGTAGATCACCTTCGGCCGGCGGCCGAGCCGCTGCGCCTCCTCGCGCAGCGCCACGACCTGCATGCCGTCCCGGTCGACGGGCACCTCCAGCAGCTCGGCCTGGTAGGACAGGGCGGTGCCGCTGCCGTTGGTGTAGGTGGGCGACTCGACCGCGACGAGGTCGCCGGGGTCGACGAAGAGCTTGCAGGCCAGGTCCAGCCCCTGCATGCCGCCGGAGGTGATGGTGAGCCGGTCGGGGGTGGTCGCGTCGGTGGTGCCCTCGAGCATCTCCAGCAGGGCGTCCCGCAGCGCGGGGTCGCCCTCGGTGGCGGCGTAGTCGAAGGCGTCGTGCGCCTGCGCGCCGATCGCGTCCGCCCCCACCTCGGCCAGGATCTCGGCGGGGATGGCCTCGCGGGCGGGGCTGCCCATGGCGAAGCGGACGATGTCGTGGGTCTGGGAGGCCAGCAGCGAGGTGCTGGAGTCGATGACCGAGCCGACGAGGCCCGAGGTGCGGGCGGCCAGCGGCAGCGCGGTCGTGGTGGGGGGAGTCATGGTGGGCCCTCTCGTGGTCGGTCTCGTCGGTCTCGTGCGGGCGGGTCGGGGGTATGCCGTGGGGCGTGGTCAGATCTTGACGACCAGCTCCTGGGGCAGCGGGGCGAGGCGTTCGGGGCCGTCGTCGCCGAGCAGGACCGACTCGGACAGCTCGTAGCCCCACCCGTCCATCCACATCCCGAGGATGACGTGCAGGGCCATCCCGGCCTTCAGGACCGTGGTCTCCTCGGGGCGCAGGCTGATGGTGTGCTCGCCCCAGTCGGGCGGATAGCCGATGCCGATGGAGTAGCCGAGGCGGGAGGCCTTGGTGTAGCCGTAGCGGCCGATGACCTCGGTGAAGGCGGCGTGCACGTCCCGGGCGGGGACGCCGGGCCGCATCCGTTCCAGGGCCGCCTGCAGCCCCTCGGTCACCGCCCCGGCGCACCGGTCGAGGTCGTGCGAGGGCCGTCCCAGGCTGACCGTGCGGGCCAGCGGCACGTGGTAGCGGTGGTGCACCCCGGCCAGCTCGATCGTGGTCGCCTCGTGCGCCCGCAGGGGCAGGTCGCTCCAGGTCAGGTGGGGCGTGCCCGCCGTCTCGCCGGTCGGCAGCATGGGCACGATGGCCGGGTAGTCGCCGCCGAGCTTGCGGGCGCCGAGCGCCTGGGAGTACTGGATCTGGGCGACGACGTCGCACTGGCGGCGCCCGACCTCGATGCTGTCGACGGCGATCCGCATGGTCTGCTGGGCGATCTCGCCGGCGACGCGCATCTTGTCCTGCTCCAGCGGCGACTTGACCACCCGCACCCAGTTGACCAGCTCGTGGCTGTCCAGCAGGTGCCCCTGCCCCAGCCGCGACAGCAGCGCCAGGTAGCCCCGGGGCGAGAAGAAGTGCGCGTCGGTCTCGGCGGCCACCCGCGCGTCCACCCCGACGGGCAGCAGCCCGACCTCGATCGCCCGGTCGGCGATCCAGCCGAAGGGGTGCACGTCGGGCCGCTGGACCAGGTCCTCGGGATAGCCGTGGATCTGGGACTGCGGGAGGTATGCCGTGTAGTGCGCCCCCTGCGCGTCCATCGCCCGGGTGAACAGGTGCGGCTCGCCGTGGGCGGGCACGATCAGGCACTGCGGCATGTAGAACGACCAGGCGTTGTAGCCGGTCAGGTAGTAGAGGTTCGCCGGGTCGACGACGACCAGCGCGCCGAAGGCGTGGCGGGCCATCGCCTCCTGCACCCGCTGCAGCCGGTCGCGGTACTCCGCCCGCGGGAACGGCCGGGACTCGACGTCCGTCGGGTCGTCAGGGGTTCCGTCACCAGGCCAGGGCATGGGGCCATCGTGCACCCTCGCCTGGATTGTTGACAATCAGACAGGCCGGTTCCTACGGTGACCGGGTGAGCACCCCACCGGTCCTGGTCGTCCTCTGCGCGAGCCAGGACGACGCCCCGCCGCAGCTGGCGGCGCTGGCGGACCGGGTGGACCTGCGGATCGCCACCGAGGCGGACCTCGGCGAGGCGCTGCGGGGCGCACGGGCGCTGTTCCTCTGGGACTTCTTCTCCTCGGCCGTGCGGGACGTCTGGCCGCGCTGCGGCGACCTCGAATGGATCCACGTGGCCGCCGCGGGCGTCGACACGCTCCTCTTCGACGAGCTGCGGGCCTCGGAGGTCGTCGTGACCAACGCCCGGGGCGTCTTCGACCGGCCGATCGCCGAGTACGTCCTGGCCGCCGTCCTGGCCCACGCCAAGCGCCTCCACGAGAGCGCCGAGCTGCAGCGGCGGCACGAGTGGCGACACCGGGAGACCCGCCCGCTCCGGGGCGCCCGGGCCGTCGTCGTGGGGACCGGGGGGATCGGCCGGGAGACGGCGCACCTGCTGACGACGGCGGGCCTGGACGTCTCGGTGGCCGGGAGCAGCGCCCGCACGGACCCCGAGCTCGGCGAGGTGGTCGACAGCGGACGGCTGGCCGAGCACCTGGCCGGGGTCGACTACCTGGTCAACGCCGCTCCCCTGACGGACCGCACCCGGGGCCTGATCGACGCGGAGGTGCTGACGGCCCTGCCGCCGACGGCCCACCTGGTCAACGTCGGCCGGGGCCCGACCGTCGTCGAGGAGGACCTCCTGGCGGCCCTGCAGGAGGGGCGCCTCGACGGCGCCACCCTCGACGTCTTCGCCACCGAGCCGCTGCCACCGGACTCCCCGCTGTGGGACGCGCCCGGGGTGGTCGTCTCGCCGCACATGTCGGGCGACGTGGTGGGCTGGCGGGACACGCTGGCCGACCAGTTCGTCGCCAACGCGCGCCGCTGGCTGGACGAGGAGCCGCTGGAGAACGTCGTCGACAAGGAGCGCGGCTACGTGCCGGGCGGAGGGACGGGTCCGCAACCCGGGTAACCGGGGGACGTCGCCGGGGCCGCGGACCTGACCTACGCTCGATGGATGAGCACGTCCACCCGACCGACCGTCGTCCTCGAGGGCCGGTTCGCCACCGAGCTGCCCGAGCTGGCCATCCCCTGGCAGGCCGAGGCCGCCCCGGACCCCCGCGTCCTGGCCCTCAACGAGCCCCTGGCCGACGAGCTGGGCCTCGACCCAGGGGGGTTGCGCGGCGCCGAGGGTGTGGGCCTGCTGACCGGGCGCAGCGTCCCGGCCGACGCCACCCCCGTGGCGCAGGCCTACGCCGGGCACCAGTTCGGGGCATACTCCCCGCGGCTGGGCGACGGACGGGCGCTCCTGCTGGGCGAGCTGGTCGACCCCGTCGGCCGCCGCCGCGACCTGCACCTCAAGGGGTCCGGGCGCACCCCCTTCGCACGCGGGGGCGACGGCCTGGCCACCGTGGGCCCCATGCTGCGCGAGCACATCGTCTCCGAGGCCATGCACGCCCTGGGCATCCCCACGACGCGCTCGCTGGCGGTGGTGGGCACCGGTCGCTGGGTCCAGCGGGAGAGGACGTTGCCCGGCGCGGTGCTCGCGCGGGTGGCCGGCAGCCACCTCCGCGTGGGGACCTTCCAGTTCGCCCGGGCCACCGGCGACGTCGCGCTGCTGCGGCGCCTGGCCGACCACGCGATCGACCGGCACCACCCCGGGGCGGCCGGGTCGGACGACCGGTATGCCGCGCTGCTGCGGTCCGTGGTCGCCGACCAGGCCTCCCTCGTGGCGCGCTGGATGCTCGTGGGCTTCGTCCACGGCGTGATGAACACCGACAACATGACGATCTCCGGGGAGACCATCGACTACGGGCCGTGCGCCTTCCTGGACCGGTACGACCCGGCGACGGTCTACAGCTCGATCGACGCGGAGGGACGCTACGCCTACGGCAACCAGCCCGCCGTCGCCCGGTGGAACCTGGCCCGGCTGGCCGAGGCGCTGCTGCCGCTGCTGCACGAGGAGGAGGACCGTGCGGTGGAGGTGGCGACGGAGGCGGTCGAGGGGTTCGCGACGGCATACACATCGGCCTGGTCGGAGGGGATGCGGGCCAAGCTGGGCCTGCCGGAACAGGTCGCGCCGGACGACGCCGACTCCCTGGCCGAGGAGCTGCTGGGCCTGCTGCAGGAGCACCGGGTGGACCACACCTCGTTCTTCCGCAGCCTCGGCGCCGTCGCGCGCGGTGACACCGCTGCGGCACGGCGTGCCGGCGCGGACGGGGCCGCGTTCGACGCCTGGTTCCGCCGCTGGCTTCCCCTGGAGCCGGACGCGGCGTCGATGGACCCGGTCAACCCCGTCTACATCCCCCGCAACCACCTGGTAGAGGAGGCGCTGGACGCCGCCGTGGAGGGTGACCTGACGCTGGTGGAACGGCTGCTGGAGGCGGTGACCGACCCCTACGTCGAGCGTCCCCACCTGGAGCGCTACGCCGGCCCGGCCCCGGCGGACCTCGGCCCCTACGTCACGTTCTGCGGGACGTGAGGTCCGGTCCGGAGGCCTCCTGATGGCCGCCGAGCTGGGCTGACGACGGAGCCGCTCACCGGTCCAGGGTGTCCGCCAGGCGGGTCAGGGCGTCCGCCACCGGGGCGCCGAACATCTCCGGGTCGTTGTGGTCGACCCCGTCCAGGACGACCTCCTCGACGAGGTGGCCGGCGCCGTCGGCGACCCGGCGGCTGAGCTCGGGAGGAATGACCGAGTCGTGGCTCCCCCGGACGACCGTCACGGGCACGGCGCTGCCCCGGACGTGCTCCAGCACGGGGAAGCGGTCGCGGAGCAGGAGCCGCACCGGAACCCAGGGGTAGTGGTGCGCCCCGACGTCGGCGAGCTCGGTGAACGGTGACCGCAGCACCATGGCGGCAGGAGGACGTCTCGCGGCCAGGGCGGCCACCACACCGGTGCCGAGGGACTCACCGAGGTAGATCGTCCGCTGCGCGGGGAATCCCTCGTCCTCGAGCAGCTGCGCTGCGGCGCGGGCGTCGGTGGCCAGGCCGTCCTCGTCGGGCGAGCCGGGATTGCCGCCGTAGCCCCGGTAGTCCATCAGCAGGACGGTGAACCCGCGTCGGGCCAGCTCCTCGGCGAGCCCGGCCCGTCCGGCACGGTTACCGCCGTTGCCCGGCGCGTACAGCACCCCCAGGCCACGGTCGCGATGCTCCGCCGCCGGGACCAGCCAGGCTCCCAGCTCCAGCCCGTCCTCGGTCTGCAGCACGACGTCCCGGGCCCCGGGCAGCACCTCGGCGGCCGGAGGGACGGCCGTGGCGTCGGGGAAGTAGATGAGGGAACGCTGCAGCGACGAGAGCACCATGACGAGCACCACCACCAGGACGATCGGGACGAGGACGAGGACGAGGAGCCGTACCGCGCGCCGGGGTCCTCCGTGTCGGCCAGAGGTCATGCCAGGGCTGGTCAGCGCGGCCTGATGTGGCGGGGGCGTCCGGTCCAGGCGAGGTAGGCGCTGCCCGCGGTGAGGGCGGCACCCCCGCCGGCCACGAGTGGACCCGCGAAGCGGCCCAACCGGTCCCTGTAGGCCACGAGCACGTTGGTGCCGCCGGTGATCATGGCCGCCACCACCAGAGCGGCGACGACCCGGTCTCCGGTGCGCTCCATCCGTCCGACCAGCGGCTCGATCTCAGCCGTGCGGATGGTCACGTCGACGCCACCGCCGTCGATCCGGTCGAGCAGCTGCCGGGCGTAGGAGGGCAGGTCGACCCCCAGCTGGGCGGCCGTCAGCGTGGCGTCCCGCAGCCGCGCCGCCATCTGCCGCGGGCTCAGCTGCTCCTCGATCAGACGTCGTGCATAGGGGTGGAGCACCGTGGTGATGTCGAAGCCGGGATCGATCTTGAGTCCCAGACCGTCCACGATGATCAGCATTCGGAACAGCTGCACCACCTCGGGCGGGAGGGAGAGCCGGTGGTGGCGCACCACCGTGAAGATCTGGTTGGCGACCCGGTCGAGGTGGATGTCGGCCAAGGCCCGTCCGTCCAGCCAGCTGGTGATCCGAGCGAGCTCGGTGCGCATGCGCCGGCGGTCCAGCGCACCCCGGGGCGGAGCGATCTCGAGCAGGATCCTGACGAGCCCGTCGGTGTCCTGCCGGACCAGGGCCATCACCATGCGGGCGAACTGTCCACGCATCTCCGGGCTGATCCGCCCGACCATGCCGAAGTCGATCAGGCCGATGGTGCCGTCACGCTCGACGAAGAGGTTGCCGGCGTGTGGGTCTGCGTGGAAGACACCGTCCTCGAAGACCATCCGGATCAGCACCTCGACCGCGCGCCGGGCGAGGTCCGGGCGGTCGACGCCGGCGGCATCCAGGGCGTCGACGTCGTCGATCCGGATGCCCGAGAGCTCCTCCATGGTCAGCACCCGTGACGTCGTGGTCTCCCAGTCGACCCAGGGTATGTGGACACCCGGCGCGCCGCGGAAGTGGTCACCGATCTCCTCGCAGGCTCGGGCCTCGGTGAGGTAGTCCAGCTCCGCCCTCAGGGAACGGGAGAACTCCTCCACCAGGCCCGCGAAGTCCATGTCGGACAGCAGCTGGGAGTTGCGGCTCAGGTGGCCGGCGAGGTTCTTGAGGATCTCAAGGTCGTTGTGGACCTCCTGGACCACGCCAGGCTTGCGGATCTTCACCACGACCGAGCGCCCGTCGTGCAACCGGGCACGGTGGGCCTGGCCGATGGAGGCGGTGGCCACCGGGACCGGGTCGAACCAGGCGAAGAGCTGCTCCACCGTGGCACCGAAGTCGTCGTGCACCACCGCGGCCATCTGCTCGAAAGGGACCGGGGAGGTGGAGTCGGTGAGCCTGGCGAAGGCCTGGCAGTAGGGGGCGGGGAAGATGTCCGGTCGGGTGGAGATCAGCTGACCCAGCTTGATGAAGGTGGTCCCGAGCTCCTCGAAGGTGTCCACGAGGAGGCCCGGCAGCTTGTCCCGCTCAACCTCCAGGTCCCGCTCGGTGGGCTGGTGCGGGAGCCAACGACCCAGACCGGCCTGGACCGCGATGGCGTGCAGCCCGTGCCGCGTCAGGACACGGGCGATCTCCCGGTAGCGCTTCAGGTGACCGGCCATGTCAGCACGCTACAAGGGCACGCGCCCTGCCTCCTCGTCGGTCTCGCACAGGAGGAGAGCTGGCGAAGGGACTCGAACCCTCAACCACCTGTTTACAAGACTCCCGACCAAAACGTCCTGACCTGCACTAACAGCCGAAAATGATGAGTTCAGACCTTTTCGTGCATCATACGTGCATCATGGCTGTCGCCTCGGGGCTCTTCGTGACCACTAGGTTCCGGAAAGAGCGGCCAACTCCGTGTTTGACCGGGGCCGAGCGTCGGCTGCCACGCTAGACCCTCGCCACTTGGCGCGCCACCCGCGGTCGATGCCGAGCAGAGACCCCGCAGAGGTGCCGGCTGGCAGTTCCGTTCTACCCCATAAGCACATCTCGAGAGCGCCGACGACAGACATAGCCTGCCCACAGGAACGCCACAGCCCAGGCATACGCGAGCCTCCCAGAGTGATGGGTACCCGCCCGGCAGACCCGGGACCCATCACTGGAGGAGACCTCGATGAGCACCCTCATGCTCTATGCCGCCGACGTCGTCGCGGCCACCGTCCTAGCCATCGGCATCTACTGGCCCCGCCACCGTCGCCGCGACCTCGTGGTCGCCTTCCTCGGTATCAACGTCGGCGTCCTCGCTGTCGCGGCCCTGCTCGCGGGGTCCTCGGTCACCGCGGGGCTCGGTCTCGGGCTGTTCGGGGTGCTGTCGATCATCCGGCTGCGGTCGGACGAGCTCGCCCAGCACGAGATCGCCTACTACTTCGCCGTCCTGGCGCTCGGTCTCGTGGGAGGTCTCGCAAGCACGACCGCCCCCTGGCTCGCGGTGACCTTCATGGCCCTCATCGTGACCACGATGGCGATTGTGGACTCCCCCGCGTTCCTGTCCGGTCACCGGCGACAGGTGCTGGTCGTCGACCGGACGTTCCCCGACGAGTCGCTCCTGGTCCAGCACGTCGCGCAGCTCCTGGGCGCAGAGGTGACGGCCGCGACCGTGGTCCGGACCGACCTGGTCAACGACAGCACGACCGTGGACGTCCGCTACCAGGTCGCTCGCCGGCACGTGGTGCGCGCCGAGGGGCGGGTCCTGGTATGAGCGCTGTTAACGCCCTGCGACCGGTCACCCTGGCCGAGCTCACCGAGCGGGCGGCGCTGATGAGTCGCACCGACCGGAAGTACCTGGTGCCCTCCTCGCTCGTCGACTACCTCGTCGGCACCCTCGCCGACCAGGACGCGGATGCGGTCCAGGTGCTGCAGATCGGTGACCGACGTGAGTTCGGCTACCGCTCGACCTATCTGGACACCCCGGACCTGGACTGCTACCGCGCCGCGGCGACCGGTCGTCGCCGCAGGTCAAAGGTGCGGGTCCGTGACTACCTCGACACCGGCGACTCCTACCTCGAGGTCAAGACGCGAGGGGTGCGCGGCGTCGCGGTCAAGGAACGGCTGCTGCGCGACAGCGCCACCGTGGCCGGCGAACCGGCGCTCACTGCCGCAGAGCTCGCGTTCGTCGCCGAGCGACTCACGGTCGGCACCAACGCCACGGCCGGGCTGCATCCCGCGTTGGTCACCACGTACCGGCGCGTCACGCTGCTCGACGCCGTCGACGGGGCACGGGTGACCCTGGACAGCGGCCTGTCCTGGACCCTCCCCGACGACGAACCCTCTCGCTGCCGGAGAGCGCTCGACGACCTCGTGGTCGTGGAGACCAAGACGGACTCGCGCCCCGGTCGCGCCGACCGGATCCTGTGGGCGGCCGGGATGCGCCCGGTGCGGCTGTCCAAGTACGCCACCGGGATGGCCCTCACACACGCCCTCGCGGGCAACCGCTGGCACCGCACCACCGCACGGCTGCGTGCCGACCTCCACCCCACCACCCCTCTCGCCCTCGCGGGCTGACCACCTCCAAGGAGACCACTATGAACCTCTCTCGCCTCATCGCCAGCGGCACCGCCGGCCTGGCAGCGTTGAGCCTCGCCGCCTGCACCGGGCTCGGCGCCATCGCCCAGTCGCCCGGCTCGACCAGCACCACCACGACCCAGACCTCGTCCGCGGCCGGCGCGACATCCGCAGCCAGCTCGACAGCAGCCGAGGACGCCACCGCCAGCGCGGAGGCCAGCGACACCTCCTCGACGACGACCGGGCTCGGCGGCCTCGATACACACTGGGACGAGGACGACCTGACCTGGGACCCCAGCGAGGAACAGGCCGTCACCCTCGCCGACGGAGCGAGCAGCACCGACTCCGACGGGGTGGCGGTGGACGGCGACGTTATCACCGTCAGCGCCGGTGGGGTATACCGGATCTCCGGGGACCTCGGCGACGGCCAGGTCGTCGTGACCGCCCCGGACGACGAGACCGTCACCCTCGTCCTGGACGGCGTCGACATCACCAGCACCACCGGCCCGGCCCTGTCGGTGGTCAGCGCGGACGAGGTCACCGTGGTGCTCGCGGACGGCACCGACAACACGCTGACCGACGGCGAGGGCTACGAGGTCGCCGACGACTCCACCCCGGTCGCCGCTCTGGCGTCGGCCTCCGACCTCACCCTCGCGGGGTCCGGGTCCCTGACCGTGACAGGACGCGCCAACGACGCCATCAGCTCCAGCGACGGCCTCGTCGTCACCCCCGGCACCGGGCAACTCACCCTGGAGGCCGTCGACGACGGCCTGCGCGGGAAGGACTACGTCGACCTGCTCGGCGGCACGATCACCATCACGGCCGGGGACGACGGCGTCAAGTCGGACAACACCACTGACACCGACCGAGGCTGGGTGCTCGTGGACGGCGCCACGCTCACCGTGGCCGCCGGCGACGACGGCATCAAGGGCGAGCAAGCGCTGCAGGTCTCCTCGGGCGAGGTTACGGTCAACTCCTCCGTCGAGGGTATGGAGTCCGCCTGGATCCTCGTCACCGGCGGCAGCGTGGACGTCACCGCCTCCGACGACGGCATCAACGCCACCGCCGTCGACGGGGTCGAGGGAGGGAGCGAGTCCGATGACGGCTCGCTGCTCCAGGTGACCGGTGGGACGATCACGGTCGCGGCCGGCACCGACGGGATCGACGTCAACGGCTCCGCTGAGCTGACCGGCGGCACGGTGACCATCAGCAGCGCCGCCAACGGCGGCGACAGCCCAGTCGACGTGAACGGCGAGCTCACCCTGGACGGCGCGCAGGTCACGGCGAACGGCACCATCATCACGTCCGCCGACCAGCTGGCTATGCGGCCCGGTGGCCCGGGTGGCGGCATGGCGCCTGCCCCCCGCGGCTGACCACCCGAGAACGACGGGGCCGACCACCACCTGGTGGTCGGCCCCGCTTGTGTCGTATCGCGACCTGGGCGCAGGGCGAACGATGTGAGTGACCGTCCCTCGGCCCAGTCACAGGACGCGCATGGGTGATTGGTCTGCTGCGGCGCACCTGTGTGTTGATCGAGCTCATCGTTCCGTCGTGGGGGTCGCGCCAGAGCGGTTAGCCGGGAGCCGCCCCATGCTTCTTGAGACTGCCGCAGCAACAGTCCTCACGATGGAACACCACAGCCCTACCGCAAGCAGGCGACCTCGGATATCCCCGCCGTCGAGCCCCTTCTCGGTCCCTCATCTTCGGGGCTCCATGCTCGTCGGAGGCGAGCGGACGGCTGCTCGATGCTCCCCGGGGGGTTCTTCCCAGGGTTCCCGCTAGGAGACCGCCGGGAGCTGGACGGTGAGCTGGGTGAGGCCGGGGACCGAGGTCGCCGTGACCTGGCCGCCGTGGGCCCGGACCACCGCGTCGACGATGGCCAGACCGAGCCCGCTGCTCCCGGAGACCCGCGAACGTGAGGTGTCGGCACGCCGGAAACGCTCGAAGACGTGCGGCAGCAGATCGGCGGGGATGCCCGGCCCGTCGTCGGTCACCGAGAGCCGCACCAGTCGTGCGCCGCCCTCACGGACAGGGCGCAGGGCCGCGGTCACAGTGCTGCCCGGGGGCGTGTGGACGCGGGCGTTCGACAGCAGGTTGGCCACCACCTGGTGCAGGCGGTCACGGTCGCCGGTCACGACGACCGGCTCGGGCGGAAGGTCGAGCTCCCAGCGGTGGTCCGGCCCAGCGGCACGCGCGTCCCCGACGGCATCCAGGAGCAGCGAGGAGAGGTCGACCTCCTCGGTACCGGCCAGCCCGGGGCCGTTGCCGCCCGCGGCCGCCGAGTCCAACCGGGCGAGCAGCAGCAGGTCGTCCACCAGACCCGACATGCGCACCGTCTCCGACTCCACCCGCGCCAGCGCGTGCTGCACGTCGGGCGGCACCGGGTCGGGGACGCGGCGGGTGAGTTCGGCATACCCACGGATCGCCGCCAGCGGGGTGCGCAGCTCGTGGCTGGCGTCGGCGACGAACTGGCGCACCTGGCGCTCGTTGGCCTCACGCGCCTGCAGCGCCGCGACGACGTGGTCGAGCAAGCGGTTCAGCGCGGCACCCACCTGGCCCACCTCGGTGCGCGGGTCGGTGTCCTGGTCCGGCACACGGTGCGGCAGGGTGACCTCGCCGGTCGACAAGGGCAGCTCGGTGACCCGGGCGGCAGTCGCGGCGACCCGGTCCAGCGGCCGCAGGGCGCCTCGGACCACCACGGTGCCGGCGACCCCCGCGAGGAGCAGACCGAGCACGGCGACAGCAGCGATGGTGAGGACCACCCGCTCCACGGTGTCGTGCACACCGGATAAGGACAGCCCCGTGACGATGACCTCGCCTGAGTCCGTCTCCACCCCCACCACCCGGTAGTCGAGCAACTCCGGGCCGAGGTCGACCGTCACCGGTGTGCCGTCCACCGGGACCGTGAGCAGCGGCGCCGCGGTCGCCGCATCGATGGGCTGACCGGTGCCCGCCTGGTCGAGCACCGCGGCACGGTCCACCTCCCCCGCCACGATGCGGGCCCCCAGCGTGTCCTCCGGCTGACCGGGGATCTCCAGGAAGTCAGGTACCCCGCCGGCCAGACCACCGTCGGGTGGGGGTCCTTCCCCACCACCCGGTGGACGGTCGGCGGCGTCGCCGGCGCGCTGGGCCGCGGCGACGAGCTGGGTGTCCACCCGCTCCATGAGGACCCCGCGCACCGTCACGACGCTGAGGACGGCGATCGCCGTCACCACCAGCGCGAGGAGCGAGAGGACCGCGAGGAGAAGACGCCGCCTCAGCGTCCACGCCGCGGGGCGGGGCAGCCAATTCGTCACGTGCTGACCGGCTTGAGGACGTAGCCGGCTCCCCGCAGGGTGTGGATCATCGGGTCCCGACCCGCGTCGATCTTCTTGCGCAGGTATGAGATGTACAGCTCGACGATGTTGGCCTGTCCGCCGAAGTCGTAGTTCCACACCCGGTCCAGGATCTGAGCCTTGCTGAGCACCCGGCGCGGGTTGCGCATGAGGAAGCGGAGCAGCTCGAACTCGGTCGCGGTGAGCTCGATCGACTCCTCGCCGCGCCATACCTCGTGGCTGTCCTCGTCCAGCACGAGATCACCGACGACCAGCCGCGGGTCCGGGGCGCTGGCGACCACGGCCTGGGTGCGTCGCACGAGACCACGCAGCCGGGCGACCACCTCCTCGAGGCTGAACGGCTTGGTGACGTAGTCGTCTCCACCCGCCGTGAGACCCGCGACCCGGTCCTCCACCGCGTCCTTCGCGGTCAGGAAGAGGACCGGGACGTCCTCACCCTGGGTGCGCAGCCGTCGCAGCACGGCCATCCCATCCAGGTCAGGCAGCATCACGTCCAGGACGACGACGTCCGGACCGAAGTCGCGCACCTCTCGAAGGGCCGTGGTCCCGGTGCCGGCAGTTCGCACCTCCCACCCCTCGTAGCGCAGAGCCATCCGCAGCAGGTCGGCGAGGACAGGCTCGTCATCGACCACCAGCACGCGCACCGGGGTCCCGTCGACCCGGGTCAGAGGCTGGGCAGGCGAAACGCCGGGTGACATCGTCATGACCTCACTCTCCACCGGCGGACTCCAGCCCACCTGTGCCGCACCTGTGAAACAGCTATGTGTTTCGGTCCACGTTACGACCAGGGGCACGCCGACCGAAGCACTTGCATCCTCGCGCAAGAGCAACAGTTGGGAGTCCGTGCCAGGCAACCGGCTCCAACCCGGCAGCCTGCCCCAATTCGCGTGCAGCATATGTGCGTCAGCGATGAGGACGTCCCATCCATAAGTGCACTGCGCAAGCGAAGAAACCGCAGGTCAGAGGCGCCTCGAGGCTTGACCCACCTGTTTCTCGAACAGCAGCCCGAAGCGGTGACATCAGAGCCCAAATCGCCTGCACCACAGGCGATCTCAGAGCTGGCGAAGGGACTCGAACCCTCAACCACCTATTTACAAGACAGGTGCGCTACCAGTTGCGCCACGCCAGCCGGGCCGGGAGCGCCCGGCCGACCGTCGATGCTACCTGCCCGCCGCTCAGCCGATGACGTTCGCGTTCAGCCAGGCCTGCAGGGCCACGACGGTGCGGTAGTTCATGTAGGTCGACCCGTCGCGGGACAGGCCGATGTGGCCCTGCAAGGCGGCCTGGGACATCGGGCCCCAGGCACCGTCCACCCGGGTGCCGACCTCGGCCTGCACCGCCTTGACCGTCGTGGTGTCCCAGCGGCCGGTCTCCGGCAGGCCGACCCACCGCTGGACCGCCTTGACCGTCAGCGGGCCACGGCTGCCGTCCAGGACGAGCGGGGCCATCGTACTCGACCCGGGGCTGGTCACGGCCCCGTCGGCCGCCTTCATGATCGACCCGCTGACCCAGCCCCGGCCGTCGGCCAGCCTGATCCAGCCGTTCGTGGACGACTCGCCCTGCACCGTCGCCCCGTGCGCCAGGCCCCCGACCACCGCGTAGGAGGTGGACGGGCCGGACCGGACGTTCGCCCCCAGGGTCGCGGTCACCGTCCAGCTCGTGGACGCGGCGGGCGGCTCGGGCGTGGGCTCCGGCTCCGGTTCCGGCGTGGCGGCTCCTGGGTCCTCGTCGGTCAGCGTGGACAGGGCGATCCACCCGCGTCCGTCGGCCAGCCGCACCCACCCGTTGCTCAGCGTCCCGGTGACCTCCGAGCCCGTGGCGGCGGCGCCGACCACGGCATACGTCGTCGACGGGCCCGAGCGCACGTTCGCCCCGGGCGTCGCGCTCACCCACCACGTGCCCTGCACGCCCGGCGCGGGCGCAGGGGCCGGGGCCGCCCCGTCGTAGGGCTCCAGCCCGTTCTCCATCGTCAGCCCGGCGCGCACCGAGCACACCGGCCAGGCGCCGGGTCCCTGGACCTTGAGCACGCGCTGGGCCACGGTGATCTGCTGCAGCTTGGTCGCCTGGTGGGCGTAGGGGGCGAACTCCCCTCCGCCGAAGCCGGTCCAGGTCGGGTGCCAGAACTGCAGCCCGCCGTAGAACCCGTTGCCCGTGTTGATGCTCCAGTTGCCGCTGGACTCGCAGTCGGCCACCCGGTCCCAGACGTTGTGGTCGTCGGCGGCGGCGGTCGGCGCGGCCATCCCCATCGCGGAGACGGAGGTCGCGCCCGCCAGGGTCAGCCGGCCGACGCGACGCCGGAGCACCCCGGTGCGGGGCGTGCGGTGGGAGGTGGTGGAGCCCATGGAGCGGTCCTTCCGGCAGGGGCGCGGTGCCGGGACGAGCACCGCGGGCGTCGCACCCGAGGGACGGGTGTGACGGATGGGACGAGCCGGACCAGCCTAGAGGCACCCTCCCCGGACGGGGAAGCGGGTGTGACGCACCTCATACGACGAGATCCCCCGGTCGAGCCGAGCACCCTGCTAATGGGTCACGGGAGCTGGAACGGCAGCACGTCCCGCGGGTCGACGTCCGGGGGCAGCGGCCACCAGGACACGGCGGGCGCGTCGAGCACGCCCCACACGGCGAGCGCGGCACCCCCCACGAGCATCAGGGTGACCAGGGCCACCGTGGGCAGCCCGGCCGGGGCCACGCCCCGCACCAGCGTGCGCGACCCCCGCCGCAGGGACGTGGCGGACAGGCCCCACCAGGCCAGGAGCCCACCGACGAGGGAGCCGGCCGCGATCGGCAGGGGGTGCTCGACCCCGACGCCGACCATCGTCTCTGTCGTCGTCACCACCCCCGCGACCACGAGGGTGACCAGCACCGCCAGCCCGACCGGCAGCAGCAGCGAGAGGAGGGTGGCCAACACCCCCCGGGTCAGGTGCCATGGGGACGCGGCGACCAGCACCGGCACGTCGCTGCGTCGTCGTCCGGCCTCGTGGCGGCGCAGCACGAGCGTGGTGAGGCTGGCGTCGACCGTCCTGGCGGCCACCCCCCACAGCGCGAACAGCCCCCACGCCAGGACCGGCACCGTCGAGGCCAGGCCGACGAACCCGACGAGCATCGCCGCCAGCGTCCCGGTCCGGCGGCTGCGCCCGATCCGGGGGTCGGGCCCGCCCTGCTCCCCCGCCGCCACGGGGTATGCCCCGTCGGTCCCCGGCTGCGCCTGCGGGACCGCGGGACGCCCGGCGTCGCTCTCCGCGGCGTCCCGGGGCGGAGACGGCACCGCCACCAGCCCGGGCTGCCGGGGAAGCCCCCGGGTGGGGTCGACCACCGGCTGACGGCGGGTGTCGTCCCGGTCGCGCGGGCCGCCCTCGTGCCCGCCGACGCCACCGCCCCCACGAGGCGCTCTCGAGGGCAGGACACCGGTGACGTCCTCCCCCCGGGCATAGCGCTCCAGGCCCTCGAGCAGCTGCCGCTGCGCGGGTCGTCGGGACGGGTCGGGATCCAGCGCAGCGGCCAGCAGCGGCCGCAGGGCGGGGTCCACGCCGTCGAGCCGGAGCCGTCCCCGCGTCACCCGGTCGAGCACGACGGTCATCGGCGCCCGGCCGAACGGCGGCTCCCCGCTCGCCGCGTAGGCCAGCGTGGCCGCCCAGCCCCACCAGTCGGTGGCCCGTCCCACGTCGCCGCCCTCGACGACCTCGGGCGAGAGGTAGCCCGGCGTCCCCATGACCATCCCGGTCATCGTCAGCCGCACGTCGTCGGCGACCTGGGCGATCCCGAAGTCGATGACGACCGGGTCCAGCCCGGTGCCGTCCTGACGTCGCACCATGAGCACGTTGCCCGGCTTGAGGTCCCGGTGGACGATCCCGGCCCGGTGGATCGCCTCGAGCGCCTCCCCCAGGCCGCGGCCCAGCCGGAGCAGCTCCTCCCCCTGCAGCGGCCCTGACCGTCCCACGACCTCGTCCAGCGGGCGGCCGGCGATGTACTCGGTCGCCACGAAGGGGGCCGGTCCGTCGACGTCGGCGTCGACGACCGCCGCCACCCGCGGGTGGTGCACCCGGGCCAACGTGCGCACCTCGCGCCGGAGCCTGGCCCGGGCCTGCTCGTCGTGGGCGATGTGCTCGCGCAGCACCTTGACGGCCAGCTGGCGCCCCCGGTCGTCCACGGCCCGCCACACGACCCCCATACCCCCCTCCCCGATCCGCTCGAGGAGCTCGTAGCCGCCCAGCCGACGCGGCACGACGACCGGGACCCGTCGGGTCGGGTCGGCACCGGGGGTGCGGGGCAGCTCGGTCGTCACGGGGTCCACGGTATGCGGTCTCCTCCTCGGGGGACCCGGTCTGCAGGTCCGGCGGGCGGACTCCGCAAGCCCTCACTAGGCTGGCGGACGGAGTCGACACAGGTCAACGAACGAGGAGCGCAGATGGTTTCGTCCGCACGCGGCACCTACGACTTCGTCGTGGCCGCCAACCGGCTGCCGGTGGACCGGCACGTCGAACCGGACGGCACCACGACCTGGCAGACCAGCCCCGGAGGCCTGGTCACCGCCATGGAGTCGGTCATGCGCGACCGGGAGGGCGCCTGGGTCGGCTGGGCAGGCTTCCCCGGCGAGGCCCCCGAACCCTTCGACGACGGGCCGCTGCGGCTGGTCCCGGTGCCGCTGTCGGCCGAGGAGATCGCCGACTACTACGAGGGCTTCTCCAACGACACCCTGTGGCCGCTCTACCACGACGTCATCGTCCCGCCCACCTTCCACCGGTCCTGGTGGCACTGCTACCGCGCGGTCAACGAACGGTTCGCCGAGGCGGTCTGCGAGGTGGCCGCCGAGGGCGCGACCGTGTGGGTGCACGACTACCAGCTCCAGCTGGTCCCGGCGATGGTCCGCGACCGTCGACCCGACCTGCGGATCGGCTGGTTCAACCACATCCCCTTCCCGCCGGTCGAGCTCTTCGCCCAGCTCCCGTGGCGGGCCTCGATCCTGCGCGGCCTGCTCGGGGCCGACTTCCTGGGCTTCCAGCGCCCCGACGACGCCCGCAACTTCCGGCGCGCCTGCCGGGCGGTGCTCGGGGCCCGCGCCGCCGGCGACCAGGTGCGCTGGGACGGCACCGACGACGGGCGGACGGGCGCCGGGCCGCGGACCGTGCGGGCCGCCTCGGTCCCGATCTCGATCGATGCCTCCGGCTTCCAGCGCCTGGCCGACTCCCCCGAGGTCTGTGAGCGGGCCCGCGAGATCCGGGAGTCGCTCGGCGACCCCGACGTCGTGCTCATGGGGGTCGACCGGCTCGACTACACCAAGGGCATCCGGCACCGGCTGCGCGCGATCGGCGAGCTGTTCGAGGACGGCGACATCGCTCCCCCGGACGTCACCTTCGTCCAGGTCGCCACCCCCAGCCGCGAGCGGGTCGAGGCCTACCGCACGCTCCGCGAGCAGATCGAGGCGACCGTGGGCCGGATCAACGGCGACTTCTCGCACCTGGGCGACACCGCGGTCCACTACCTGCACCAGTCCTACCCGCGCGAGGAGATGGCCGCCCTCTTCCAGGTGGCCGACGTCATGCTCGTCACCCCGCTGCGGGACGGGATGAACCTCGTGGCCAAGGAGTACGTCACCGCCCGCCACGACGGCGGAGGCGCCCTCGTGCTGTCCGAGTTCACCGGGGCGGCCGAGGAGCTGCGCGCGGCCTACCTGTGCAACCCCCACGACATCGAGGGCCTGAAGGAGACGATCGTGCGGGCGATCCGGGACGACCCGGCCGAGAAGAGCCGGCGCATGGCCGCGCTCCGGCGCCGGGTCCGCCGCCACGACGTGCAGACGTGGGCCGAGGAGTTCCTGGCCGCCTTGGCCTCGGCGCCCCAGCGGCCCCGGGGGCGCTCCCGCCGATGACCGGTCGGCACCCGGCCACCGCACGAACGTCCCGCCCCCCCCGCCCCCAGGAGCCGTCATGAGTCTGCCCCCGCCGCTCGCCGAGGCCGTCGGCAGCTTCGCCGCCCTGCCCCGGGTCCTCGTGGCGACCGACTTCGACGGGGCGCTGGCCCCGCTCGTGCTCGACCCGGACGACTCCCGCCCCGTCGAGGGGGGTATGGAGTCGCTCAGGGCGATCGCCGACCTGCCCGGGACCACGGTCGCCCTCGTGTCCGGCCGGGCGCTGGAGCCGCTGCGTGCGCTGTCCGGCGCCACCGACCCGCTCCTGCTCGTGGGCAGCCACGGCGCCGAGGACTCCCGGCACCCCGACGGGCTGGCGCTCGACGAGGAGCAGCGCGCACTGCTCGAGACGCTGGACGGCGATCTGCGCGCCGTGGTCGAGCGGCACCCGGGGACGCGCATCGAGGAGAAGCCGGCCGGGCGGGTGCTGCACACCAGGGGGCTGGACCCGCAGGCGGGGGCCGCCGCCCTGGAGTCGGCCCGCGCTCTCGGCGAGCGGCATCCCGCGCTCGTGGTCACCCCCGGCAAGGAGGTCGTCGAGCTGGCCGTCGCGCACGTCGGGAAGGGCACCGCGCTCGTCGCCCTCGCCGACGAGCTCGGCGTGGACGCCGTGTTCTACGCCGGGGACGACCTGACCGACGAGCAGGGCTTCGCCGCGCTGGCCGACGACCCGGACCGGGAGCGTGCCGGTCGCCGGCTGACCGTCCGGGTGGGCGACGGCGAGACGTCCGCGCAGTTCCGCGTGCCCGACGAGCGGGCCCTCGTCGAGGTTTTCCGGGCCATCGAGGCCGCCCGGCGGGAGCAGCGGCCGGCCGAGTGACCTGGCGTGTCCCGCACCTCGCCGAAATCCCACCGCCGTCCCACCGCCGGCGTGTCCCGCACACTGCTGAACCCCACCGCCTGCGGGTCGCGCACATCCAGACCCCCCCACTGCCGGCGTGTCGCGCACCGGTGCAGGACACGTGCTGCACAAACCGCGCCAGGGGCCGCGACACGCCGCAACGGGATCGGCACAGTGCGCGACACGCCGAGGCGGGGCCGGCCGGCGACCTCCGGCGCTCCGGCGGGAGTCAGTCCCGGGGCGGGGCCGCCGTGGAGCGGCGCAGGATGAGCTCGGGCTCGAAGAGGTACTCCCGGTGCTGGACCGTCTCGCCGGCGATCTCCTCCATGACGGCCCCGACCGCCGCGGTGGACATGCCCGGGACGTCCATCCGGACGGTCGTCAGGGGTGGGTCCACGAACGACATGAACGGTACGTCGTCGGCCCCGACGACCGAGAGGTCCTCGGGGATGCGCAGCCCCAGCTGACGGGCGGCGCGCAGGACGCCCAGCGCCATGACGTCGGAGCCGGCGACGATGGCGGTCGCCCCCGCCTCGACGAGCTGCCGGGTCGCCGACGCGCCGCCCTCCACGGTGAAGAAGGTCGTGCGCACCAGCCCCTCGGCGTCGACGCCCTCGAGGCCGTCCATGGCCTCCAGGAACCCCTCGACCCGTCGCTGGACCGGCACGTAGCGCGCCGGCCCGGTGGCGAACCCGATGCGGGTGTGGCCCAGGTCGCGCAGGTGCCCCACCGACAGGTGCATCGTGCCCCGGTCGTCATGGCTGACGAAGGTCGCCTCGACCCCCTCCCGGAAGCCGTTGACCAGCGAGATGGGCAGACCCCGGTCGCGCAGCCGGGTGTAGCGCTCGATCCCGGCGCGCGAGTCCGCGTGGTAGCCGCTGACGAACACGATGGCCGAGACTCCTCGGTCCAGCAGCATCTGGACGTACTCGTCCTCGTGCACACCGCCCGGCGTCTGCGTGCAGAGCACCGGGGTGTAGCCGGCCGCGGCCAGGTGGGTCTCGATGTACTGCGCGAACAGCGGGAAGACCGGGTTCGTCAGCTCGGGGACGACCAGGCCGACGAGCCCGGCGCTGCTGCGGCGCAGCTTGCTCGGCCGCTCGTACCCGAGCACGTCGAGGGCGGTGAGCACGGACTGCCGGGTGCCGGACGCCACGCCGGGCTTGTCGTTGAGGACGCGGCTGACGGTGGCCTCGCTGACCCCGGCGTAGGCCGCCAGGTCGGCCAGACGACCCCGGCTCCCACCGGCCTCGCCGGTGCCGGCGCGGCGGGCCGGAGAAGCCGGCGTAGTCGTCACTTCACCGCGCCGGAGGTCAACCCGCCGATGAGCTGCTTCTGCAGGGAGAGGTAGACCAGCACCGGCGGGATGGAGGCGACCAGGGCACCGGCGCTGAACATGCCGAAGTAGCGGTTGCGGTCGGCCATGTTCAGCGAGTACAGACCGACGCCGAGGGTCCGCTGGTCCTGGTCCAGCAGGAAGATGCTGGCCAGGAGGAACTCGCCCCACAGCATGACGAAGGCCAGGATGCCGACGGTCGCCAGGATCGGCGCCACCAGGCGCAGGGTCATCGTGAAGAAGATCCGGGCGTGGCTGGCGCCGTCCATCTTGGCGGCCTCGTCCATCTCCTTGGGGATGGTGTCGAAGTAGCCCTTGAGCAGCCACACGTTGGCCCCCATCGCCCCGCCCAGGTAGACCAGCAGCAGGCCCCACAGGGTGTTCAGACCCACGGCCGGCAGGACCTCACCGATCCGCAGGAACATGACGTAGAGCGCCGGGAAGGCCAGCAGCGCCGGGAACATCTGTGCCAGCAGCAGCCCCATGAGGCCCGGCCGGCGGCCCGACCAGCGCAGGCGGGAGAAGGCGTAGGCCGCGGCCGCGCCGATGAAGACCTGGAAGACCGTGCCCAGGCCGGCCACGATGAGGCTGTTGCGGAACCAGGTCCAGAACGGGAAGGTCGTCGAGGCGAAGAGGTCGGAGAAGTTCTTCCCGGAGAAGTGCTGCGGGATCGGCGAGGACGCGCTCAGCGTGCCCGCCGGGTTCAGCGCCGCGGACAGGATGAACATCACCGGGAACAACGCCCACACGAGGGCGACGATCGCCAGCGCGTGCCGCCACCACACGCCCGACCGGGGCTTGGACACGGCGCTCGCGGCAGCCTTCTTGCTCTCGGGCACCGGCGCGGGGGCGTTGGCGTCGGCGGCGGGGGTCTCGGCCGTGGGCTGAGTCATCTCAGTTCACCTCTTCCAGGGCCGCGGACTGGCGGAACCCGATGTAGCTGATGGCACCGACGAGCATGAAGATCACGATGCTCACCGCGGACGCCAGCCCGATGTTGGGCTGCCCGGACTCCAGCGCCAGCCGGTAGGCGAAGTTGATGAGCAGGTCGGTGTTGCCGACGAGGCTGTTGCCCGAGTCGAAGGGTCCGCCCCGCGTCACCAGGTAGATCAACGTGAAGTTGTTGAAGTTGAAGGCGAAGCTGGCCACGAGCAGCGGACCGACGGCCACGAGCAGCAGCGGCATCGTCACCGACACCAGGGTGCGCACGGGGCCCGCGCCGTCGACCGCTGCGGCCTCCTTGACGTCGTTGGGGATCGACTGCAGCGCCCCGGTCGTGATGAGGAACATGTAGGGGAAGCCCAGCCACAGGTTGGTGATGAGCAGCGCCGCCCGGGCCGCCCACGGGTCGCCGAGCCAGTTGACGTTGAGCCCGGTGACCTCGTTGATGAGGCCGAACTGCTGGTTGAACATCGCCGCCCAGACCAGGCCCGTCACGAAGATCGGCAGCGCGTAGGGCAGGATCAGCAGCGACCGGTAGATCCCCTTGCCCTTGAGCCGCGGGTCGTTGAACAGCAGCGCGAGCAGCATGCCGAGGATGAACGTGCTGGCGACGCTGAGCAGCGGGAAGGCCAGGTTCCACAGGAAGATCTTCAGGAAGCCGCCCCGGAAGGTCGGGTCGGTGAAGATCGTCAGGAAGTTGTCGAAGCCGACGTTCTCGGTCCACCCGGCGGGCAGCACCGCGCCCTGGCCGTCCTCGGGGACGAAGTTGCCGTCCTGGGCCACGTAGCGCTTGCCCTCGGCGGTGACCATGACGTCGTTCTCCTCGTCGTAGGAGATCGTGGGCTGCCCCACGAACGCCTGCGAGGTGGTGGCCGGCTTGACCGCGGCCCCGTCCTCCCCGACGGGCACGGCGAAGTCCTGGACCTCCTGGGCCCGCTGGTTGGCCTCCATGAGGTTGAGCACCCGGTAGCCGGGCGCCGCGCCGATGGTGCCGTTGCCGCGCACCTCCACGCCCTCGGCGGCCAGCGGCTCCAGCCCCTCCTCGGTGCCGACGAACAGCTGGAAGCCGTCGGCGGTGACGTTCTCGCCGAGCTCGGCGGCGCCGATCCCCTCCTCGGCGCCCTCCTCGAGCTCGCCGGCGTCCTCGGCCGGGGGCACGGTCAGCAGCAGCGACAGCTCGCCGTTCTGCACCGTCGCACCCTCGGGCACGGCGACCGACATCCCGTAGCGGGGGGCGTCTGGGTCCTGGCGCACCGACTGCGCCTGGATCGCCGAGATCGCCTCCTCCTTGGACAGGGTGTGCCCGTCGCCGTAGTTGGTGAAGGCGGTGGCTGCCGTGTAGACGATCGGCCACATCTGGAACAGCAGCAGCAGGATCAGGCCGGGCAGCAGGTACTTCAGCGGGATGAACCGCCGCGTCGAGTAGACGACCAGCACGGACATGGCGATGAACGCCACGACGATGACGATGAGCCAGGCGCCGGCCTCGATCGCCTGCTGGGCCGCGTAGGCCAGCACGCCGATCGTCAGCGCGATCAGCACCCACCTGGTCACGGTCACCCACACGGGCGTGTGGGCCACCTCGCTGACGTGCGGGTCCTGCGGCGGGCCGGACCGGGACGGGTCGGCGACGGTCTGGGACATCGATGTCTCCTCGAGGACGGTCCGGAGGGGGAGGTATGCCGTGCGGTCGCGCCCCGGGAGGTGCGCACGCACGGCATACCACGCCCCGCCGGTGCGGGTGGGCGCCCCGGACCGGGACACCCACCCGCGGTGGCGGGATCAGGCCGGGGTCAGAGCGCGGCCTCGACCTCGGACTGGGCGGTCGCCAGGCGCTCGGCCGGGTCGTCGCCGGTGGCGATGTCCGCGGTGGCCTTGCCCAGCGGGCCCCAGACGGCGTTCATCTGCGGGATGTTCGGCATCGGGGTGCCACCCTCGGCGGCCTGGCCCCAGGCCTCGATGTCGGTGTTGCCCTGGGAGACCTCGTCGTAGGCCTCGACGAGCGCCGGCGGACGGTCACCGGCCTCGTACAGGGCGACCTGCACGTCGGGACGGCTCACGTACTCCTGCACGAAGGTCTGCGCGATCTGCGGGTTCTTCGACTCGGCGGAGACGTAGAAGCCCTGGACGCCCAGGAACGGGGTGGTCTCGCCGCCGTCCTCGAAGTCCGGGATCGAGGTGATCTCGTAGTCGATGCCGGCGTCGACGATCTGCTGGATCGCCCACGGGCCGGAGACGAGGAAGGCGGTGCTCTCCTCGACGAACTGCGGGATGGCGTTCGAGGCGTCGATGCTGACGCTGAGCGCCTCCTCCTCGGCCAGCCAGGCGATCTTCTCGCCGCCCTGGACAGTCTCCTCGGAGTCGATGATGACCTCGGTGGAGTCGAAGCCGCCCTCCTCCAGCACCGGGAAGATGCCGCCGCCGTAGGCCGCCAGGTAGGGGTACATGGAGTAGGCGTTGCCCTCCTGGCCCAGCTCCTGGGCCATGACGAGCTCGGCCTCGCCGTCGGCGACCAGCTGCTGGCCGGTCTCGACGAGGGCCTCCATCGAGGCGGGCTCCTCGGGCGCCAGGGCGGTGTTGCGGATGAGCGCGAGGGACTCCACGGAGTAGGGCACGCCGTAGGTCTGGCCCTCGTAGGTGAACGCCTCGACCGACTCCGGGGTGAACTGGCCCGCGAGGTCGGAGGAGAGCTGGACCGGGGCGACGACGTTGTTCTGGACGAGCTCGCCCAGCCAGTCGTGCGCGCCGACCGCGATGTCCGGGCCGGCGCCGGCGCCGACGGAGTCCTTGAACTGCTCGCGCAGGTTCTCGTTGGCGACCACCTGGAGGGTCACCGGCACGCCGGTCTCCTCCTCGAAGGTGACGGCGACGTCCTCGAGCGCCGCGGCGCGCAGGTCGTCGGCCCAGATGACGAGGCTGGTGCCGTCGCTGGCAGCGGGGGCGGCACCCTCGGAGGTGGCGGCGGCGTCTTCACCGGCCGCGGCGTCCTCTGTCTCGGTGGCGGTGTCGTCCTCGGCGGCCGCGTCGTCCTCGGCGGTCTCCTCGGCGGCGGTGGTGGGCTCGTCGGCCGTGTCCGCGGTGTCGCCGCAGGCGGACAGCAGCAGGGCCGCCGCACTGGCGATGGCGACCGCTCCGGTCGTGCGCTTCATGGTTCTCCTTCGAACTGGGTGGTCCCCGGCCGTGGCACCTCTGACGGCCACGACGCCGGTACACGACGACCCGGAGACCGAGCCGTGACGTACGCGATCAGTATGGGGCCGTGACGAGCGGCATGCAAAATCTTGCAACGCCCGTCCCGGGCTCCGTGCTAGCGTGAGGTCCGTCACCGGCAAGGGCGCCGTGCACGCCATACCTCACCGTCTGTCGTGGGCACCCGCCGCCGGAGGCACCGCACGACGCCCGCCCGCGCCCGCGGACGGGTTCCTTTACGACGGATCGTCCGGCACGTACCTGCCGGTGAAGGAAAGGCACACAGATGGCAACAGTGACGTACGACGAGGCCACCCGCGTCTACCCCGGGGCCGACACGCCCTCGGTCGACAAGCTCAACATCGAGATCGCGGACGGTGAGTTCCTCGTCCTCGTGGGCCCCTCGGGCTGCGGCAAGTCGACCTCCCTCCGCATGCTGGCCGGCCTGGAGGAGGTGAACGGCGGACGCATCCTCATCGGCGACCGCGACGTCACCCACATGCCGCCCAAGGACCGCGACGTGGCGATGGTCTTCCAGAACTACGCGCTCTACCCGCACATGACGGTCGCCGACAACATGGGGTTCGCCCTGAAGATCGCCGGCAAGCCGAAGGCGGAGATCCGCGAGCGGGTGGAGGAGGCCGCCAAGATCCTCGACCTGACCGACTACCTCGAGCGCAAGCCCAAGGCCCTCTCCGGCGGCCAGCGCCAGCGCGTCGCCATGGGCCGCGCGATCGTGCGCCAACCGCAGGTCTTCCTCATGGACGAGCCGCTGTCCAACCTGGACGCCAAGCTGCGCGTGCAGACCCGCACCCAGATCGCCTCGCTGCAGCGGCGCCTGGGCGTCACCACGGTCTACGTCACCCACGACCAGGTCGAGGCCATGACGATGGGCGACCGCGTGGCGGTCCTCAAGGACGGCATCCTGCAGCAGGTCGACGCGCCGCGGCACATGTACGACCACCCCAACAACGTCTTCGTCGCCGGCTTCATCGGCTCCCCCGCGATGAACCTCATGACCGTCCCGGTCGCCGACGGCGGCGTCAAGCTGGGCGACTACGTGCACCCGGTCGACCGCGAGACCCTGTCCAAGGCCGGCAGCGAGGTCGTCCTCGGCGTGCGGCCCGAGGACGTGGCGATCTCCGACTCCGGCCGCGGCCTGCCGATCGAGGTGGACGTGGTCGAGGAGCTCGGGGCCGACGCCTACATCTACGGCGAGCTGCCCGGTGCCGGGATCGACGACAAGCCGTTCATCGCCCGCGTCGACGGCCGTACCCCGCCGAAGAAGGGCGAGATCGTGCACTTCCAGCCCAAGGGCGAGCACCTGCACCTCTTCCACGCGGAGACCGGCGAGCGCATCAGCGACTGAGCACCGGCCCGGGGGCAGCCGCCCCGGGGTGCGACGAGGGCCGGGCGGTGGCAGCCGCCCGGCCCTCGCGCGTCCGGCTACCGTGGCCGCATGGCCGAGATCCCGACGTGGGCGCCCCTGTCCGAGGAGGTCCTGGCGGACCAGCGCGCGCACTACGACGAGCGGCGGCGGGCCTGCCCGGTGGCCCGCTCGCCCCGTGGCGTCACCGTCCTCCGGCACGCGGACGTGGTGGCCGTGGCGCAGGACCCCGCGACCTTCTCCTCGGGCGCCTCTGTCTTCCGGTCGGTGCCGAACACGATGGACCCGCCGGAGCACACGGCGTACCGCTCCCTCGTGGACGCCTTCTTCACCCGGGAGCGGATGGCCGCCCTCGAGCCGGAGGTCCGACGGATCGCCCGGGCCGTCGTCGCCGGGCTGGGGGACCGCACCGACGCGGTCACCGGGCTCGGCCGGCGCTTCGCCGTGCACGCCCAGACCTCCTGGCTCGGCTGGACCGGCCAGGAGGACCGGCTGGTGCGGTGGATGTCGGCCAACCACGACGCCGCCCGGTCGGCCGACCGCGGGCGCACGGCGGCGGTCGCCGCCGAGTTCGACGAGCTCGTCGCCGAGCAGGTGGCCCTGCGCCGGGCCGCCGGCGACGACGCCCCCGACGACCCGACGACCGAGCTGCTGCACGCCGTCGTGGACGGGCGGCCGCTGACCGATGCCGAGATCGTCTCCGTCCTGCGCAACTGGACCGCCGGCGACCTGGGGTCGATCGCCGCGTCGCTGGGTGTGGTCGTGCACTTCCTGGCCAGCTCCCCCGAGGTCCAGCACGAGCTGCGGCAGGTCGCCCTGGGCGGGCAGGGGTCGGCGGCGGACGAGCTGGCCGCCGCGGTGGACGAGATGCTGCGGATCGACGACCCCTTCCTCGTCAACCGCCGGGTCGTGACCCGACCCGCGCAGGTCGGCGGCTTCGACCTGCGGCCCGGCGAACGCGTCTACCTCAACTGGACCTCGGCCAACCGGGACGAGTCGGTCTTCGGCGACCCCGACGCCTACCGGCCCACCGAGAACGCGGCCCAGAACCTGGTGTGGGGCACCGGGGTCCACGTCTGTCCCGGCCGTCCGCTGGCGACCATGGAGCTGGTCGTCGTCCTGACGGAGCTGCTGAGGGCCACCCGGCAGGTCGTGCCCGACCCCGACCGTAGACCGGTGCGTGAGACCTACCCCGTCGGCGGCTGGGCGCACGTGCCGGTCGTCCTGCGGCGCTGAGCAACCCCGTCCTGAGCGACCCCGCGCTCAGCCCAGGCCGGCGGCCAGCCTGGCGAAGACCTCGTCCAGGCTCCGGTGCACCGACGCCAGCGGATGCTCCTGGCCCGCCGCGTCCCGGAGGGCCGCGCGCTCGGGGAAGTGCGTCGACACGACCCCGAAGAGGGCCCCCATCACCATGACGAGGTCCAGCTGGACGGAGGCGTCCGACAACCCCATGGTGGCCCGCAGGTGGGCGCCGGTCGTCGTCCAGATCCGCCACTGCGCGTCGCGCCAGTAGGGCACCAGCTGCGGGTGCGCCCGGCACAGCTGCTCCATGGCGGCGAAGATCGCCGGGAACTCCCCGGAGAACTGGTGGTCCACGAGGGAGCGCACCGCGACGAGCAGGTCCGCCTCCGGGGGTGGGACCCAGCTGGCCAGCCCGTCCCGGACCGTCTCGACCACGACGGCGGCGACCGCCTCCTCCTTGCGGTCGAAGTAGTTGGAGAACGTGCGGCGGGAGACGCCGACCCGGTCGGTGACGTCGGCGACGGTGACCGCGTCGAACCCCCGGTCCCGGACGAGGTCGAAGGTGGCCCGGGCCAGCGCCCGGCGGGTGGCCGCCCGCTTCGTCTCCCGCAGCCCCTGCTCGCTCATCGGTCCCAGGATGTCACGGCGCTGCCGCGGGGACGGGGGACCGGTCGACGGGGGCGGCCACGTCGTCGTGCCCGAGCCGGCTGCCCTCGACGTCGATCCGGGGCAGCACCCGGTCCAGCCACCGGGGGATCCACCAGACCCGCTCCCCGGTGGCCGCCATGACCGCCGGCAGGAGGGTCAGCCGGACGAGGAAGGCGTCGAGCAGGATGCCGGCGGCGAGCGTGAAGCCGAACTGGCGGACCATCACGTCGTCGGTGAGCACGAACACGGCGAAGATCGACACCATGATGACGGCCGCGGCCACCACCACCCGGGAGGCGTGGACGAAGCCGCTGCGGACCGCCTCCTCGGCGGAGGCCCCGTGGACGTGGTCCTCCCGCATCGAGGTCCCCACGAAGACCTGGTAGTCCATCGCCAGGCCGTAGAGGATGCCGGTGGCCATGATCGGCAGGAAGCTGAGCACCACGCCGGGGCGGTCGACGCCGGCGAGCCAGCCCAGGCTGGCGTCGCCGAAGACCGCAGTCGTCAGGCCGAAGGTGGCGGCGATCGTCAGCAGGAAGCCGGCCGTGGCCACCAGCGGGACGGCCACCGAGCGGAAGACGAGGAGCAGCAGCACCAGCGAGAGCCCCACGACGACGGCCAGGTAGTCGGGGACGGCGTCGGCCAGCCGCTCGGACAGGTCGATGTTGATGGCGGCCAGCCCCGTCACCCCGACGTCCCCGCCCACGTCGAGCGTCCCGGGGTCGCGCAGCCGGTGCACGAGCTCCTCCGTGCTCGCGGCCGTGGGGCCCTCGACCGGGGTCACCGCGTAGATCTCCAGCGACCCGTCCTCGCTGAGCCCTCTCACCGACGCGTTGGCGACGCCGGGCACGTCCGCCAGCTGGTCCACGGTGCCGCCCAGCCGGTCCAGGTCGGCCTCCTGGGGGCCGTCGCGCTGGACCGTGACGACCAGCGGGCCGTTGGCCCCCTCCCCCAGGGCCTGGCTGGTCAGGTCGTCGTTGGTCCGTTCCGGCGAGCCCACGGCCGCCGCCCCGCCGGAGGGCATCCCCAGCCGCAGGCCCTGCACGGGCACGGCCGCCAGGGCCATCACCCCGACGACGAGCAGGACGGTGACCCAGGGACGGGCGGTGACGGTGCCTACCCACCAGGCGGCCGGGCCGGTGCGCTCCGGGGCCGGGCGGTGAGTCCCGGCACGCCGGGCCCGGGCGCCGACGACGCGCTCGCCGACGAGCCCCAGGAGGGCCGGCAGGGCGGTGATCGAGACGAGCACGGCGAGCGCGACGGTGACCGCCGCCACCAACGCCATCGTGCTGACGAAGCCGATGTCCACGACGAGCAGACCCAGCAGCGCCACGATCACGGTCAGGCCCGCGAAGACCACGGCCGACCCGGCGGTCCCCACGGCCCGCGCGGCGGCGGCGTGCGCGTCGGGCCGGGGGTCCTCGGTCAGGATGAAGGACCGCTGCCTGTGCACGATGAACAGGGCGTAGTCGATCCCCACGGCCAGACCGATCATCAGCGCCAGCACCGGGGTGGTCGAGGTCATCTGGTAGTGCTCGGACAGCCCGAAGGCGCCACCCACCCCGACCACCACGCCGACCAGCGCCGTGAGGATGGGCAGCCCGGCGGCGACCAGCGACCCGAGGGTCAGCACCAGCACCACAGCGGCCACCGCCAGGCCGACCGCCTCGTGGCCACCGACCGGGGGCTCGAGCGGCTGCAGGGAGGCGCTGGGGTATTCCGACACGCCCACCTGCCCCACCGCGTCGCCGATGGCCTCGGTCACCTCCTCCCCGGCGCCGTCGGGTAGGTCGTCCAGCTGCTCGGTCAGCTGCAGGGTGACCACGGCGACGGTCCCGTCGTCGCCGACCCGCACGTCGGGCACCGTCGTCCCGTCGACCTCCAGCAGCCGCCCCTCGGGCGCCGGCCCCTCCTGCAGCTCGGCCAGGTCGGCGAGGACCTCGTCCACCTGCTCGTCCACCTGCTGGTCCAGGCGGTCCCGGGCCGACTCCTCCCCGCCGAGGAGCTCCCCCGAGCCGCCCAGGCTCGCGCCCAGGGTGCTGGCGACCGCGGGGTCGGCCTCCATCAGCGTGCCGAGCTGCGCCGAGAGCTCGTCGACCCCGTCCACCCGCTCGGCCGGGCCGGCCTCCCGCAGTGCCGTCACCCGGGCCCCGACGTCGGCGAGGGCCTCCTGCCGTGCGGCAAGCTGCTGGGCGGGGACCTGGTCGGCCTGCCCGGCCAGCGACCCCTCCACGGAGGCCAGCCCCTCCTCCAGGTCGGCCAGCGCGGCGTCCAGCTCGTCGGCCATCGCCTGCTCGGCCCGCGTCGCCACGGTCGCGTGCAGCTCGTTCCGCTCCTCCTCGGCGAGCGCCGCCCTGTCCACGACGTGACCGGTGGAGACCGCGTCCTCCAGGCCGGTCACGACGGCCTGCGCCCGGTCCCCCTCGTCGAGGCGTCCGCCGTCGTCCGCCCGGAGCACGACCGTGCCCTGCGTGCCTCCCGCCTCGGGCAGCTGCGCGGCCACGGCGCCGAGGACCTCCTGCGCCGGGGTCCCCTCCACCTCGATGCTCGTGGAGATGTCCGGGTCCGCGGTGCGGACCAGGGCGACCACGCCGCCGACCACGAGCGCCCACACCAGCAGCACCAGCAGCGGACGACGGTAGGCCCAGGAACCCAGCCGGGCGAGGACACGGGACATGAGGAACCTTCCGGGGACGCGGTGGCGGCGGGTCGCCGCGTCGTCACCGTACAGAAATCTTGCCCATTGGGCAATCTTGCTCATTGTGAACCTCTGTGGCGGGGTACGGGACGCGGGCGTCTACGCTGGTCGGGTGCACGTCCCCGACCACTTCGCCCTTCCCGAGGACCGGCTGCTCGCGCTGCTGGCCGCGCCGCGGGCCGGCAACCTCGTCACGGTCCACGCCGACGGGCCCCTGGCCACCTTCGTCCCGTTCCACCTGGAGCGGGACGAGGAGGGCACGGCCAGGCTCGTCACCCACCTGGTCGCCAACAACCCGCAGCTGGCCACGCCGACGACCGGGCCGGCGATGGTCCTGCTCGACATCACCGACACCTACGTCTCGCCGCGCTGGTACGCCACCAACGACGTGCAGCCCAACGTCCCGACCTGGGACTACGTGACGATCCACGCCTGGGGGCCGCTCCACGTCGACCGCTCCCCCGCGCGGGCGCTCGAGGTGGCCCGGCGGCTGAGCTCCCGGACGGGGGACGGCGACGTCGTGGACGCGGTCGGCGAGGACAAGCTCGCCGCGATGTCCCGGGCCATCCGGGCGGTCGAGGTGCGGGTGGACCGGCTCCAGGGCAAGGCGAAGATGAGCCAGAACCGGCACCCCGACGACGTGCGCAGCGTGCTCGCCCACGTCGAGGAGCACGGGCCGTCCGAGGTCGCCGACTACCTGCGCGAGGTCAGCCTGCCCCACGCGGAGGAGCGCTTCGCCACCATCCGACGGCTGTCCCGCCAGCACCGCGTCCCCGCGCACCGTCAGGGATCGGCCCTCTAGGACCGTCCCGACCGTCCCCGGACCGGTCCGCACCCGCCGAGGGGCGCGGCGGCATACCCTCGTCCCATGGCCCTCGACATCACCGCCCTCGCGCCGGATCCGGCCCTGCTGGACCTGCCGTGGGAGGTGCCGCTGGAGGAGTGGCCCGAGCACCACCTGGCCGCCCTCCCCCGGGGCATCTCCCGCCACGTCGTCCGGTTCGTGCGGCTGTCCGGCGGGGTGCTGGCGGTCAAGGAGATCAGCGAGCCGCTGGCCCGCCGCGAGTTCCAGACGCTCCGCAACCTGCGTCGCCTGGACCAGCCGGTGGTCGAGCCCCTCGGGGTGGTCTCGGGCCGGGTCGACGCCGACGGCAACGCCCTGGACGCCTGCCTGATCACCCGGCACCTGAAGTTCTCGCTGCCCTACCGGGCCGTCTTCTCCCAGCGGCTGCGCCCGGACACCGCCCGGCGCACGCTGGACGCGCTGGCCGTCCTGCTCGTGCGGCTGCACCTGGCCGGCTGCTTCTGGGGGGACGTGTCGCTGTCCAACACGTTGTTCCGCCGCGACGCCGGCGAGTACGCCGCCTACCTCGTCGACGCCGAGACCGCCGAGCTGCACCCGACGCTGTCCGACGGGCAGCGCGAGCACGACCTGTTCATCGCCCACGGCAACATCGCCGGGGAGCTGATGGACCTGGAGGCCGGCGGCCAGCTCGACGAGGGCGAGGACCCGATCGAGATCGCCAACCTCATCATGCACCGCTACGACCTGCTGTGGAACGAGCTGACCAGCGAGGAGCGCTTCGAGCGCGGCGACCGCTGGCGGGTCGACGAGCGGATCCGGCGGCTGAACAACCTCGGCTTCGACGTCGACGAGCTGGAGATGAGCACCGACGTCGACGGCACCCACATCCGGCTGCAGCCCAAGGTCGTCGACGCCGGCCACCACTCCCGCCGCCTGATGCACCTCACCGGCCTGGACGTGGAGGAGAACCAGGCGCGCCGCCTGCTCAACGACCTCGACTCCTACCGGGCCGCGACCGACCGGCAGAGCGACGACGAGGACGTGGTCGCCCACGAGTGGCTGAGCCGGGTCTACGAGCCGGTCACCCGCTCGGTGCCCCGCGAGCTGCGGTCCAAGCTGGAGCCGGCGGAGTTCTTCCACGAGATCCTCGAGCACCGGTGGTACCTGTCCGAGCAGGCCGGCCACGACACCCCGATCGAGGACGCCGTGCGCGACTACCTGGAGACCGTGCTGCCCTCCCGGCCGGACGAGGTGGCGGTCGTCGGCGTGGACACCCAGGAGATCCCGATCCAGGCCCAGCTGGAGGACTGAGGCCGTCGGCGGCTGTCCGGCCGGGCCCGGCCGGCCGACACTGCACGGCCCCGTCCGAGGTGCGCCGCCGACGGATCGGCGGATACTCGGACCCATGGGCGCCGTCGGGCACAGACACAGGGGTCCCTCCGCGGTGGTGGCGATGCTCGCCTCCACCGTGGTCGCGGGGTGCGGGCTGCAGATCCCGACCGACCCGGACCGGACGCTCGCGCAGGTGCGCGCCACCGGTGAGCTGCGCGTCGGCGTCTCGCCGCACCCACCCTTCACCACCCTGCCACCGGCTCCGGGTGGTGAACCCGGGGGCGACGAGGTGGTCCTGGTCCGGAGGTTCGCGGAGGAGCAGGGCGCCGAGGCCCTGTTCGTCGTCGACGGCGAGGAGGCGCTCGTCACGCTCCTGGAGAGGGGTGAGCTGGACGTCATGGTGGGCGGCCTGTCCTCCCGGTCCCCGTGGTCGACGAAGGTGGCGCTGACCCGGCCCTACACGCGGACGCAGGAGGAGGGTCGCACCGTCAAGCACGTCATGGCCGTCGTCCGCGGGGAGAACGCCCTGCTCAGCGAGCTGGAGCGCTTCCTGGACGAGGAGTCGTCGTGACGTCCCGGGTGGGCGCCTACTTCGGCTCGACCGAGCTGCCCGGCGAGCAGCAGGCGGCGCTCCGGCGTGCCCGGCGGCTGGAATGGATCTCGCTGGCCTACCTGGGCACCGGTGTCGTCCTCGTCGCCCTCGTCATGGGCAGCTCGCAGGCGATGAAGGCCGCGTGGATCGAGGACATGCTCTCGCTGATCCCCCCGATCGCCTTCCTCGTCGCGACCCGTGCGGCCGCGCGACACCCGGACCGGGACTACCCCTTCGGCCGGCACCGGTCGGTGGCGGTGGGTCACCTGGTCGCCTCCGTCGCCCTGCTGACGATGGGCGTCTTCCTGCTCTACGACTCCGGCTCGGGGCTGCTGACGGCGGACCACCCGCCCATCGGCACCATGCAGCTGTTCGGCCGGACCTTCTGGGCGGGCTGGCCGATGGTGGCCGTCATGGTCTACACGGGGATCGGACCGGTGGTTCTGGGCCGGATGAAGGTGCCTCTGGCCGAGCAGCTCCACGACAAGGTGCTGCACGCCGACGCCGACATGAACAAGGCCGACTGGATGACGTCCGGCGGCGCCATCCTCGGTGTGCTGGGGATCGGCATCGGCCTGTGGTGGGCCGACGCCGCGGCCGCCCTGTTCATCGCGGCGAGCATCCTGCGGGACGGCTGGGGCAACGTCCAGCACGCCGTCACCGGCCTCATGGACAGGACGGCCCGCACCGTCGACGACGCCGCGGAGCACCCTCTCGTGGGGCGGGTGGAGGACTACCTGGACAGCCGCCCCTGGGTGCGGGCCCACGACACCAGGGTGCGCGACATGGGCCACGTCTTCCACGTGGAGGTGCGTTTCGTCCCCGTCGGGGGGACGGTGGATATGGCCCGGATCCACCAGACCGTGGAGGACCTGCGGGCCATGGACTGGAAGCTCGACGACATCACCGTGGCGCCGGTCCGCTCGCTCGCCGAGGGGGAGGCGGACCAGCAGGTCTGACCCTCCGGTCAGCGCAGCCGGCGGGAGCGGGACACCTCGTAGAGCGCCACGGCGGTGGCGATGCCGGCGTTGAGCGACTCGGTGACCGCCGCGATCGGGATCGAGACGATCTGGTCGCAGGTCTCGCGCACGAGCCGCGACAGACCCTTGCCCTCGGAGCCGACGACGATGACCAGCGGCTGGTCGGCCAGCTCCAGGCCGGGCAGCTCGACGTCCCCGTCGCCGTCCAGCCCGACGACGAAGAAGCCCGCCTTGCGGTAGGCCTCCAGCGCCCGGGTGAGGTTGGTCGCCTGGGCCACGGGCACCCGCGCCGCCGCGCCGGCCGAGGTCTTCCAGGCGGCCGCGGTCATCCCGGCCGACCTCCGGGCCGGCACCACGACGCCGTGCCCGCCGAACGCCCCGACCGAGCGCACGACGGCGCCCAGGTTGCGCGGGTCGGTGATGCCGTCGAGCGCCACGATGAGCGGGGTGCCGGGCAGCTCGACGTGGAGCAGGTCCTCGGGGTGGGCGTACTCGTAGGGAGGCACCTGCAGGGCCAGTCCCTGGTGCACCGCCCCGTCGGTGAGCCGGTCGAGCTCGGTGCGCGGCGCCTCCAGCACGGCGATCCCCCGCTCGGTGGCCAGGGTGATGCTCTCCTTGACCCGGTCGTCGCTCTCCATCCGCGACCCCACGTAGAGCGTGCTGCCCGGCACGTGCGTGCGCAGCGCCTCGAGCACGCTGTTGCGGCCGGTGACGATCTCGGTCGACCCTCCGCGACCCGGCCCGGAGCGTCGCCCCCCTGCCGGTCGGCCGCCGCCGGTCCTGCTCGCGGCGCTGCCGGACCTGCGGCGCGCCGCCGGGTGGCCGACCCGCTCCTCCGCCTTGGGGGTCGGCCCCCGGCCCTGGAGCTGCTTGCGGCGCTGGCCGCCGGAGCCGACGACCATCCCCTTCTTGTTGCTGGTGCGCGCGTTGCGGCGCTGCTGGTTGCCGGCCATGGTGTCTCGTCCTTCGTTCAGCGCAGCGACCAGCGGGCGCCGGCCGGGGTGTCCTCGATGACCACGCCGAGCGTGGTCAGGTGGTCGCGGATGGCGTCCGCGGTCGCGAAGTCCTTCTCGGCCCGGGCCTGGGCCCGCGCGTCCAGCCGGTCCTGCACCAGAGCCGCCAGCACCTCCATGCCACGGTCGTCCTCGCGGGACCCGCCGCCCCAGGAGGGGTCGAGCGGGTTGGTGCCGAGCACGTCGAGCATCGCCAGCAGCTGCAGGAGGGTATGCCGCAGCGCCTGCGTGCCCGTCCCGGCACCGGCGTCGAGGGCGCGGTTGCCGTCGCGGACGGTGCCGAAGACGACCGCGAGGGCCTCCGGCACGTTGAGGTCGTCGTCGAGGGCGGCCCGGAAGTCGGTCGGGAAGGCCTCGTCGGCCGGCAGCGCGCGGGACGCCTCGAGCAGGTCCTCGGCGGCCTCGCCGAGCACCTCCCGGGCGCGCACGACATACCCCTCGATCCGCTCGACCGCGGCGAGCGCCTCGGTGAGGCTGTCGTCGCCGTACTCGATCGTGGACCGGTAGTGCGCGGCGCCGAGGTAGTGGCGCAGCACGAGCGGGCGCACGGTCTTCGTCAGCTCGGTGACGGCCAGGGCGTTGCCCAGCGACTTGCCCATCTTGGCGCCCTTGACGGTGACCCAGGCGTTGTGCAGCCAGTAGCGGGCGAAGTCGAGACCGGCGGCGCGGGACTGGGCCTGCTCGTTCTCGTGGTGCGGGAAGCGCAGGTCGACGCCGCCGCCGTGGATGTCGAAGGCGTCGCCGAGGTACTTGCGCGCCATGGCCGAGCACTCCAGGTGCCAGCCCGGGCGGCCGCGGCCGTACGGCGCCGGCCACGAGGCCGTCTCCGGCTCGCCGTCCTTGTGCCCCTTCCACAGGGCGAAGTCGCGGGGATCGCGCTTGCCCCGGGGGTCGGCGTCCTCGGCCGGCTCCATGTCCTCCAGCTTCTGCCGGGTCAGCGAGCCGTAGTCCGGCCAGGAGCGCACGTCGAAGTAGACGTCGCCGCTGCCGTCCTCCGCGGCGTAGGCGTGGCCCCGCTCGACGAGCGCGCGCACCAGCTCCAGCTGCTCGGTGATGTGCCCGGTCGCCCGCGGCTCGTAGGTCGGCGGGAGCACGCCCAGCAGCTCGAGGGCCCGGGTGGTCGCGCGCTCGTTCTCGTAGGACCAGGCCCACCAGGGGCGTCCGGCCTCGGCGGCCTTGGTGAGGATCTTGTCGTCGATGTCGGTGACGTTGCGGATGAGCGTGACGTCGTAGCCGTGCCCCCGCTCCAGCCACCGCCGCAGGACGTCGAAGGCCACCGCGAACCGGACGTGCCCGATGTGCGGGCTGCCCTGCGTGGTGAGCCCGCAGATGTACATGCCCACCCGTCCGGCCTCGAGCGGCTCGAACGGCCGCAGCTGCCGGGTGGCGGTGTCGAAGAGGTGCAGGCTCACCCGCTCAAGGGTACCGGCGCCTCCCACGCCTGCCGACCTCCTCGCCAGCGGCCGCCTCGGGCCGACGGTGGGCCGGCGGACCGCCCTCGGTCCGCCAGGCGCCCAGCCTCCCCGGCCAGGAGCCCCGCCTCCCAGCCTCCCCGGCCAGGACAAGGTTGTGCACCACGTGCACCGTCGAGAACGTCGTCTGCGGCGCACAACCTTGTCCAGCCGCGTGCTGTGTCCGTCCCCATGCTCCAGGCGTCGGACAGGATCTGGCGGTCGCTGCCCGCCTGTGGACGACGCCGGAGCCCCCGACCGCGGACGCGACACACTCGGGGCATGTCCGAGGGGATCACGCAGCTGGTGCAGATGCAGGGCGGCGTGGCCAGCACCCGTGAGCTGCTGCGCGCCGGCTTCTCCCGCCGCTCGGTCGAGGCCATGGTGCGCCGTGGGGAGCTGGTCCGCGTCCGCCGGGACGCTGTCGTCCTCGCGAGCGCGCTGGCCGGCTCGACCCCGTGGGAGAAACGCGAACTGGTGGCCCGTGCCGTCGGACGCAGTCTCGCGCCCGCCCCGGCGGAGGCTGGGCCGACCCACGCCCTGAGCCACGAGAGCGCATTGATGGTGCACGGACTGCCCTACGCCGGCGAGGACGGGTTCGTCCACCTGGTCCGCACGGACGGTCGCAGGGGCCGGAAGGACGGCACGATCTGGGTGCACCGTCCCCTCGACGCCCGGTGGACGGACGAACGGGACGGCCTCGTGCTGGTGACGCCCACGGTGGCAGCGCTGCAGGTGGCGGCGACGCACGGCGGCGAGGCAGGCCTGGTCGCCGTGGACGGCGTCCTGCACGCGGCACGGGAGCAGGACCCGAAGGCTGCCGGTGGCCAGGAGGGCCTTGCCGTCACCCGGGTCAGGGAGGAGATCGCGGAGGCGCTGGAGGGAGGATTCGGGCGATCCACCCCGACCGTACGACTCGTCGTCGACCTGGCCGACGGCCGTAGCGAGTCCGCCGGTGAGAGCCGCACCCGGTGGCTGGTCCACCTCCTCGGGCTCGGCCCCTGCATCCCGCAGTTCGTGGTCCACGACGGCGACCGGTTGGTGACGATCGTCGACCTCAAGCTGGCCCGCTGGGACGTGCTCGTCGAGTTCGACGGGACCGGCAAGTACACCGGCCACGAGGCCCTCCTCGCCGAGAAGGACAGGGAGGACAGGCTCCGGACGCTCGGCTACGAGGTGGTCCGCATCCGGTGGGCCGACCTCGCCCGGCCTCAGCTGATCCGTCGTCGGTTGCTCGAGGCCATCGCCCGGGCCGAGTCCCGGGCGACCCGGATCGGCTGAGGCGACCGGACCACGTCAGGACAACGTTGTGCACCGGATGCGTGGTTCTCGGCGTCGCATCCGGTGCACAACCTTGTCCCTCACTGCCCCGCCCCGCCCCGCGGTACGTCCGCCACCCGCTTGGCCTCGTCCCAGAGTCGGAGCCGGCCGGGCCGACGCCTCCGTCGGCGGACCGATGCGCCGCCGGGTGCGCACGGCATACCGTCGAGACATGCTCATCGCCGAAGAACTGCTCCTCGTCGGGACCTCCCCCGAGGGCCGCAACCTGCTGGGCAGCTCCCGGACGCTCGTCCTCGGCGGCGCGCTGCTGACCGAGCTGGCCCTGCGCGAACGTCTGGACGTCGACGGGCGCAAGCGGCTGCGGGTCCTGGACGGTGGCACGATCGGCGAGCCCCTGCTCGACGAGGCCCTGGTCCGCTTCGCCGAGCGGGAGGGCAAGAAGCCCAAGGACGCGCTCGACCGGGTGGGCAAGAAGCTCCAGCAGCCCCTGCTGGACAGCCTCGTCCGGCGCGAGCTGGTGCGCCCCGAACCGGTCAAGGCCCTCGGGCTCACGCTGACGACCCGCTGGCCGGTCCTCATGAGCGGCCCGCGCGACGCCGTGGTCGGCGACCTCGCCACCGTCGTCACGGGCGCCCGCGAGCCGGACTCCCGCACCGGCGCGCTGATCTCGCTCCTGCACGCCGTCGACGCCCTGCCCAAGGTGCTGACCACGGAGATGCGGCCCGGGATGACCAACGGCGAGGTCAAGCGGCGTGGCAAGGAGATCAGCAAGGGACGCTGGGCGCCGGAGGCCGTGGCCACGGCGGTGGCGGAGCTCAACACCGCCATGATGGCGGCCGTGATGGCCGGCGGGGCCGCGAGCTCGAGCTGACGACCACCGCCCGGGCTCAGTGACCCCGGTCGAGCCACTCCTGACGGTGCGGCTCCTCCGCGCCGATCGTCGTGGTCCCGCCGTGCCCGGTGTGCACGACGGTCTCCTCCGGCAGGACGAGGAGCTTGTCGGTGATCGATGCCACGATCGTGGGGAAGTCGCTGAACGAGCGTCCCGTCGCCCCGGGGCCGCCCTCGAAGAGGGTGTCCCCGGAGAACACCACGCCCAGCTCCGGCACGTGGAAGCAGCAGGCGCCCGGGCTGTGACCAGGCGTGTGCAGCACGTGCAGGGTGACCCCGGCGACCTCGAACGTCATGCCGTCGGACAGCTCCCCTCCGGGCGCGATGTCGTGCACCCGGTCCCACAGCATCCGGTCCTCGGGGTGCAGGTATGTCGTGGCTCCCGTGCGACGGGCCACCTCCGGGGCGGCGTCGATGTGGTCGTCGTGCCCGTGGGTCAGCAGCAGGGCCCGGACCGTCCGGCCGCCGACCGCGTCGACCACCACGTCCGCGTCGTGGGGGGCGTCGACGACGATGCACTCCTCGTCGTCGCCGATCACCCACACGTTGTTGTCGACCTCCCAGGTGCCGCCGTCGAGGCTGAAGGTGCCGGTGGTCACGGCGTGGTCGATGCGGGCGGTCATGCGGAGGCCTCCTCGGTGGTGGTCGTCGTGGTCGTGCCGGTCTGCCGTCCGCGGGCCGCGGCGGCCGTCTCGTCGACGATGACGACGGAGCGCAGCACGTCGCCGGCGTGCATCTTCTCGAACGCGGCCTCGACGTCGCCCAGTCCGATCGTCTCGCTGACGAAGTCGTCGAGGTTGAACCGGCCCTGGCGGTAGAGGTCGATAAGCATGGGGAAGTCGCGCGAGGGCAGGGCGTCGCCGTACCAGCTGGACTTCAGCGCACCGCCGCGGCCGAACACGTCGAGCAGCGGCAGGGTGATCTCCATCTCGGGCGTGGGGACGCCGACGAGCACGACGGTGCCGGCGAGGTCGCGGGCGTAGAACGCCTGCTTGTAGGTCTCCGGACGGCCCACCGCGTCGACGACGACGTCCGCGCCGACCCCGCCGGTGAGCTCCTGGATCGCGGTCACGGGGTCGGTGCCCGAGGAGTTGACGGTGTGGGTGGCCCCGAAGCCGCGGGCCGCCTCCAGCTTCCGGTCGTCGATGTCGACCGCGATGATCGTGGTGGCGCCGGCCAGCCGGGCCCCCGCGATGGCGGCGTCGCCCACCCCGCCGCAGCCGATGACGGCGACCGAGTCGCCGCGGGTGACGTTGCCGGTGTTGACCGCCGCGCCGAAGCCCGCCATGACGCCGCAGCCGAGCAGACCCGCGGCGACCGCGGGAGCCTCCCGGTCGACCTTGGTGCACTGGCCGGCGTGCACGAGGGTCTTCTCGATGAAGGCGCCGATGCCCAGCGCGGGCGTCAGCTCGGTGCCGTCCTCGGCCAGGGTCATCCTCTGGCTCGCGTTGTGCGTGTTGAAGCAGTACCACGGCTTGCCCTTGGCGCACGCGCGGCAGTGCCCGCAGACGGCGCGCCAGTTGAGGACGACGTAGTCCCCGGGCTCGACGTCGGTGACGCCCTCCCCGACGGCCTCCACGGTGCCGGCGGCCTCGTGCCCCAGCAGGAACGGGAAGTCGTCGTTGATGCCGCCCTCGCGGTAGTGCAGGTCGGTGTGGCAGACGCCGCAGGCCTCGATCTTCACCACGGCCTCGCCGGGGCCCGGGTCGGGCACGACGACGTCGACGACCTCGACGTCGGCTCCCTTGCTGCGGGCGATGACACCCTTGACGGTGCTGGGCACGACAACCTCCTGGTCACGGGGAACGGTGCCCCCAGCCAACCCGGCGGCGGGGCGGGACGCAAGTGCGGCCCCGGGACACCGATTGCGTCTTAGAGCATGGTCAGCAGCTGGGCGACGAGGATCTTGACGACCATCGCCACCGGGTAGACCATCGCGTAGCCCAGGGCGACCCGCTGGTCGTGGTGGGTCTGCTCCTGCGCGTGCGCCAGGATGGCCGGCTGGGTCTGCGAGCCGGACAGGACGCCGGCCAGCCGGGGCCCGGCCTGCCGCAGCCAGGCCCGGCCCAGCAGGAGGAGGACGGCCGCGTGCACGGTGGTGACGACCAGGCCGGCCAGCACCAGCTGCAGCCCGAGCGGGCTGGCGAGCGCGTCGACGAAGGCCGACCCGGCGCGGCCGCCCGCGTAGGCCAGGAAGACGAGCAGCCCGATCTGCGTGAGCGTCTCGGCGGCCTGGTGGGGCAGGGTCCACACGAGCCTGCCGGTGCGCCCGGTGCGGCCCAGCAGCAGCCCCACGACGAGCGGTCCGGCCGCCTGGCCGAGCTCCAGCGACCCGAGCCCGGGCACGGGGACCGGAAGGGCGCCCAGCGCGAGCCCGGCCGTCAGCCCCAGCGCGAGACCGAGGGGGTTGATGTCCGCGGTCCCGTGCTCGCTGTCCCCCAGGTATGCCGCCACGAGCCTCATCTGCTCGCGCGGCGCCGCGACGCGGATCCGGTCCCCCGCCTGCAGCACCAGGTCGTCGGTGGCCAGGACGTCCTGGTCGGCCCGGCGCACCCTGGTCGCGCGGGCGCCGAACCGGGCGAACAGGTCCAGGTCGGCCACCGTCCGGCCGTAGAACCGGCGCTCGGACAGCACGATCCGCCGGTAGTCCACGTCGGTGCGCTCGGCCTCCAGGTGGGTGGCCGCCCGCCGACCCAGCTGCTTGGTCAGGTGCCGCAGCGCCCGGTCGGGACCGATGGCCAGCACCTGGTCCCCGGGCCGCAGGAGGGTGTCCCCCTGGGCCATCCGCACCTCCCCGGCGGCGTCCTGGTAGCGGGAGAACAGCACCCGGCCGTGGGGTGTCCAGCTCAGCTCGGCCACGGTGAGCGCGTTGTCGCGCTCGACGAGGATGGTGGCGTTGCGCACCTCGGTGGGCCGGGCCCGGTCGTCGGCCGTGGGGTGCCGGTCGCCGCTGCGCAGCGCCCAGGTCGCCGCGGCGAGCATGACCACCACTCCCCCCACGTAGCTCATCGAGTAGGCCACCGTGGGGTCGGGCGAGCCGTCCAGCCGCAGGATCGCGGCGGCCAGCGCCGGGGTGTTGTTCAGCGCCCCGGCGTAGAGGCCGGCGGTGCTCCCGGCGCTGAGTCCCAGCAGCCGGCCGATCCCCCAGGTGAGCACGCCGAGCGCGAGGAGGGTGGCCACGACCATGCTGACCGGCCGGAGGCCGGTGCGCAGCGAGGCGAAGAAGGAGGGGCCGGCGGTGACCCCGACGGCGTAGGCGAAGACCGCCAGGCCGAAGGTGCCGAGCACCTCGGGGAGGGCCAGCCGCTCGTCGGCGGCCGAGAAGGCCAGCGCGGTGAAGAGGACGGCCGCCGGGCCCAGCGAGACCCGACGCAGCCGGACCGCGCCGACGGCGGTGCCGATCGCCAGGACGGCGAACAGGAGCAGGACGGGACGTCCCGCCAGGAGGTCGGCCACGTGACCCGAGTCTACGCCCGCCCGGACGACCGACGGACCCGCTGGACGACGGTCCGGCACGGGTCCACAGTGGACGGATGGCGCTGCAGCACCCCGCGGGCCGGGACGGGCCGGTGGGCGACGACCGGCACGAGTCCCGCGACGAGCGGATGGACCGCAACTTCGTCGAGCTCCTGCAGGAGCTGCGCGTGCTGCAGACCGGCACCCAGATCCTGGCGGGATTCCTCATGACGCTGCCCTTCCAGGCCCGCTTCCCCGACCTGACCGGCGAGCAGCGCGCCGTCTTCCTCGTGGCGATCGTCCTCGCCTTCCTCACCACGGTGCTGCTCGTGGGCCCGGTCAGCCTGCACCGTGCCCTGTTCCGGCAGCACCGCAAGGACGACCTGGTCCAGGTCTCCCACCGGATGGCACGGGCCGGCCTGGTCACCCTCGGGCTGACGATGACGGCCGTGCTCGTCCTCATCTTCGGGGTGGTGCTGGGTCGCACCGCCGGGTATGCCGCGGGCGTGGCGGCGCTGCTGGTCTTCGGCTCCCTGTGGTGGGGCCTCCCGGCGTGGATGCGCCGACGGCCGGCACGGTCCGGGACCGGTTCGCCGGGTGAACCTACGCGAGCGTAGGTTTGTCCCGTGACGAGTGCGCAGCCCCTGATCCCGCTGATCGTCGACCCGGCTCCGTCGACCACCGCCCTGCTCGAGCAGGCCGCCCGCCGGTGGCCCGACCGGGTGGCCGTCGACTTCCTCGGTGCGACGACGACCTACGCCCGGCTCGCCGACCAGGTGGCCGCCGCGGCCCAGGTGCTCCGCGACCTCGGCGTCGGCCCCGGGGACCGCGTGGCCCTGGTCCTGCCCAACTGCCCCCAGCACGTCGTCGCCTTCTACGCGATCACCTCGCTGGGGGCCACCGTCGCCGAGCACAACCCGCTCGCGGCCCCCGCGGAGGTGCAGGCCCAGCTGCAGCTGCACGGGGCGAGGGTCGTGGTGGCGTGGGAGCACGCCGTCGCGGCCGTCCTGCCGGAGGAGGGGCAGGACCGGACCGTCCTCGCCGTCAACCTCGCCGCGGCGATGCCCCTGCGGACCCGGCTGCTGCTGCGGCTCCCCGTCAGGGCGGCCCGTGCCCAGCGCGCGAAACTGCGGGCCCCGGTGCCCGACGGGGTCGGCTCCTGGGACGACCGGGTCGCCGCCGCCCAGGGCCCGCGCAGCGCACCGCACCGGCCCTACGAGACGACCCCGGACGACGTCGCGGTCCTGCTGCCCACGGGCGGCACGACCGGGACCCCCAAGCTGGTGCCGCTGACGCAGGCCAACCTCATGGCCAACGTCGCGCAGGGCCGCCAGTGGGTGCCCGGCCTGCGGGAGGGCGAGGAGACCTTCGGCGCGGTGCTGCCGTTCTTCCACGCCTTCGGGATGACGCTGTCGCTGACCTTCGCGGTGTCGATGGGCGCCACCCAGGTGGTCCTGCCGAACTTCGACGTCGACATGGTGCTGGCGGCGATGCGGCGACGGCCCTGGACCTTCCTGGCCGGCGTCCCGCCGATGCTCGACCGCCTGGCGGCCTCGGCGACGGCGGAGGACCCGCAGCTGCTGCGTCCGTTGCGCTACGCCATCTCCGGGGCGATGGCCCTGCAGCCCGAGATCGCCGACCGCTGGGAGACGGCGACGGGAGGCCTGGTCATCGAGGGATACGGCATGACCGAGTGCTCGCCCATCGCGCTGGGCAACCCCTTCGGGCCGGAGCGGCGTCCCGGCACGCTGGGGATCCCGTTCCCGGGCACCGAGATCCGCGTCGTCGACCCCGACCTGGTGGAGGAGGACCCCGACGCCCCGGACGTGCCGGACGGCGAGGTCGGGGAGCTCCTGGTCCGCGGCCCGCAGGTCTTCGGCGGCTACCTGGACGCCCCGGAGGAGACCGCCCAGGTGCTGCTTCCCGGGGGGTGGCTGCGCACCGGCGACCTCGTGCGCCGGGACCCCGCCGACGGGTTCGTGGCCCTGGCGGACCGGCGCAAGGAGCTCATCGTCTCCGGCGGCTTCAACATCTACCCCTCGCAGGTCGAGGAGGCCGTGCGTGGGATGCCCGGTGTCGTCGACGTCGCCGTCGTCGGCCTGCCGGACACCTCCCTCGGCGAGCACGTCGTCGCCGCCCTGGTCCTCGAACCGGGGGCGTCGGTGGACCTGCCCTCGGTCCGGGAGTGGCTGCAGGACAAGGTCTCCCGGTACGCGGTGCCGCGTGACCTGCACGTGCTCGACGACCTGCCGCGCAGCCAGCTGGGCAAGGTGCTGCGCCGCCACGTGCGCGAGCGGATCCTCGCCCTGCGGGAGCGGTCCGGCGGCTGAGCGCCACCGCCGACCCGGCGGGCGGGCCCGGGGGTCAGCGCGGCGCGACCAGCGCCGTGGCGATGCCCGCCAGCCCCTCGACCCGGCCGACGAAGCCGAGCCCGTCGGTCGTCGCCGCCGAGACCGAGACCGGGGCCCCGCCCAGGGCGCTCGACATCGCGGCCTCCATCTCGGCGCGCCGGGCGCCGACGCGGGGACGTCGGGCCACGACCTGCACGGCGACGTTGCCGATCTGGAAACCGCCTCGCGCCAGCAGGTCCGCCACGTGCGCGAGCATCTGCGCGCCCGAGGCGCCGGCCATCTCGGGGCGGTCGGTGCCGAAGACCGACCCGAGGTCGCCGAGACCGGCGGCGGACAGCAGCGCGTTGCAGGCGGCGTGGGCGGCGACGTCGCCGTCGCTGTGCCCCTCGATGCCGCGCTCGCCCGGCCATCGGAGGCAGCCGAGCCACAGCGGCCGGTCGTCGCCCTCCGGGGCCCAGGCGTGCACGTCCACGCCGATGCCGGTGCGGGGCAGCGGGGTCACCGGGTGGCCCTCGGGGGTGGTGGTCATGGTCGCTCCCGTCCGTCCTCGCCCGTGGCCAGCCAGGCGGCCGCCACCTCCAGGTCGTGGGGCGTGGTGATCTTCATCGCCCGGGGCGACCCCTCGACGACCGTGACCCGCCCACCGCGCGCCTCGACGAGTCCGCAGTCGTCGGTGGCCGTCGGCAGTCCGTCGCCCGCGGCGTCTCCGCCCTCGCTCCCGCCCGGCCCGCCGCGCAGGGCGGCGTGGGCGCGTTCCAGCGTCTCGCGCAGGAAGCCCTGCGGCGTCTGGACGGCCCTCAGGCGGGAACGGTCGAGGGTGGCGACGACGGTCTCGACGCCCGTCGGCCCGGACCGGACCTGCTTGATCGTGTCGGTCACCGCCACGGCCGGGGTGACCGCCGGGTGGCCGGAGTGCACGGCGTGGACGACCCGGTCGAAGACCTCGACAGGGGTCAGCGCCCGGGCCGCGTCGTGCACCAGGACGACCCCCACGCGCTGCGGGAGCGCCGCCAGCCCGATGGCCACCGAGTCCGACCGCTCGGCCCCTCCGGCCACCACCTGGACGCGGTCGCGGCGTCGGTCGTCGAGGGCGCGCACGGACGCGGCCACCTCGGCGAGGGCCGCCTCGTCAGGCGGAGCAACGACGACGACGTCGGTGATCGCCCGGCACCGCAGTGCTCCCCGCAGGGCGTGCACGAGCACCGGGGCGGCAGCCGTGCCGGCACCGAGCGGCACGAGCGCCTTGGGTCGACCGGCGCCCAGCCGGGTGCCCCGCCCGGCGGCGACAAGGATGAGGCCGGCACCGACGGTGTCGTCGGGCCGGCCGGACATCCTGCTCAGGAGGCGAGGACCTCGTCGAGGGTGGCCTCGGCGGTGTCCTCGTTGGTCTTCTCCGCCAGCGCGAGCTCGGAGACGAGGATCTGGCGAGCCTTGCTCAGCAGCCTCTTCTCACCGGTGGACAGGCCGCGGTCCTTGTCGCGGCGCCACAGGTCGCGGACGACCTCGGCCACCTTGATGACGTCGCCGGAGGCGAGCTTCTCCAGGTTGGCCTTGTAGCGGCGCGACCAGTTCGTCGGCTCCTCGGTGTGCTCGGCGCGCAGCACCGCGAACACCTTGTCGAGGCCGTCCTTGCCGACGACGTCGCGGACGCCGACGAGGTCGCAGTTCTCCGCCGGGACCTCGATGGTGAGGTCCCCCTGGGCCACCTTGAGCTTGAGGTACAGCTTCTCCTCACCCTTGATGGTGCGTGTCTTCATCTCTTCGATGAGAGCGGCTCCGTGATGCGGGTACACAACCGTCTCGCCGACCTTGAACGTCATTCAGATAGCCCCTTTCGCGGACCCCCAGGATATCACGGGGAACTCGCCCGGGGGAATCCGTCGACGGCATCTGTGCAGGTCAGCGGCCTACCACACCCCGGGGGTATGCCGTGCACGCGCCGGGGGCGGCGGTCACCGGCTCCCTGGGGAGCACCGTCGGTGCAGGTCAGCGCGGGTCGGGACGGCCGCGCGGGCGGGCACCCACTAGGCTGTCCCGCGTGACCACTGCACCCTCGCCCCGTCCGCGCCGCAGCGCCGTGCTGCTCACCGCAGCCGCGGTGGGCGCGGTGGCCCTCAGCGGCTGCTCGACCACGAACCCCACGACCACGCTCCTGCGCTACGCCCCGTCCGACGGCGTCGAGATGGACGGCGAGAGCATCGACGTGCGCAACCTGCTCGTCGTCAGCCAGGGCGACGGCGCCCCGGGCGTGGTGTCCGGGTCGGTCGTCAACTCCGGCACCGAGTCCGCGACGTTGACGGTGACCGTCGACGGCCAGGAGGCGACGCCCGAGGTGACCGTGGAGCCGGGCCAGGCCGTCCGGCTGGACGGGGTCCGGGCCGACGGGTCCGAGGGCGAGCGCCTCACCGTCGACGGCGTGGCCGTTCCTGCGGGGCGGGTCGTCGAGGTGCGGGTCCAGGGAGGCGGGGAGACGCTGGCCGCCGACGCCCCGGTGCTGCTGCCGCAGGGCCCCTACGAGGACTACGCGGACGACGCCGGCGGCACCGTCGAGCCCCCGCAGACCGACGAGGGCGACGCCGACCACTGACGTCCGGCCGGCACCGGGCACCGACGTCCGGGGTCGGATCCGCCCGGCGATTCAGCCCGACGGGTCAGATGCCTGCCCGGGGCACCCCGCCGCCACCGAGGTGGTCGCGGGAGGCGGCCTCCTGCTCGTCCATCCAGACGCCGGTGACCAGGTAGACGACCCGGATGGCCACCGACACGGCGTGGTCGGCGAACCGCTCGTAGTAGCGCGAGAGCAGGGTGGCGTCGATGGCCGCCTGGGTGCCGCCGTCCCACTCCGGCTCCAGGAGGATGCGGAAGACCTCGCGGTGCAGGCGGTCCATGGTGTCGTCCTGCTGCTGCAGCTCGGCGGCGCCGGAGGCGTCCTGGGCCGAGACGATCTCCCCCGACCGCAGGCACATGGCCTGGGCGTGCTCGGACATCTGGGCGAAGACGTCGGTCAGCTCGCCGGAGACGGCGCACACCGGGTAGCGCAACCGGGCCAGCTTGGCCACGTGCCTGGCCAGGTCGCCGCAGCGCTCCAGGTCGGCGCTCATCCGCAGGGTGGTGACCAGCTGGCGCAGGTCGGTGGCGACGGGCTGCTGACGGGCGATGGCGTCGATGGCCCGGTTGTCCAGGTCCCGGCGCAGGGCGTCGATCTGCTCGTCCTCGCTGATCACCTGCTCGGCCAGCTCCAGGTCGGCGCCGAGCAGCGCCCGCGTGGCGCGCTCCAGCGCCCGGGCCGACAGCCGGCTCAGCTCGACGAGCTCGTCGGAGAGCGTCTCGAGCTCCTCGTGGAACAGACTGCGCATCGGATCGACCGGTCCTTTCGTGGTGGACGTCGTGGGGGCGCGGGGCCAGGACCCCGTGGTCTCTGGACCGTCCCGGTGGGGACCGCGCGGACCACCCTGGCAGCGGCGTGTGAACACCGTACGACACGCAGGTGAACTCTGGGCCGCCAGCACCCGACCGTCGGCGGTCCTGCGCGACGGAGGTCCGACCCGGCCGGTCGCGCGGCCTAGGCTGGACACCGTGAGCCCCGTCATCGCCGCCGTCGTCGGCATGGCCGTCGGTCTGCTGCTGGCAGCCGTCGTCTGGTGGGTCGTCCTGCTCGCGGGTCGCCCGCAGGCGCAGCCGCCCGTGCCGGTCGACGACCCGCCGGCCCTGCCCGAGGGGGTCCTGGACGTGCTGTCGGTGCTGCGCTCCGGCGGGATCGTCGTGGACCGCAGCGGCACCGTGCGGACGGCCAGCGCCTCCGCGGTCGCCTTCGGCCTGGTCCGCGGACGGGACGTCGTCCACGACGAGCTCCGCCAGCTGGTCACCCAGGTGCAGCAGGACGGGGTGATCCGCGAGGCGGAGTACGACATCGCCCGTGGCCCGGTCGGCCCCGGCCGCGCCGTCGTGGGGGCCCGGGTCGCGCCGATCGGGGACGGGCTCGTGCTGGCGCTCGTGGAGGACCGGACCCAGGCCCGTCGGGTCGAGGAGGTCCGGCGCGACTTCGTCGTCAACGTCTCGCACGAGCTCAAGACGCCGGTCGGCGGGCTGGCGCTGCTGGCCGAGGCGGTCGAGGACGCCGCCGACGACCCGGTGGCGGTGGCCCGGTTCGCCGGCCGCATGAAGAAGGAGACCGCGCGCCTGACCCGGCTGGTGAGCGAGATCGTCGACCTGTCCCGTCTGCAGACCAAGGACGTGCTCGACCGGATGGTGGTCGTCGACGTGGCCGGGTGCGCCGAGGAGGCCGCCGACCACACCCGCCTGCTCGCCGGGGAGCGCGAGGTGGTCGCGCTGACCACCCAGGCGCGCGACCGGCTGCGGGTCTACGGCGACCCCGAGCTGATCACCACGGCGGTGCGCAACCTCATCACCAACGCCATCGCCTACTCCGACGACGGCACCCGGATCAGCGTGGTCACCCGGCGGGTGGACGACCTCGTCGAGGTCTCGGTCACCGACCAGGGCCGCGGGATCCCGGTCGCCGACCAGGAGCGCATCTTCGAGCGCTTCTACCGCGTGGACGCCGCCCGGTCCCGCAGCACCGGGGGCACCGGCCTGGGCCTGTCGATCGTCAAGCACATCTGCGCCAACCACGGCGGCGAGGTGACCGTCTGGAGCAAGGAGGGGCAGGGGTCCACCTTCACCCTCCGCCTGCCCGCGGTCGTCGGGGACGACCGTCCGGTCGGGTCCGCGGCCCCGCACGGGCCCGGGCAGCACCCGGTGGAGCCGCCGTCGGGTGAGCTCCCCGGGGACGGCGCCCGGCCCCGCGCCGACGGCATACCCTGGGCCCCGTCCACGACCGCCGCACCCACGGCCCCACGGAAAGGTGACCATCGATGACGCGGATCCTCGTGGTGGAGGACGAGGCGTCCTTCTCCGACCCCCTGTCCTACCTGCTGGAGAAGGAGGGGTACGACGTGGCGGTCGCCGAGACCGGCCACGAGGCCCTGGCCGAGTTCGACCGGGGCGGCGCCGACCTGGTGCTCCTCGACCTCATGCTGCCCGGCCTGTCCGGGGTGGACGTCTGCCGGGCGCTGCGCCAGCGCTCGAGCGTGCCGGTCATCATGCTGACCGCCAAGGACTCCGAGGTCGACAAGGTGGTGGGGCTGGAGATCGGGGCCGACGACTACGTCACCAAGCCCTACTCCGGCCGGGAGCTGCTCGCCCGCATCAAGGCGGTGCTGCGCCGCGGCGCCGAGCCCGAGGAGCTGCTGCCCGCCACCGTCGAGTCCGGACCGGTGCGGATGGACGTCGAGCGGCACACGGTCCAGGTCGACGGCCGGTCGGTCTCGCTGCCGCTCAAGGAGTTCGAGCTGCTGGAGATGCTGCTGCGCAACGCCGGCCGGGTGCTGACCCGGGGCCAGCTCATCGATCGGGTGTGGGGCAGCGACTACGTCGGGGACACCAAGACGCTGGACGTGCACATCAAGCGGCTGCGCGCCAAGGTCGAGCCGGACCCCTCCCGCCCGGTGCACATCGTCACGGTGCGGGGGCTGGGCTACAAGTTCGAGGCCGCCGCCTGAGCCCGGGCGACGGGACCGAGGGGCCCCGTCGCCGGCCCGGCACGGCCGCTCAGGCCTTGGCCCTGCCCTGGTTGGCGACCTGCTCGATCGCGGCCGCGGCCGCGTCGGGGTCCAGGTAGCGTCCGCCCCGGGTGACCGGCTCGAGGTCGGCGTCGAGCTCGTACAGCAGCGGGATGCCGGTGGGGATGTTCAGCCCGACGATGTCGTCGTCGCTGATCCCGTCGAGGTGCTTGACCAGGGCCCGCAGGCTGTTGCCGTGCGCGGCGACGAGCACGACCCTGCCCGCCCGCAGGTCGGGGACGATCGAGGAGTCCCAGTAGGGCAGCATCCGGCCGATGACGTCCTTGAGGCACTCCGTCTCCGGGATCGGCCCGTCCGCGTCGGCGTAGCGGGGGTCCCCGGCCTGGGAGAACTCCGAGTCGGCCTCGATCGGCGGCGGGGGGGTGTCGAAGCTGCGCCGCCAGAGCATGAACTGCTCCTCGCCGTACTTCTCCCGCGTCTCCGCCTTGTCCAGCCCCTGCAGGGCCCCGTAGTGACGCTCGTTGAGCCGCCAGGACCGCCGCACCGGGATCCAGTGGCGGTCGGCGACGTCGAGGGCCGTGTTGGCCGTGGTGATCGCCCTGCGCAGGAGCGAGGTGTGCAGGATGTCCGGGAGCAGCTCCTCGGCGGCCATCAGCTCGCCGGCCCGGCGGGCCTCCTGACGGCCCTTGTCGGTGAGGTCCACGTCCACCCAGCCGGTGAACAGGTTCTTGGCGTTCCACTCGCTCTCGCCGTGGCGGAGCAGGACGAGGGTGTGCGCGACGTCGCTCATGCCCCCACCCTACTGGGGGGTCCGCCCCCCGGCACCGGGGGCGGGCGGCTCCTCCGACTCGTCCTCCAGCGCCTCGAGCTCGGCCCGGAACGCCGCGAGGTTGGCGGTGGACTCACCGCGGGACCGGCGCCACGCCCACTCCCGCCGGATCGAGGTCCAGAAGCCCAGCCGCAGCAGGTCGTCGAAGGGGTCGTCGCAGGCCGCCAGGACCGCGCCGAGCAGCTCGTCGACGGCCGCCTCGTCGATCCCGGCCAACGGCGTCCGCCCGGTGACGTAGACGTCGCCGACGGCGTCCACGGCATACCCGAGCCCGGGCAGGCGCAGCGCCCGCCGCAGCAGGTGGCGGTAGAACTCCTCGTGGTTCTCGTCCGGGTTGCGGATGACGAAGGCACGCAGCTCCATCGCCCGCTCCCCGACGAGGAGGGACACCACCGTGCGCAGCTTGTGCTCCCCGGGCAGGGTGACCACCGTCTCGCCCGGGCGGGTGCCCTCCTCCCAGTCGGCACCCACCCGGTCGAGCAGCAGCCGCAGGTGGTCGACCGGGTCCGCGGCGGTGGGCCGGCTCATGCGACCCCCCGTCCCGCGCCGCGCCGCGCGGCGACCGCCCCGGCGTAGACCTCGACCAGCCGGTCGACGGTGACCTCCCACGAGAACCCGGAGGCGTGCTCGACGGCCCGGTTCCGCCAGGCCTGCCGTTCCGCCGGGACCGCGAGCGTGTCGAGCGTCGTCGCGAGGGCGTCGGCCCACCCGGCCGGGTCGTGCCCCTCGACGAGGACGCCCGCGTTCCCGACCGCGACGGGCAGTCCGCCCACGTCCGCGGCCACGACCGGGGTGCCGCACGCCAGGGCCTCGACCGCGACGAGGCCGAACGACTCGTTGTAGGACGGCACGGCCACGACGTCGGCCGCGCGGTACCAGTCCGCCAGCTCCTCCCGGGAGACCGGCGGGCCCATGCGCACCACGTCCTCGAGCCCTTCCTCGTCGACGACCCGCTGGACCAGGTCCGGGCGGGTCACGCCCGAGCCGGACAGCCCACCGAGGACCGCCACGACCAGACGGTCCCGCAGCCCGGGCCGTCGCCGCAGCAGCGCGGCGGCGGCCCGCAGGAGCACGTCGGGGGCCTTGAGCGGCTGGATGCGGCCCACGAACAGCAGGACGACGGCGTCGCCGGGCAGGCCGACCCGCCGACGGGCCTCGTCCTGGGGGCCGGGGCGGAAGGTCTCCAGCGCCACCCCGGGGGTGACGACGTGGACCGTGGCCGGGTCGGCGTCGTAGAGGTCGACCAGCTGCCGGGCCTCCTCGGGGGTGTTGGCCACGAGGGCGTCGGCGATGGCCACCACCTGCTCCTCCCCGATCACGCGGCCGCGCGGCTCCGGGTCGTCCCCCTCCGCCAGCGCCTCGTTCTTGACCTTGGCCATGGTGTGCATCGTGTGCACGAGCGGGACGTCGAAGCGCTCCGAGGCCAGCCAGCCCACCTGCCCCGAGAGCCAGTAGTGGGCGTGGATGAGGTCGTGGTGGTCCTCCGGGTGCTGGGCCACGTGGTGGGAGGTCGCCGCGGTGAAGGCGCACAGCTGGCCCGGCAGGTCCTCCTTGCCCAGGCCCTCCAGCGGGCCGGCGACCACGTGGTGGACCACCACGCCCGGCGCCAGCTGGACCGCCTCCCCCTGGGCCCCGCTGGTGGCCCGGGTGAAGATGTCGACGGCCACCCCGCGGGCGGCCAGCCGGGTCGCGGTCTCGACGACGTAGACGTTCAGCCCCCCGGCGTCCCCGGTGCCCGGCCGCTCCAGCGGGGAGGTGTGCACCGTCAGCATCGCCACCCGGGTCAGGCCCCCGTCAGGGCGTCCGGAGGAGTCCGCACTGGTCATCGGCCCAGTGTCCCACGCCTGTCCAGGCATACCCTGGCACCGTGGCAGCTCGTCCCGTCGGCAGCATCACCCGCGGGACCACCAACCCCAACCGCCTGCGCCGGGTCGACCGGTGGACCGCCGCCACGATGGCACCGCTCGTGCGCGGACCGGTCGCACCGCCGCTCGTCGTGGACCTGGGCTACGGCGCCTCCCCGGTGACCGTGCTGGAGCTGGCCGCGCGCCTGCGTCGGGTCCGGGCCGACGTCCGCGTGCTGGGCGTGGAGATCGACCCGGCCCGGGTGGACCGGGGTCTGGCCGTGGCCGACCCCCCGGCCGTCGACTTCGTGCTCGGCGGGTTCGAGGTGCCGGTGCCCGACGGGAGCCCGGTGGTGCTCGTGCGGGCCCTCAACGTCCTGCGGCAGTACGACGAGGCGCAGGTCGTCGACGCCTGGACCCGCATGGTGGCCCGCCTCGTGCCCGGCGGTGCCCTGGTCGAGGGCACCTGCGACGAGCTGGGGCGGCTGGCCGCCTGGGTGGACGTGCGCCGGGGCGAGGACGGTCTGCCGGCGCCGCGCACGCTCACGCTGGCCTGGCGGCTGGCCGGGCTCGAGCGGCCCTCGGTCGTGGCCGAGCGTCTCCCGAAGGTGCTCATCCACCGCAACGTGCCCGGTGAACCGGTGCACGCGCTGATGACGGACCTGGACCGGGCCTGGGCCCGGCACGCCCCGCTGGGGGGCTACGGGGCCCGGCAGCGGTTCGTCGCGACGGTGCGGGAGCTGGCCGACCGCGGCTGGCCGGTCGTGGGCGGCCCGGCCCGGTGGCGGCTGGGCGAGCTCACGGTCGCGTGGCCCTCGGTCGCGCCGGCTCAGCCCCGGGTGTAGTCGTCCTCCAACCGCTCGATGTCGGCCTCGTCGAAGTGGCCGAAGGCCATCTCGAGCACGCGGGCCGTCCGGTCGCCGGGGTTGCCGAGGCGGTGCGTCGCCCCGGCCGGCACCCACACCTGCTCGCCCGGGGCCACCGACCAGCTCCGCTCCCCCACCGTCACCTCGACCGGACCGTCGACCACGTGCCACATCTCCGAGCGGTGGGCGTGCCGCTGGAGGGACAGCCGGTGGCCGGGCTCGACCGAGATGACCTTGACCGTGACGGGCTCGCCGGTCGTGAACTGCTGGAACCTCCCCCACGGGCGCTCCTCGACGAGGATGCCCCGGGTCCGGTCCCGCTGCACGTCCGCGGCCCGCTCCGACCCGCCGTCGTGGCCCTCCGGCGGTCCCGCCGTGCCTGACCCTGTCGTCCCTGTCCCTGGCATTCCTCTTCCGGCCTCTCTGCGCCGCACGTCGCCGGGCTCCCCTCCGGCCGTCGTGCCTCCTGCTCCCTCTCAGGTCGCCGAGAGGAACTCACCGACGAGGTCACGGGTGCGCCCGCGGTGCTCCCACATGATGCCACCGGGGCCGGACAGGTGCAGCACCGAGCGCGGCAGCAGCGCCGCCACCTGCCGCGCGACGGACGCCGGGTGGAGCGCGTCGCCCTCCTGCCCGAGCACGAGCACCGGGCAGGGGACGCGCCCCAGCAGGGCGGGGTCCGGGACGGGGACCCGGTCGACGAGGACCCGGAGCACCGCGGGCACGCCGCTGCCGACGAGCTCCTCGGCCCGGTCGCGCGACCAGCGCACCACCGCCGGGTCGGTCCGCACCGGCGCCGGCTGGTCGGCGAGCAGGTGGGCGGCGACCGCGTCCACGTGCCCGGCGTCGACGAGGTCGGCGAGGTGGCCGAGGCGGGCGGTCGCCGCGTCGTCCCGCACCCGGTCGAGGACGGCGGGCAGCACGAGGACCACCCGGTCGAACCGGTCGGGGTCCTCGGCCAGGCCGGCCAGGAGGGCTCCTGCCCCCATGCTGACCCCCAGCGCCCGGTCCGCACCGACCGCCCCGGCGACCGCCCACAGGTCGGCCGCCAGGTCGGCATACCCCCACCCGGTGCCGGACGGCCGGTGCGAGCGGCCGTGGCCGCGCTGGTGGACGAAGGTGCGCGTCCCGGCGACCTTCCCGGCGTAGGGACGGGTGGTGGCGATCGAGCCGCCCGCGCCGTGCGCGAACACCGTGGACGGGCTCCCCCGGCCGGTGCTCAGCACCTCCAGGGGTCCCTCCGGGCCGTCGAGGAGGGTGGTCCGGGGCGCGCCGGGGCGGGTGGTCACCAGGGGCCGTAAGGACCCATGTGGGACCCCGAGCCGCCGCCGCGCTGCTGGACCGACCGCAGTGCCGGCCGGACGTCGGCGTGGTAGACCCCGGCCGCGACGATGGCCACCAGGTTGAAGATGTTGAACGGGCTGAACATGAAGATGAACCCGACGGCCGTGGCCCCGCCGGTGACGAGCAGCCAGAACGTCTTGGTCCGCTTGCCCGCGGCCACGAAGGCGTCGGGACGGGTGCGTGCGGCGTCCACGAGGGCCCAGACCATCATGGCGAGGACGCCCACGCCGATGACGGTCATGAGCAGGTCCTGGGCCGTGTAGATGGCAGGCATGGGCCCAGCGTATGCGGTGCGGCTGGGGGTGGGCTGGACCGCGCGCCCGGTCAGGCCCCGCCTCAGGTGTCGACGACGACCGTGAACGGACCGTCGTTGACCAGCTCCACCTGCATCGTCGCGCCGAAGACACCGGTGGCCACCTCCACGCCCCGGCCGCGCAGGTCCGCGACGACCGCCTCGACGAGCGGCTCGGCGACCTCACCGGGAGCGGCGTCCCCCCAGGACGGGCGACGGCCCTTGCGGGTCTGTCCGTAGAGCGTGAACTGGCTGACGACGAGGACGGCCGCCCCGACGTCGACGACGGACCGCTCGTCGCGCAGGATCCGCAGCTCGGCGATCTTGCGGCCCATCCGCTCCACCTCCGCCGGGCCGTCGTCGTGGGTGGCGGCCACGAGCGCGACCAGGCCAGGCCCGATCGCCCCGACGACCTCCCCCTCGACGACGACCTGGGCACGGGTGACCCGCTGGAGGACCGCCCTCACGCGATCCCCACGGCCCGGACCCCGCCCACGACGTCGCCGTGCCCGCGGACGACCGCGCGGGCGTCGAGCTGGTCGAGCAGGGCCGCGACCTGCGCGTCGTCCCGGCCGACCCCGAGCCGGCGCAGCACGGCGGTGGTCACGACCACGCGGGCCCGCTCGGCCCCGTCGGTGATCTTGACGACCACCCCGTGCCCGTCGGCCAGGCCCACGGCGTAGACCGACTCGGCGCCGTCCTTGGCGATCAACCCGGGGACGCCCCCGACGAGCAGGGTGACGTCGCGGCCGGTCCCGCCCAGGTGGCGCGGGTGGGCCCGGACGGCGTCGGCGACGCGGCCCTCGGGCGTGCCCGGGTCGGCGGCGGCGATCCGGCCGAAGGCCCTGGCCAGCCCGGCCGGGCTCACCGCCAGGGCGGGCGCGCCGCAGCCGTCGACGGTCACGGCCGCGACCCGTTCGCCGGTCAGCTCCTCGACGGTCTCCACCGTCAGCCGCTGCAGCGGGTGCTGCGGGTCCCGGTAGGTGCTCGGGTCCCAGCCCGCGGCCACGCAGGCGGCCAGCATGCCGGCGTGCTTGCCGGAGCAGTTCTGCGCCAACGACGTCGGGGCCCGACCGGCGGCAAGCCACCGACCACGCACGTCGGGGTCGAGCGGCAGGTCGGGGGTGTTCTGCAGGGCGTCCTCGTCCAGCCCCGCCGAGCGCAGGGTCGCCAGCGCACCCTGCTGGTGGATCTCCTCCCCGGAGTGGCTGGCGCAGGCGAGCGCCAGCAGCTCGCCGGACAGGTCCGCCCCGGCGCGGAGCATCGCCACCGCCTGGAGCGGCTTGAGCGAGGAGCGCGGCAGCACGGGGGCCTGGACCGGGCCGAGGGCCAGCACGGTCGCGCCGTCCGCCGCGGTGGCCACGACGATCCCGTGGTGGACCGACTCGACGAAGCCGCTGCGCACGACCTCCGCCACGACCGGGGCGTCGGCAAGCGGGCTGGTGCTCGGTCCCCCCGTGCTCGTGCGCCCGCTCACCGGGTCCTCCTGTCCTTGACGCCGAGCAGCTCGCGGGTCTGCTCCGGGGTCATCGGCGGCCGCTGCATCGTCGTGGCCAGCCCGGCGGCCCGCTCGACCAGCTCGGCGTTGTGCTGCACCTGCTGCCCCCGGGCATACAGAAGGTTGTCCTCCATCCCCACGCGCAGGTGCCCGCCCATGGCCAGCGCCGCGGCGGCGACCGGCAGGTGGGCGCGGCCGATGCCGGTGGCCGACCAGCTGGTCACCTCCTCCGGCAGCGCCTGCACGCCCGCGACGAGCGCCTCGACCGTGCCGGGCATCCCGCCGGGCACGCCGGTGACGAAGTCGACGTGGACCTTGCCGCCGTAGGGCAGCCCGTGCTGGTCGAGCAGCCGGCGCAGCGCGGCGACGTGGCCCAGGTCGAACAGCTCGAACTCCGGCACCACCTGCTGCTCCTGCGCCTGCACGTAGAGCTCGCTCATGAAGGGGTAGGGGTTGAGGAACACGTCGTCGCCGAAGTTGACGGTGCCGCAGGTCAGCGAGCACGAGTCCGGCTCCGCGTCGAGGACGGTCAGGCGGCGTTCCAGCGGGTCGTGGACCGAGCCCCCGGTCGAGAGCTGGACGACCAGGTCGGTCGACTCGCGCAGCGCCTGGACGGTGTCGCGCAGCCGGACGGGGTCCAGGGTCGGGCGGTGGCCGTCCTCGGGGTCCCGCACGTGCACGTGGACGAGCCCGGCACCGGCCTGCTCGCACCGGCGCGCGGTCTCGACCAGCTCCTCGAGGGTGGTCGGGAGCTGGGGGACGTCGGCCTTGGCGGTCTCGGCGCCCGTGGGCGCCACCGTGATCAGGGTCGGGGCAGGCATGGGGCCGATCCTGCCAGCCGGGCCGGGCCGGCATCGATGCGGGTGGAGGTGGTGCCGCCGTCAGGGCAGCCGGGCATGCCGCATCAGCGGCGAGGGGTAGACGGTGCCGACCCGGACCCCGTCCAGCCACCGGGTGAGCCGGTCGGCCTCGACGTCCAGGGCCCTGCGGGCCTCGGCCGGCAGGCGGACGCCGGGGGCGGCCACCACCTGCACGACGCCCTCGTCGTCCTGGACCCACGCCCCGACGACCCGGCCGTCCCACCAGGCCGTGGTGCCCGCGTTGCCGTTGGTGTCGAACAGCAGGGGCCGCAGCCGGGCGTCGAGGTAGAAGTCCCGTCCCCTCCAGCCCATCGTCGTCGGGTCGAGCGTGGGCAGCAGGGCCGCCCAGGGCTCCACCGGCCCCACCGGGTCGAGGTCGTCCGGGAGCAGCCACGCCGTCGACCCGTCGTCGAGGGCGACCGGCACCGCGTCGACGGCGGCGAGCGCCGCGCGGGCCGCCGTCCGGGTGGACCCCAGCCACCACTGGAGGTCCTCGAGCGTGCCCGGCCCGAAGGTGCGCAGCCAGCGGCGGACGAGCTCGGCATACCCCTCCGCGGTCCCGGTCGGCTCCACCTGCCCGCCGAGCCACTCGTCGGCGAGCACCCAGGTGGGCCGGTTGAGCCGCCAGTGACCGGCGTTCGGCCCACGGACGACCAGCCCCTCGGCGCCCAGCAGGGTGAGCACCCGGGGCGCCAGCGGAGCAGCCCCGCCGTAGCTCTTGCCGGGCGCGTGGACCACCTGGCCGGCCAGCTCGGGCAGCTCCTCGCGCAGCTGGCGGGCATTCGTCGGCGCAGCCCCGGTCAGCCGGTCGAGCACCCCGCTGCGGGCACGGTCCACCCAGGCCTCCCCGTCCGGGGCGACGCCGTGCCGCTCCACGTCCCGCACGAGCGCCCTGCGCTGGGTCTGGGCGACCCGCGCGGACGCGCTGCCCAGCACCGCGGGCAGCAGGTCCCGCGGCAGGACGAACAGCGTCCGGCGCATCGCCAGCTGCTTGACCAGCGACCGGTCCTCGCCGAGCACGCGGTCGACGTCCTCGGGCGCCGGGGGTGCCTCCGGGTCGGTCCTGGCCCGGACCGCCAGGTGCACCGTGGCGGCCTCGGTCGCGTGCAGCACCGTCATGGCCCGGGCCGCGGCCACCGGGTCGGGAACCCGGTGGTCGGGGTGGAGCGCGTGCCGGACGGCCAGCCTGGCCCGCCGTTCCCGGTCGTCGACCGTGCGCACGCGGCGGGCGGTCAGCCGGTCAGGGGCCGCCGGGCCGTCGCCAGGAAGACCTGGTAGCCCCGACCGTCCTTCTCGATGCGGGTGCAGTCCTCCACCCGCACGTCGACGAGGCCGACCGCCTCGAGGTCGGCGGCGAGCTCGGCCCGGTCGAACCCGTGGTGCCCGTCGAAGTCGTGCCGGTGGAAGGAGCCGTCCTCCTGGTCGAGGTCGGCGATCGCGAGGTGCCCGCCGGGGGTGAGCAGGTCGGCCAGCGCCGCCAGCGCGGCGTCCAGCTGCTGCACGTGGTGCAGCACGAGCGAGCCGACGACGAGGTCGAACCGTTCCTGCGGCACCTGCTGCATCTCCACGTCGAGGGCGACCACCCGGGCGTCCGACGGCAGGGCTCCCGTGGCGACCTTGTCCGCCATCACCGCCCGCATCCCGGCGGAGGTGTCGGCGAGGGTGATCGGCCCGACGCGGTCCTGCAGCGCCTGGGAGACCAGACCCGTGCCGGCGCCGTACTCCAGCATCCGCTCGTCCCCGGTCAGGGGGACCGCGGCGGCCACGGCCTCGGCCACCTCGTGGGCCCGCCGGACCTTGTCCGGGTCGTCGTCCCAGGAGGCGGCCCGCTCGTCGAAGTGCTCCGCATGCATGGTCGTGCGCTCCTCGGTGGGTAGGGTCCTCGGTCCCTCAGCGTGCCACGGGCGGGCGCGGGGCGGAGGGTCGTTCGCGCCGGGCCGGCTTCTCCGGGACCACGATCGCGGTCTGCGCGGCCGAGACGTCGCCCGCCAGGAGCACGGCCTCGGGGTCGCTGGCGTAGCGGACCACGCCGAGCCCGATCGGGCCCTCCTCGGCGTGCCGGGCGACGCTGGTCAGCGTGCCCACGGCACGGCCGCCCTCCACCGGCACCAGCTCGGTCCCGGGGTCGGGCAGGACGTGCCCGGACCCGTCGAGGTGCAGGAAGACGATCCGGCGCGGGGGGCGGCCCAGGTTCTTCACCCGGGCGACCGTCTCCTGACCGCGGTAGCAGCCCTTCTGCAGGTGCACCGCGGTGCGCAGCCAGTCCAGCTCGTGGGGGATGGAGCGGTGGTCGGTGTCGACGCCGGCCCGGGGACGCCAGGCGGCGACGCGCAGCGCCTCGGCCGCCCACGTCCCGGCCAGCGGCCGTCCGCCGACGGCCGCCTCGAGCTCGTCCCTGGGCACGAGCAGCTCCCGCCAGGCGCGGCCCCGGGCGGGGTGCTGGTCCTCGGGCGGTCCGTAGGCGAAGGTCTGGCCCACCTCCCGGGGCCACGGGTCGACCCAGGCGAGGGGCTCGCCGGGGGCCGACCCGGCCCCCACGGGCTCGCCGAGCACGGCATACCCCTCCGTGACGTCGGCGACCTCCACCCGGAGCATGAAGCGCATCGAGTCCAGCCAGGCCGCGACCGCGGGGGCGGCCCCGGGCTCGGTGGTCAGCCAGGTCGTCTCCCCGTCGTCGACCACGTGCAGCGCGTGCTCCACGTGGCCCTTGGGCGAGAGGACCAGGGTCTCGGCCGAGGCGCGCGGCGCCAGGCCGAGCAGGTGCTGGGTGGTCAGCGAGTGCAGCCAGGACAGCCGGTCGGGCCCGGTGACGGTGACCACGCCCCGGTGGGACAGGTCGACGACCGCCAGCCCCTCGGTCAGCAGGCGCTGCTCCTTGGTGGGGTTGCCGTAGTGGGACGCCACGCCGGCGTCGGGCCCGGTCGCCTCGACGGCGCCGGGACGGGTGAGCAGCACGCTCATGGCACGGCTCCTTCGGTGGGGGTATGGAGTGCTCCGCCCCGCCACGCTACGTCACCGGGCTCCGTGGGCCCCGGTTGTCAGTCCCGCGTCCTACACTGCCCGCCATGGGGTTCACCGACCGCTCCGCCCGTGACCGGGGCGACACCGCACCGACCCGTCGTCGCCGTCGCGGCGGTCCCCTGCGGGCGCTGACCGCGGTCGTGGGGCTCGTGGCGCTGCTGGGGGTGCTCGTGCTGGGCGGGTACGCGTTCTGGCTGCAGCGCACGGTCTCGAGCAACATCGAGCACGACGACCTGGTCGCCGAGGACCGGTCCACCATCACCCTCTCCCCCGACGTCTCCGGCGGCCAGCGCCCCGGGCAGGACGGGGCCGACGAGGAGGGCGACGGCAGCGAGCAGCCGTCCGAGACGGGCGACACCGACGGGGAGGGCAGGGTCGACGCCGAGAACGACCCGGAGGTCGCCGAGGTGGACGACGAGGTCGCCCCCATCGTCGGCGACGACGGCCAGGAGATCGACGTCACCGGCGTCGAGGTCGAGGCCAGCGTCCCGGCCCGGCCGGACGAGGCCGGCGACGCCCTGAACTTCCTCATCATCGGCAGCGACAGCCGCGACCTGTCCGTCGAGCGCGGCCGGTCCGACGTCATCGTGCTCGCGCACGTCGACGACGAGCGCGAACGGGTCGACCTCGTGCACTTCCCCCGCGACCTGTTCGTCCCGATCGCCGGGACGGGCGGCAGCAGCAAGATCAACGCGTCCTACGCCTACGGCGGCGCCCCCCTGCTCATCCAGACGCTGCAGCCGCTCATCGGTGTGCCGATCGACCACGTCGTCATCGTCAACTTCGAGAGCTTCAAGGCGATGACCGACGCCATCGGCGGGGTCAACGTCCAGGTCACCGAGGCCGGCGGCGGCTTCGACGTGGGGACCCACTACATGGACGGCGAGCAGGGCCTGCGGTTCGTCCGCGAGCGCTACTCGCTGAGCCAGGGCGACATCTCCCGCGGCGAGCGCCAGATGCAGTTCGTCAAGGCGGTCATGCTCAAGGCGCTCTCCCGGGAGACCTTGACCAACCCGGCCCGGCTGGCCAGCTTCGTCGACGCGGCCACGACCAACCTCACCGTCGACCAGGACCTGCGCGTGGGCGACATGCGCAACCTGGCCTTCGAGCTGCGCGGCCTGCGGGGCGGGGACATCCACTTCTGGCAGGGTCCGTGGCGGGGCATCGACATGCACCCGGTCGCCGGGTCCATCGTGCTCATGGCCGAGGACCAGATGGCCACCCTCGGCGAGCACCTGCGCACCGACACGATGGAGTCCTACTCCGACCCGGTCTCCCCCCGGACCGGTTTCGGCGGCTGAGGTCCGCGGGCGGCGCCCCCGCTCAGACGCGCTGCAGCTCGGCGGACACGTGCGACTGCAGGGCGTGACCGGTGGCCGCCATGTCCATGACCCACATCATGTTGCCGTTGACGTAGCCGTACATCCGGTGGGCCGCGGTGTACTCCTTGGCGTGCGGGCTGCGGATGACGCCGTCGGTGCGCAGCTCGACCCGGGCCGGCTGGGTGTGGCCGTAGTACATCTCCACGATGCCAGTCGGGTGCGCCAGCACGAGCTCCACCTCGCCGTCGGCCTGCGGCCGCCAGAACCCGGTCTCGACCGCCGCCTCCTTGACCTTGTTGCCGTGCTCGTCGAGCAGCCAGGCCCGGGAGGTCCACATGAGGAAGGGCCGGCCGTCGTGGGTGACGTCGATCTCCTGGCCGAAGTTGCGGGACTCGATCGAGGGGTAGCCGACGACCCCCGCACCGGCCCAGGAGCCGATCATCCAGGCGAGGGGGGCCAGGTCGGGGTGCATGGTGGGGTCGAGCTCGATAGGCACGCACCCATGGTAGGGGTCCGGGCGGTCGGGCCGTCGGACCGCTCAGGCGACGGCGTCGGGCACGAGGGCCAGCGCGACCAGGTAGGGCACGGCCCCGACCACGAGCACGGAGGCGATCGCGGTGACCAGCCGGGGGCGGGGCAGGGCCAGGGTCGGCAGCGGCGCCAGCACCGCCCGCACGGCCTGGCTGAGGGCGGCGCTGACCACGCCCACGAGCAGCCACGTCGTCCACGGGACGTCGAGCAGGAGCGCGACGAGCACGGCGGCCGCCCCGCCGCCGACCATCGCCAGCGGCACCAGCCAGCCCCGCAGGCCGGGCCAGCGGCCCAGGAGGTCGGTGCCGGCGGAGGCCACGGCCGCCGCCAGGGCACCGAGCACGAGGGCGGTGCCGTCGGCCGTGTGCGCGGGCGGGACCAGCAGGACCCCCACGGCGACCAGCGTGAGCGCGAGCACGACCGAGCTGACCGACACCACGAGGCGGGGCCGCCCGTCGCGGCGGAACAGCTGGTGGGCGAACGCGGCGATCATCGAGATGCTCAGCGCGGCCGGGACCCACACCAGCCAGGGCGGGTCCGCTCGGGTGCCCACGGCCAGGACGAGGGCCAGCCCGCCGACGACGATGACGCCCAGCGACCCCCGCGGCGTCGGCAGCGCCAGCGCCCCGGCCCACCCCCAGGCCAGCGCCACCACGGCCGCCGCGAGCGCGAAGGTCAGCACCGCCGGGGACACGGCCGCGGCCAGGGCCAGCACCCCGGCCACCGTGGACACGGCCCCGGCCACGTGCGCCGACGGCGTGATCCGCGGGCGGCGCGCAGGCACGGGAGGCATGCCCCCATCCTGCCGCACGCGGTCCGTGCGGGCCGGGCACGGTGGCCAGCGCGACTAGGCTGGGCCCCGTGGCCGACCTGGTCCTCCTGACGCCCCGCACCCCGGCCGACGCCGCGGTGGCCCAGGTGGCGCCCGGACTGGTCCTGCTGCCGCACCGGGTGACCGTCCTGGGGATGGACGTCGGCGCCCTGGTCTCCCGCCCCGGCCGCGAGCCGGCACTGGTCGTCGTGGACGCGGTCACCGACCTGGTCGCCGCCCACGGCGTCCTGCGCACCCTGGCCGCCCTGGAGCTGCCGGCCCCCGTGCTGGCCGTCGTCGCCGACGCCGCCCTGGGCCTGCTCGACGACAGCTGGCCCCTGGACGACCTCGTCCTCACCGGGGCCGGTCCCGCCGAGGTCGCCGCCCGCGTGCGCCTCCTGCTCGCGCGACGGCATACCCTCCCTCCGACCGGTGACGGCGGGCGCACCCGGCCCTCGGAGCACGGCGGAGGGCCGGGACCCCACGGGCGGGCGCCGTCCGCGGACGAGCCGCAGGCCATCCGCGTCGCGGACGTGGTGGTGGACGAGGCCAGCTGGACGGTCCGGGCGGGCGGGCAGGTGCTGGACCTGACCTACAAGGAGTTCGAGCTGCTGCGCTACCTCGTCGGCAGGCCAGGCCGGGTGGTCACGCGTGACACCCTCCTGCAGGAGGTCTGGGGGATGGACTACTACGGCGGCACCCGCACCGTCGACGTCCACATCCGCCGGCTGCGGGCCAAGCTCGGGCCCGAGCGCGAGTCGCTCATCGGCACCATCCGCGGCGTGGGCTACCGGTTCAGCGGCCCGCGCGGTGGCGAGGACGGGTGACCGTGCCAGACTGAGCCCATGTCTGGCCAGAGCCCCACCGTCGAGGAGCTGCCCACCCTCCCGCCCCGCCTGTCCGGCGACGTGCTCGCGCTCGCCGTGCGCGCGGCCCAGCACGACGGCGTCCGACCGCTCTCCGAGCAGACCGTGCTCGAGGCCCGCCGGTTCTCCGACGAGGTGACGGTGCCCACCTCGACGCACCTGGTGGTCACGCAGGAGGTGCCGGGGACGCCCAATCCCCGCGTCCTGGCCTACGGCCACGTCGACTGCGGGGACCCCGACCATCCCTCCGCCGAGCTCGTGGTCGACCCCGAGCACCGGCGCCGCGGCCTGGGCGGGATGCTGCTGGACCACGTGCTGCGACGCTGGCCGGACGTGCGGCTGTGGAGCCACGGCGACCTTCAGGACGCCCGGCGTCTCTACACCTCGCGCCAGCTGGTCGTCGTCCGCGAGCTGTGGCAGATGAGCCGGCCGTTGCGGGGCGAGTGGAGCGACCTGCCCGACCACGTCGAGCTGCCCGAGGGCTTCGCCGTGCGTCCCTTCGTCGTGGGCCAGGACGAGGAGCCGTGGCTGGTGGTCAACGCCCGGGCCTTCGCCGACCACGCCGAGCAGGGCCGAATGACCCTGACCGACCTGCGGGAACGCGAGCAGGAGCCGTGGTTCGACCCGCAGGGCTTCCTCGTCGTCGAGGACACCACCGACGTCGACCCCGACGGCAACGCCCGGATCGCGGCCTTCCACTGGACCAAGGTGGAACCCGCGCAGGCGGGCGGCCAGCCCACCGGGGAGGTCTACGTCGTCGGCGTCGACCCCGACTACCAGGGCCGGGGGCTGGGTCGGGCGGTGACCCTGCTGGGGCTGCAGCACCTACGCAACGTGGGGTGCGAGGTGGCCACCCTCTACGTGGACGGCGACAACGCCTCCGCGATCGCCACCTACGGCCGGCTCGACTTCGAGCGGTCGGCCGTGGACGTCATGTATGCCGCCGGGCCCGACCGGTCGTGAGCGCCGGGGTCCCGCTCGTGCGGGCCGCGGGGGTGCTGCCCCACCGGGTCCACGAAGGGGTGCTGCAGGTCGCCCTGGTGCACCGACCCCGGTACGACGACTGGTCCTGGCCGAAGGGCAAGCTCGACCCCGGTGAGGACTTCGCCACCGCCGCGGCCCGCGAGACCTTCGAGGAGACCGGCCTGCGGGTGCGGCTCGGCCGGCCGCTGCCGGAGTCGCGCTACGCCCTGGCCGGAGGCCAGGACAAGGTGGTGCGCTACTGGGCCGGGGAGGTGGTCGGCGGCGAGGGACGGCTTGAGCACGAGGTCGACGAGGTGCGGTGGATGTCGCCGACCCTGGCCGCCCGCCGGCTGACCTACGGGCGGGACCGCGACCAGCTGGACGCCCTGGTGGACCTCGCCGGTCGGCGACGCCTGACCAGCTGGCCGCTGCTCGTCGTCCGGCACGCGCACGCGCATCCGCGCAACGGGTGGTCCGGGCCCGACCCCCTGCGTCCGCTGAGCCCGGTGGGGGTGCGCCGGGCCGCGCGGATGACCGGCATCCTGGGCGCCTACGCCCCGGTGCGGGTGCTCACCAGCCCGTCCGTGCGGTGCGCGGACACCGTCGCCCCCTACTGCACCGCCCGCGGCGTGGAGCTGGTGGCCAAGAAGGGTCTGTCCGAGGAGGGCTTCGAAGAGCGGCCCGAGAAGGTCGACAAGCACCTCCGCCGGCTCCTGGCCGCGGCGGAGCCGGTCGCCGTCTGCACGCACGGACCGGTCATGGGTCCGTTGCTGCGCGCCCTGCTGGGACGCGCCGGGGCGGACCTTCCCGGCACCGACCGCCGGATGCTGGCCCGCCTGCTCGACGTCGGTCTCGACAAGGGCGAGGTGCTGGCCCTGACGATGGTGGGGGCCGGCGACGGGGCCGAGGTCGTCGCCGTCGTGCGGCACCGGCCGCCGGGCTGAGCCGCCGCCCACCGGAGGGGTGGGTGGTGCGTGCCGGACCGGGAGCGCCTCTCGGCGCGAGGCCGCTCGAAGCGGCGAATGTTGGAGCCCGGGGCTGCCGCGGCCCGGCACGCGACAGGAGACAACGAGGCGGGCCCGGGGTTTGTTCCCACCGGCACCGGGTCGTCGCCGGCCGGACTCAGTCGGCGGCCTCGTAGGCGCGGACCAGCCATCCGTCGACCTCGTCGTCGACCTCGTCGGGGGACCGCAGCTCGAGGTGGTGCATCCACGTCCTCGGGGAGGGGTGGGCCACCTCCTTCCACCGGGCGGAGGGGTCCCGGGCGGGCAGCACGACCGAGAGGACGGCGGGCACGTCGCTGCGGACGTAGCGCCCGGGCCGCCACACGAAGGCGAAGCCCCGGCGGCGGCGGAAGGCGACCTGGCTGCGGGACACCCTCACCTCGGCCGGCCCGATGGCCCGGACCGCCCGGTCGACCTCCTGGAGGATCGACATCCCCTCGGGGGAGCCGGCGAAGAGCTCCTCGGTGCTCACCACGGCGGGCCGACCTCGCCCGCTAGTGCAGCGACCCGCGGCGCCACAGGCGGGCGCACGCCTGCAGGTCGTCGGCGGTGTCGCGCATGCGGGCCGCCCGGCGCACCTGCTCGCCGGGGATCTCCCCCGGTCCGGGCTCGGCGAGGCCGACCGCCGCCACGTGGCAGAACGCCGAGGCCCGCTCCAGCGCCAGGCCCAGGTCCCCGTCGAAGACCCCGGTGAGGATCTCCTCGGTGAGCCGGCGCAGCGCCTGCGGGTCCGGGGGCTCGGCGACCCCGGCCACCGCGGACCAGACCTCGGTGTGCGAGCGGCCCAGGGTGAACAGCCGCCCCACCTCCTCGGGCTGGCGCAGCACCCACTCGTGCAGCAGGTAGAGGCGCCACAGCGCCCCCGGGAGGGTCCTGGCGGGGCGGTCGGCCCACATCTGGGCCACCGTCGCCAGGCCGACCTCGGACACCAGGTTGACCAGCCGGTCGGTGATCAGGGGGTCGCCGCTGTCCCGGCCCCGCCCGACGACCAGCTGCGCGGTGCGGTGGGCCGCGTCCGCCACGTCGAGCGGGTCGACGCCGTCCGCGGCCGCGTCCAGCGCCTCCGGCGGCCGCAGCGTCGGCCGGTGGAACGGCCGCCGCTCCCCGTCGCTCACGACCAGCCTCCGACCACGGCCACGGAGTCGGCGCCCAACAGGAGGCGGTCCTGCTCCACGGACACCTCGCCGAACCGGGCGAGCACCTCCGCCTCCCCCGGCAGGTCGACCGTGGCCGTGCCCTCCCGCAGCAGGACGAGCACCCGGACCGCGCCGCGTGCCACGGTGAGCAGCTCGCCCCCGCCCGCCGGCTCACGCCGTACCTCGGCCTCGCCGAGCGGGGTCTCCCGCAGGGCGGGCCTCTCCCGGCGCAGGCGCAGCAGGGTGCGGTACCAGTCGAGCATCGTGGCGTGCTCCCCGCGGTGCACCTCCTCCCAGCGCAGCGTGGACGCGGCGACCGTGCCGCGGTCCTGCGGGTCCGGCACGTCACCGGCCCACCCGTGCTCGGCGAACTCCCGCTCGCGCCCCTCGCGGATGGCCTGCGCCAGCCAGTCCTCGGCGTGGTCGGTGAAGTACTGCCACGGGGTGGACGCGGCGTACTCCTCGCCCATGAACAGCATGGGGGTGTAGGGCGAGGTGAGCAGCAGGGCCGCCCCGGCTGCGTGCCGCCCTGCGGGGATGCCGTGGTGCACCCGGTCCCCGGCGGCCCGGTTGCCGATCTGGTCGTGCGTCTGGAGCGAGGCCACGAACCGCCAGCCCGGCGTCACCCGCGGGTCGACGGGACGCCCGTGGACCCGCCCCCGGAAGGTCGAGTACGTCCCGTCGTGCAGGAACGGGCTGCGGCCCAGGACCTTGACGGCCGCGTCCGGGTCGGTGAAGTCGTGGTAGTAGCCCTGCGACTCCCCGGTGAGCAGCACGTGCAGCATGTGGTGCACGTCGTCGGCCCACTGGCCGTGCAGCCCGTAGCCGCCGGAGCCCCCCGGCCCGCGGAGCGCCACGAAGGAGGGGTCGTTGCGGTCCGACTCGGCCACGAGCGTGCGCGGGACCCCGGTCTCCCGGGCGATCTCGTCGGCGAGCGCGGCCTGCTCCTCCAGCAGGTGCACGGCCCGCTCGTCGTGCAGGGCGTGGACGGCGTCCAGCCGCAGGCCGTCGAGGTGGTAGTCCTCCAGCCAGAGGCGCACGTTGTCGAGCAGGAAGGCGCGCACCTCGTCGCTGCCGGGCCCGTCGAGGTTGACCGCGTCGCCCCAGGGGGTGTGGTGGCGGTCGGTGAAGTAGGGGCCGAACTCGGCCAGGTAGTTGCCGCTGGGACCGAGGTGGTTGTGCACGACGTCCAGCCAGACGGCCAGGCCGCGGGCGTGCGCGGCGTCGACGAGCCGGGCCAGCCCCTCGGGGCCGCCGTAGGTCTCGTGCACGGCGTAGAGGTCCACCCCGTCGTAGCCCCATCCGTGCCGGCCGGGGAAGGCGGCCACCGGCATGAGCTCGACGACCGTGACGCCGAGGTCGACGAGGTGGTCGAGGTGGTCGACGACCGCGTCGAAGGTGCCCTCGGGGGTGAACGTGCCCACGTGCAGCTCGTAGACGACTGCGTCCCGCAGCTCGACGCCGTTCCATCCGTCGTCGGTCCAGGCGAAGGTCCCGGTGTCGACGAGCGCGCTCGGCGCGTGCACCCCGTCGGGCTGCCGGCGGGACCGTGGGTCGGGCCGTGGGTCCCCGCCGTCGAGGGCGAAGGCGTAGCGACCGTCGCCGGGGTCGGTGCTCAGCGCCCACCAGCCGCCGTCGACCTGCGTCATGGGTTCGACGCGGGGGTCCTGGACCCCGACGTGCAGGTCGACCCGCTCGGCGTCCGGGGCCCAGACGCGGTAGGTGTGGGCGGAGGAGGTCATCGAGGTCCTTCCTGGAGGTCGCGGGCACGGACGAGCAGGGCCACGGGGAACCGGTCGAAGACCTCCCGGGCCAGCACGCCCTCGTCGCCGACGTGGTGGTCGCGGCCGGTCAGCGCGTCGGTCCACACGTCCGGCGGCAGCGGGACCCGGGTGTCCCGCAGGCCGCCGGCGGCGCCGAGCGCGCGGGGGGCCCGGATGGTCAGGGTGGCGGCGACGCCGCCGCGGAGGAAGCCGAGCACGTGCGGCCCGGCCTGGACGGGGGCGTGGTCCGCGCCCGGTCCGTAGGCCTGGGGCAGCCAGCTGCGCAGCCGCAGGGTGCGGGAGGTCACCCACAGCACCTCGTCGGACAGGTCGCGCAGGTCGCCCCCGCCGTCGACCCGGCGCAACCGCTCCATCCGCCCGTCGTAGTCGACCGGTCGGCGGTTGTCGGGGTCGACGAGCGAGAGGTCGACCAGCCCGGCCCCCTGGTAGGTGTCCGGCACGCCCGGCACGGTGAGCTGGACGAGCTTCTGGGTCAGCGTGAGGGTGCGCACGGTGGGCTCGTTGTCCCGCAGCGCCGCGCCGATCGCCTCGCTCACCTCGCCCTCGGAGACCATCTCGCTGGCCAGGGCCGTCACCCGGGCCTCGTAGGCCTCGTCCGGCTCGACCCAGCTGCTGTGCAGCTTGGCCTCGCGGACGGCCTTGGTGAGGTAGGCGTGCAGCCGCTCCTCGGACACCCGGCCGGCGCCGACGAGGGTCTGCCAGACCAGGTGGGCGGTGGGCGCGTCCACCCCGTGCCGCTGGGCCGCGGCGGCCCCCGCCGCCGAGAGGGCCCGCCAGGCGTCGGCGTCCCCCGCGACCGCCAGGATCCGGGCGCGCACGTCCTCGCTGCGCTTGGTGTCGTGGGTCGACAGCGTGGTCATGCCCCGGGGCCAGTGCCGGGCCTGGTGGGCGGCCCAGGCGTGAAGGACGTCCACGTCCGGGTGCTCGCCCCGGGACGGGTCGGCACCGACCTCGTTGAGCGCCACCAGCCGGTGCCAGCGGTAGAACGCGGTGTCCTCGATGCCCTTGGCCATGACCGGCCCGGTCGTCTGCTGGAAGCGCACGCACAGGTCGGCCGCCGCGGCGGGGTCGGCCCCGTTCCCCTCGGGGTGGAGCAGCACCTCGGCGAGGGCGTCCACCTCGGCCAGCAGGTCGGGCCGGGTCTCCCGCGCCCGGTCGACCGCCTCGAGCAGGGGCGCCCTCAGCTCGGGCGGGTCCTCCAGGCCGGGCCGGATGTAGGCCCGGTAGGCGTGCACGTCCACGAGCAGCTCGGCGAGCGCCGCCCGCAGCCGGTGCTCGTCGTGCCCGGGCAGCGCCTCGACCGCGCGACGCACCAGCCGACCCATCTCCGGCTGCAGGAGGGCCTCCACGGCCTGCCGCTTGCACCGGTCGACCTCCACGTCGAGGTCGGGCTCCCCGCCGGTGGCGAACCACGCCGTCGACACCGCGTCTGCGGTCGTGGGGTCCACCAGCGCGGCGGTGATCGCGGCGTTGGCGTCGTAGCCGGTCGTGCCGGCGCACGCCCAGCCGCGCGGCAGCCGCTCGTCGCCCTCGAGGATCTTCTCCACCCACACGGGGGTGCCCGGACGCACCGAGGAGGCAAGGCTCTCCAGGTATGCCGTGGGGTCGGCCAGCCCGTCGGGATGGTCGATGCGGAACCCGTCGACGACGCCGTGGTGGTGCAGGTCGAGCAGCTCGGCGTGGGTGGCCTCGAAGACGTCCCGCTCCTCGACCCGCACGCCGATGAGCTGGTCGACCTCGAAGAACCGCCGGTAGTTGAGGACCTGGGCCGCGTCCTTCCAGAAGCCCAGCCGCCAGTGCTGGGCCTCCAGCAGCGCCGGCAGGTCGTCCAGCAGGTGCTCGGTGCCGGGGGCCACCGGCCAGACGTGGTCGAAGTAGCGCACGACCGGCTGACCGGTGATGCGGCCCTCGCCCTCGTCCTCCCGGCCCCGGTCGACGGTGAGCTCGCCGGCGGCGAGCACCTCCTCCAGGGGGGCGCCCAGGACAGGCAGCCCGAACCGTCCGTCGAGGTGATCCCAGTCGACGTCGAACCAGTGGGCGCGGGCCGCGCGCCGGCCCTCGCGCAGGGTCTCCCAGACGGGCGCGTTGCGCCACAGCGGCTCGACGAGCGCCATGTGGTTGGGGACGATGTCGACGACCACCCCCATGCCGCGGGCGTGCGCGGCGTCCGCCAGGCGGGTCAGCCCCTCGCGACCGCCGAGCTCGGCGCTGACCCGGGTGTGGTCGAGCACGTCGTAGCCGTGCTCGGAGCCGGGCACCGCGGTGAGCACGGGCGAGAGGTAGAGGTGGCTGACGCCGAGGGCCTCCACGTAGGGCAGGACCGCCTCGGCGTCGGCGAAGGTGAAGCCGGCGTGCAGCTGCATCCGGTAGGTGGCGGTCAGCGGGCGGCGGTCGGGGGCGTTCGGGTTCGTCATGGCTGCTCCAGTGTCCCAGCAAGGACGGGCCGACGACCATTCCGCGCGACGGCCGCCGGACCCGTGGGGTCCGGCGGCCGTCGTCGTGCGGGGCGGGCGCTCAGGCGGTCGGCTCCTGCGGCTGCAGCGTGAACCCGACGCCCTCGGCCGTCTGGGCGGCGTCCAGGGTCTGGTCGGCCAGCGCCGGGACGGTGTCCTCGGCCACGTAGACCGGGGCCTGGGTGCTGGGCACGGCCTGGTCGGTGGGCTCCGGCTGCGGCACGAGCGCCACCTGCAGCTGGGTCTGGTCCTCGGCCAGGGACAGCCGCAGGCCGGCGGTCTCGGGCATGCCCTGCTCGGAGGTCAGGCCCTTGACGACGGCCTGGGCGTTCTCGGTGACGGTCAGCATGGTGGTCTCCTCATCGTCGGTGCGACGACCGGCCGGGGGCCGGTCTCGACGCCCACGGCCACCACGGGAGGTGGTGGGTGCGCACGCGCCTCGGACCGCTCCACCCTGTCCCACCGCCCGGGGGGCCTGGCAAACGCGGGTCGCCGTCCACCCTCGACACCCCACCGTGCGGGCGGGCAGAATGGGCGTCCATGGCGCTGCGTCCGCGCGCGGACGACGACCGGCTCGTCGAGCAGGTCGCCGCGGTCTGCGCCCGCGCCCAGGAACCGCTCCTGCTGCTCGAACGGGTGGCGGCCGCCGTGCGCCGGCGCGTGCCCTACGACTCCGCCGGCTGGCTGCTCGTGGACCCGGACACGCTGCTGATCACCGGCGTCTACGAGGAGGACGTGCCCCGGGAGGCCCAGCTGGCGCTGATCGAGCTGGAGCTGACGGCCGAGGACGTCAACAAGTTCGTCGACCTGGGCCGGGCCCGGGTGCCGGCCGCCGCCCTGAGCGCGACCACCGAAGGGCACCTGGACCGCTGCGCCCGGTGGACCCGCGTCTACGGCCCGGCGGGCTTCGGCGACGAGCTGCGTGCGGTGTTCCGCACCGGGCGGGTGCTGTGGGGCCACGCCTGCCTCACCCGCCGGGCGGACCGGGCGTGGTTCTCCCGGCTCGAGGTCGAGCTGCTCGCCCGGCTGTCCCCGCACGTGGCCCACGGCATCCGCACGGCACTGCTCCTCCACGAGAGCTGGGCCGAGGACCGGGCGGACGGACCCGCCCTGCTCGTCCTCGACGACGACGGCCGGGTGGAGTCGGCGACGCCGGAGGCGATGGACCGGCTGGGTCCGGTCGAGGACGGGCGTCTCGACGCGTCGGTCGTCGTGCACGAGGTCGCCGCCCAGGCACGGGCCCTGGCGGACCGCGGGGCGGGGGGCCCTCCGGCCGTCGCCCGCACCCGGGCCGCCACCGGCGAGTGGCTGCTCGTGCGGGCGACGAGGCTGGCCGGCGACGTCGGGCGCACGGCGGTGCTCGTCGAGCCCGCCCGCCGTTCCGACGTGGCTCCCCTGCTGCTCCACCTGCACGAGCTGACCACCCGCGAGCGCGAGGTGACCTGCCTGCTCCTGACCGGGATGGCCACGGCCGACATCGCCCGGGAGCTGTGGATCACCCCCGAGACCCTCCGCGGCCACGTCAAGGCCGTCTTCGCCAAGCTGGGGGTGGGCAGCCGGGCCGAGCTCTTCGCCCGGCTCTCCCACGAGCCGCCGGTGCGGTCCGCCCCCGGGTCGTGACCGGGGGCCTCAGGCGGGCACGGGGACCGGTTCCGGGTCCCGGGCGATGCCGCGGGCGGCCGTGCGGGCCAGCCGTCCGACGTAGCCGGTCAGCCCGGGCCGGTAGACGTAGCCCACGAACCGCAGGCCCGGGGCCGCCTCCCCGCCGTCGGCGACGCGGGGCATCCCGCGGTCGTCGAGCACGCCGAGGTGACCGACCAGCTCCGGCAGGGCGGTGCCGAAGCCGGTGGCCAGGACGAGGTCGTCGACCTCGACCCGCCCGCCGTCGGCGAGCCGGGCCCCCGTGGCGTCGAGCCCGGTGACCGCGGCGACCACCCGGATCGACCCGTCCCGGATCGCCTCGACCGTCCCCCGGTCGACGATCGCCGTCCCCGCCCCGCGGGCCATGAGGGCGGCGATCGCCCCCTCGGGCGCCGGCGGGAGCCCGTGGGCGGTCAGGTCCCCGACGGTCAACCGCTGCATCCGGGCGAGCATCGCGTCCACCACGGGCACGGGCAGCCGGAAGAAGACCGGCACCGGCAGGTCGGTCGGCAGCCCGCCGCTGGCCCTCAGCAGCAGGTTCGGCGGGGTGCGCACCGACAGCACCACCTCGCGGGCACCGTCCCGGGCCAGCTCGGCGGCGATCTCCATGCCGGAGGAGCCGCCTCCGACGACGAGCACCCGCCGACCCCGGTAGGGCAGCGGGTTCCGGTAGTCGGCGGAGTGCACCACGCTCCCCCGGTAGGTGGTGCCGGTGGCCCAGGCGGGCAGGGCGGGTCGGTTGGCGATGCCGGTGGCCACGACGACGTGCCGGGCGGCCATCGGGCCCGCGTCGGTCCTCAGCGTCCAGCCCTGCCCGCCGGCGGGGTCGACCCGCCCCACCGTCACGCCGGTCCGCACCGGGACGTGGTGACGCGCGGCATACGCGTCCAGGTAGTCCACGTACTGGTCCCGCGTCGGGAACCAGCCGTACGCCCTCGGGAAGGGCGCTCCCGGCAGGGCCGACCACCACCGGCTCGTGTTGAACCGCAGGCCGTCGTAGCGGCCGGCCCAGGCGGCCGCCGCCCGGTCCCCGCGCTCCAGCACGGTCGTCGGTATGCCGCGTCGCAGCAGCTCCGCGGCGGTCGCCAGCCCGGCGGGGCCGCTGCCGATCACCAGCACCTCGTCCATGTCGCCTCCTCGGTCCGCCACCGGTGACGGCGGCTCCCCTCCAGGCTGGCCCGGCCGGCGCACCCGGGACACCCCCCGGCTGGGGGGTCCTGCCGGCCCGGCGGACCTAGCATGGGCACCCACCCCGGCACCCAGGAGGCACCATGAGCGCGGCCCGCTCCCGTCCGACCGACGACAAGGTCGCCCAGGACCGGGACGGCCGGGTCGACCTGGCCTCCGACCGGCCCGAGCCGGAGGTCGTCGACTCGTTCGAGGGGACCGCGACGAAGGGGGCCGAACGGCTGCACCGCAGCTGGCGGGCGCTGCTGACGACGGGGTTCTTCGGCGGCCTGGAGATCGGCCTGGGCATCCTGGCCTACCTGGCGGTGCTGCACGCGACCGGCGACCACCTGCTGGCGGGGGTGGCCTTCGGCATCGGTTTCGTGGCGCTCTACCTGGCACACAGCGAGCTGTTCACCGAGGGCTTCCTGCTGCCGGTCATGGCGATCTTCGCCGGCCGGGGCACGTTCCTGCAGCTGCTGCGGCTGTGGGGCGTCACGCTGCTGACCAACCTGGTCGGTGGGTGGGTCTTCATGTGGCTGGTGGTGCAGGCCTTCCCCGAGTTCACCGAGGTGCTCACCGACAGCGCCCGGCACTTCGTCGACGCCCCGCTCGACCTGCGCGCAGTCGCCCTGTCCCTGCTGGGCGGATTCGTCATCACCGTCCTCACCCGGATGCAGGAGGGCACGGACTCGGACGGGGTCAAGGTCGTCGCGGCGTTCGCGGCCGGCTTCCTCCTGGCCGGGCTGAGCCTGTTCCACTCCGTGCTCGACTCGATCATCATCTTCGGCGCCATCCACGCGGGGGCGGCGGTGGGCTACGGCGAGTGGCTCGCCTGGTTCTGGTACGTCGTGCCCCTGAACCTGCTGGGCGGCCTGGTCTTCGTCACCGCCCTGCGGCTGGTGCGGGCCAGCGAGCTGCCCGAGGTGCCCGGGCCGGACGCCGGGACCGGACCGGGCGAGGACGGCCGGCGGCGCTGAGCCGCGGCCCACGGGATTCGGTCCCCGCCGGGGCGGCACCTACAGTGGGCAGGTGCCGCCTGCAGCCGACCCCACCGAAGCATCCCGCCACGAGCACCCCCTCAGGGCCGCGGCCCGCCGAAGGATCCTCGTCCTGGACGGGGGTTACGGGTCGATGCTGCAGCAGGTGGACCTGGACGAGAGCGACTTCCACGGGACCGGGCCGGTCTGGTCGACGCACGCCGCCACCACGCTCAGGGGCAACTTCGACCTCCTCGGCCTGACCCGCCCGGACGTCGTCGCCGAGGTGCACCGCGCCTACCTGCGCGCCGGGGCCGACATCCTCACGACGAACACCTTCAGCGCGACCTCCATCGCCCAGGCGGACTACGACACCCAGGACCTGGTCCACGACATGAACGTCGCCGCGGCCCGCGTCGCCCGCCGGGCCGCCGACGAGGTGGCGGCCGAGGACGGGCGGGCCCGGTTCGTCGCCGGCTCGCTCGGCCCCACGAACCGGACCGCGTCGCTGTCCCCCGACGTCGAGCGGCCCGAGGTCCGGGCCGTCACCTACGACCAGCTGCGCGCGGCGTACGCCGAGCAGGCGGCGGCGCTCCTCGAGGGCGGGGTCGACCTGCTGATGGTCGAGACCGTCTTCGACACCCTCAACGCCAAGGCGGCGCTGCACGCGATCGCCGACGTGCAGGAGGGCCGTCTGGCCTCGGGGTCCGCCGACGGCCCGGTGCCGGTGATGCTCTCGGGCACGATCACCGACGCCTCCGGCCGCACCCTCTCCGGCCAGACGCCGGAGGCGTTCGCGGTCTCCACCGAGCACGTGGACCTGTTCTCGCTGGGCCTCAACTGCGCGCTCGGCGCCGAGGCCATGCGCCCGCACCTGCGGGACGTCGCCGCCGCCACCACGGCCCTCACCTCGGTGCATCCCAACGCGGGCCTGCCGAACGCCTTCGGCGGCTACGACGACACCCCGGAGGAGATGGCCGAGGTCCTCGGCTCGATGGCCCAGGAGGGGCTGCTCAACATCGTCGGCGGCTGCTGCGGGACCACCCCCGACCACATCCGCGCGATCGCGCAGGCCGTCGCCGACGCGGCACCCCGCACCCCCGCCGGCGGCACGCCGTACCTGCGCACCTCCGGCCTGGAGGCGTTCACCCTCACCCCCGACGTCAACTTCGTCAACGTCGGCGAACGGACCAACATCACCGGCAGCCCGAAGTTCGCCCGGCACGTCCAGGAGGGCGACTGGGACGCCGCGGTGGCCGTGGCCCGGCAGCAGGTGGAGGCCGGCGCCCAGCTCATCGACGTCAACGTCGACGAGGGCATGCTCGACGGCCCGGCGACGATGACCCACTTCCTCAACCTGCTGGCGGGCGAGCCGGACGTCGCCCGCGTGCCGGTCATGATCGACTCCTCGCGCTGGGAGGTGCTCGAGGCCGGGCTGCGCTGCCTCCAGGGCAAGGGCATCGTCAACTCCCTCTCGCTCAAGGACGGCGAGGAGGAGTTCCTGCGGCGGGCGGCCGTCGTGCGCCGCTACGGCGCGGCCGTGGTCGTCATGGCCTTCGACGAGCAGGGGCAGGCCGACACCCTGGACCGCCGGACCGCGGTGTGCGAGCGGGCCTACCGGCTCCTGACCACCCCGAGCGCGACGCTGCCGGACCCCTTCCCCGCCCACGACATCGTCTTCGACCCCAACGTGCTGACGGTGGCGACCGGCATGGAGGAGCACGACCGCTACGCCCTGGAGTTCATCGAGGCCACCCGATGGATCAAGGAGAACCTTCCCGGGGCGCTCGTCTCCGGCGGCATCTCCAACGTGTCCTTCTCCTTCCGGGGCAACAACACCGTGCGGGAGGCCATGCACTCGGTCTTCCTCCTCCACGCCATCCGTGCGGGCCTGGACATGGGCATCGTCAACGCGGGGATGCTCGGCGTCTACGAGGACATCGACCCGGTGCTGCGCGAGCACGTCGAGGACGTGGTCCTGGCCCGCCGCCCGGACGCGACCGAGCGGCTCATCGAGCTCGCCGAGCGGATCAAGGCGCAGACCGAGGACGCCGGCCCCGGCGGGGGCGGACCGTCGGCCGCCGCCGCGGCCAAGCTGGCCTGGCGGGACGCGGACGTCACCGAGCGCCTGCGGCACGCGCTCGTGCACGGCATCGACACCTACGTCGTCGAGGACGCCGAGGAGGCCTACCAGCAGCTGGGCTCGGGCCTGCAGGTCATCGAGGGCCCGCTCATGGCCGGGATGGACGTCGTCGGCGACCTGTTCGGCGCGGGGAAGATGTTCCTGCCCCAGGTCGTCAAGTCCGCCCGGGTGATGAAGAAGGCCGTCGCCCACCTGACCCCCTACCTGGAGGCCGCCGCCGCCGAGACCGGCGGCCGGACCAAGGGCCGGGTCGTCATGGCCACCGTCAAGGGCGACGTGCACGACATCGGCAAGAACATCGTGGGCGTCGTGCTGGGCTGCAACGGCTACGAGGTCACCGACCTGGGCGTCATGGTGCCCGCGGAGAAGATCCTGGCCACCGCGGACGAGATCGGGGCCGACGTGGTCGGGGTCTCCGGTCTCATCACGCCCAGCCTGGACGAGATGGCCTCCCTCGCCACCGAGATGCAGCGTCGCGGCCTGACCACGCCCCTGCTCATCGGCGGGGCCACGACCTCGGCCGCCCACACGGCCGTCAAGATCGACCCGGCCTACGAGGGCACCGTCGTGCACGTCGTCGACGCGTCCCGTGCCGTGGGCGTGGTCGCCGACGCGATCAACCACGAGGAGAAGCTGCGCGAGCGCACCGCTCTCACCTACGCCCAGCTGCGCGAGCGGCACGCCGGCAAGAAGGTCTCGCTCGTCCCGCTCGAGGCGGCCCGCGCCAGCACCCGTGCCGTCACCGGACCGGTGCCGGCCACGCCCTCGCTGCTGGGCACCCAGGTGCTGGAGCCGACGCTGGCCGAGCTCGTCGCGGTCGTCGACTGGACCCCGTTCTTCACCGCCTGGGAGCTGCGCGGCTCCTACCCGCGCATCCTCGACGACCCCAAGGTCGGGGAGCAGGCCCGCACCACCTGGGCCGACGGGCAACGGTGGCTGGAGCGCATCCTCGACGAGGGCCTGCTGCGCGCCCGTGGCGTCGTCGGGCTGTGGCCGGCCCGCCGCGACGGCGACGACATCCTCGTCGACACCGGCACGGGCGCCGGGGACGGTCCCGCCGGACCGGTGCGGCTGCATACCCTGCGGCAGCAGCGGGAGCGCTCCCAGGGCGGGTATGCCGCGCTCGCGGACTTCGTCGCCCCCGAGGGCGACCACGTGGGCGCCTTCGCCGTCTCGGTCCACGGGGCCGAGGAGCTGGCGGCCCGGCTGCGCGAGGAGCACGACGACTACGGCGCGATCATGGTCCAGGTGCTGGCCGACCGGCTCGCGGAGGCGTTCGCCGAGTGGACCCACCGGGAGGTCCGCACCAGGCTGTGGGGCTACGCGCCGGCGGAGGACCTGCCGGTCGAGGACCTGGTCAAGGAGCGGTACGACGGGATCCGCCCGGCACCCGGCTACCCGGCGCAGCCGGACCACACCGAGAAGTTCACCCTGTGGCAGCTGCTCGACGCCGAGCGTTCCGCCGGGATGGTGCTGACCGAGCACGGGGCCATGAGCCCCAACAGCGCCGTGTCCGGACTGATCCTCGGCCACCCGGAGTCGACCTACTTCGCCGTGGGACGGATCGGTCGGGACCAGCTCGAGGACTACGCCGGGCGCAAGGGATGGTCGCTCGAGGAGGCCGAGCGCTGGCTGGGTCCGCTGCTGCGCTGAGCCCTCGGGGGTCGGCCCCCGACCGCCCGTTCTGGACCGGGGTTCACGGGCGGGCGCGGACCTCCACCCGGTCGCCGGTCTCCCGCACGTCGTACGCCGGCTGCGGCACCGACGCCGGGCCCCGCTCGACCGACCCGTCGGCCAGGTCGAAGCGGCTCCCGTGCCACGGGCAGACGACGCAGCCGTCCTCGACGGTGCCCTCGTCGAGCGGCCCGCCGAGGTGGGTGCAGGTGGCGGCGAGCGCCCGCAGGACGCCGCCGGACCGGGTGAGCACCACCGGCTCGCCGGCGACGTCGACCCGCACCAGCCCCTCCCCCACGTCCTGGGCGGCGGCCACGTCGGTCCACTCCCGCGGGGCCGGCTCGTGGTCCATCGTCCGGCTGACGGCGACACCCTGGGCGTAGACGAGGTGACCGCCGAGGTAGCCGGCCGCCCCCAGCCCGGCCAGGCCCACCATGGACAGGGCCGCGCCCGTGCGGTGGTGGCCGGCGGCCCGGGCGACCCAGCTGGCGGCGAACACCCCCGCGGCGGCGCCGTTGGCCAGGGCGTGCACGAGCCCGACCCGCATCGGCCGCTTCGCCGACCCCAGCTCGGACCAGTCCGCCCAGCCGGAGGCGACCGTGGGGACGGTGGAGAGCAGCGCCGCCCCGACCAGCCGTCGGGCCGCCGCCCGGTCGTCCTCGTCGCCCAGGACGTCCAGCAGGGTCGCCCCGACGTTCATGCCGATCGGCAGGGCGACCAGCAGCGGGTGGAGGGCGTGGCCCAGCGGCCGTCCGTGGAGGACGTCCTTGACCGGCCCGGGAGGCAGCACCGTGTTCACGGTCGAGCGGGCCGACTCGACCGCGTCGTCGAGGGCCTGCTCGTTCTCCAGGCGCTTCATCAGCGGGGTGAGGAACATTGCGCGTCGACCTTCCGTCTGGACGGGCGGACCCGCAGTGGTCCGCCGGTGCCGGCGAGTCTAGCCAGCCGAGGCCGGGGACGCCCGGTGGGACGGGACCCGCCCCCGGGCGTCCCATTCCCCCGCTCTCGTCACGATCCCGCAACGGACGGATCACGGTGTGATCACGGAACGGTTTCCACTTGGCAAATTCCCGCGGCCATCCCCTACTGTCGAAAGGCGGCCCGTCCTCGCGCCGCCGGCGACGACCACCGCCCCCGGGGCTGATCCGGGCGGGCGGGACACCCGGTCCGCCAGGACGCGCCCACGAGCTGTGCCCACGACCACCGACCGAGGGATCATCCTGTGCCACTCCTTGCCGCGGAGCATCTCTACAAGATCTTCGGCCGCCGACCCCAGCGGGGGGTCGAGGCCCTGCGCAACGGGGCCACGCGCGCCGAGCTCCGCGCCGACGGGCTGACCCCCGCCGTCATCGACGCCTCCTTCGAGGTCTCCCCCGGCGAGATCTTCGTCGTCATGGGCCTGTCCGGCTCGGGCAAGTCCACGCTGATCCGGATGATCAACGGCCTGCACCCCGCCACGGCCGGCGAGGTCGTCATCGAGGGCGAGAACCTCTCCGCGCTCAAGGGCGAGGCGCTGCGGCGGGTACGCCGCGAGAAGATCTCGATGGTCTTCCAGCACTTCGCCCTGCTGCCGCACCGCACCGTCGGCGAGAACGCGGCCTACGGCCTGAAGGTGCAGGGCATGTCGCGCAGCGACCGGGAGGCCCGCGCCGACCGCGCCCTGGAGATGGTCGGGCTCAAGGGCTGGGGCGAGTCCCTGCCCGGCGAGCTGTCGGGGGGCATGCAGCAGCGGGTGGGCCTGGCCCGGGCGCTGGCCGCCGAGACCGACATCCTGCTCATGGACGAGGCGTTCAGCGCCCTCGACCCGCTCATCCGGCGGGAGATGCAGGACCAGCTCGTCGACCTGCAGCAGCGGCTGGACAAGACCATCGTCTTCATCACCCACGACCTCAACGAGGCCATGCGCCTGGGCGACCGGATCGCGATGATGCGCGACGGCCGGATCGAGCAGATCGGCACCGCCGAGCAGATCCTCAACGACCCCAGCAGCAACTACGTCGCGCAGTTCGTCCAGGACGTCGACCGGGCCAAGGTGCTCACGGCCGGTGCGGTGATGGAGCGGCCGGAGTACGTCATCGGGGCCGAGCAGGGCCCCCAGCAGGCGCACAAGCTCATCCGCGAGCACCAGCTCGACGCGCTTCCCGTGGTCCGCCGCGACCGCACCCCGGTCGGGGTCGTGCTGCCGGGCGAGATCGCGGCCGCCGTCCGCGACGGACGCACCGACCTTCCCCTGACCGAACGCAGCGCGAGCACCGTCACGCTGGACACCCCGTTGGCCGACCTGCTCGCCGACGCCGCCCGCCGGACCAGCCCCCTGCTCGTCGTGGACGACCAGGGTCGGCTCGCCGGGCTCATCCCCCAGGTGACGCTGCTGACCGCGCTGTCCAACCACCCCGCCGAGGAGGTGTCCCGATGAGCACGGCCGAGGAGAGCATGCTGCCCCGCGTCCCCGTCGGCGACTGGATCGACACTGCGTTCGACTGGATCGACGACAACCTCAACATCCTGCTGACCCTCTTCCGCGACGTGATGACCTTCGTCGTCGAGGGCCTGGTCGACCTGCTGATGTGGCCGCCGCCGCTGGTGATGGTGGCCCTGTTCGCGCTGGTCGCCTGGCTGGTCTCCTCCTGGCGGCTGGCGCTGGGCACCGCCCTGGGGTTCGCGCTGCTCATCTCGATGGACATCTGGCTGCCCTCGATGCAGACCCTGGCACTGGTCATCGTCGCCACGATCGTCGCCGTGGCCCTGGCCGTCCCGCTCGGGGTGCTCGCCGCCCGCAACGACGCGGTGAGCGCCGTCGTGCGGCCGGTGCTGGACTTCATGCAGACCATGCCCGGGTTCGTCTACCTGATCCCGGCGGTCACCTTCTTCTCGATCGGCCTGGTGCCCGGGATCTTCGCCACGATCATCTTCGCCCTGCCGCCGGGGGTCCGACTCACCGAGCTGGGCATCCGGCAGGTGGACGCCGAGACCGTCGAGGCGGGACAGGCCTTCGGCGCCTCGCCGTGGCAGATCCTGCGCGGCATCCAGATGCCGCTGGCGGTGCCGACCATCATGGCCGGGGTCAACCAGGTCATCATGCTGGCCCTGTCGATGGCGGTCATCGCCGGCTTCACCGGCGCCGACGGCCTGGGCAAGCTGGTCGTCGAGTCGATCGCCCGCCTCAACACGCCCCTCGGCGTGGAGGCCGGCATCGGCGTGGTGATCCTGGCCATCTTCCTGGACCGGGTCACCTCGGCCCTGGGCAACCCGGGCCGGCACGCCGGCTCCCTGCTGGCCCGGCTGCGGGCGCGCCGCACCGCCGCCGGAGGCCCCCAGCCGACCACGACCTCGGAGCCCGCCTCCGGGACGTCCTCCCCGAGCACCACCGAGACCTCCGTCCGCGCCGGCACCTGAGCCCCGCGACGACGGCACCCCCGTCCGTACGACCTCTACCGAAAGGAACGATCCGATCATGAGGACCACCACCCTGAGGCGCGCCAACGGGCGCCGCACGACCGCGCTCGTCGCCAGCCTCGCCACCGCCGGCCTCGTGCTGGCCGCGTGCGGCGACGGCGGCGAGGACACCGCCGCCGAGGACACCGGCAGCGACGACACCACGACCGAGGAGACCGAGGACGCCGCCGCGGGCGGGGCCTCCGGCGAGATCACGCTGGGCTTCCTCCCGTCCTGGACCGACGGCCTGTCCACCGCCTACCTGCTGGAGAACCAGCTGGAGGAGATGGGCTACACCGTCGAGATGGAGACCCTCACCGAGCCGGCGCCGCTCTACGCGGGCCTGGCCAACGGCGACGTCGACATGTACCCCTCGGCCTGGTCCGAGGTCACCCACGCCGACTACATGGAGGAGTACGGCGACAGCATCGAGGACCTGGGCAGCTACTACGACAGCGCGGTGCTGACCATCGCGGTGCCGGAGTACGTCGACATCGACTCCCTGGAGGAGCTCGCCGACAACGCCGACCGCTTCGACGGTCAGGTCATCGGCATCGAGCCGGGGGCCGGTCTGACCCGCGTCACCAACGAGAGCGTCTTCCCCACCTACGGGCTGGACGAGGAGTTCGAGCTGGTCACCTCCTCCACGACCGCGATGCTCACCGAGCTGCAGAACGCGGTGGAGAACGAGGAGGACATCGTCGTCACCCTGTGGCGTCCCTTCTGGGCCAACGCCGAGTTCCCGGTCAAGGACCTGGAGGACCCCGAGGGCGCCCTGGGCGACCCCGAGGCCCTGCACTTCCTGGGCCGCGAGGGCTTCGCCGAGGAGTTCCCCGAGGCCGCCGAGTGGATCGGCCAGCTGAAGCTGGACGACGACCAGTACGGCTCGCTGGAGGACATGGTCGTCAACGAGTACGGCGAGGGCAACGAGGCCGAGGCCGTCGAGGCCTGGATCGAGGAGAACCCCGACGTGCTCCCGGAGCTGCCCACCTCCGGGTGAGGTGCGTCGCGGTGGCGGGCCCCGTCCCCCACCGCACCTGCACGCCACGCCCCCGCCGGTCCGCCGGCGGGGGCGTCGTCGTCCGCAGGTCGCCCGGCGGCCAGGGTGCGCAGCCGCAGGACCGCCGGGTCGGACCGCGATTTCCCGACCCGCGCGGACGGTTGGGAGACTGACCGTTGATGACCGCCACCCAGTCCCGCATCTCCGTCGAGCTCGTCCCCCGCAGCGAGGAGTCCATCCGCACGGAGATGGCCGCCGTCGCCGAGCACCTGCCCTGGGCGGACACCGTCAACGTGCCGGACCTGGTCAAGTTCGACCTGCGCAGCTGGGAGGCGACCGCCCTGGCCCGGGAGTGCGCCCGCCGGGCCGACGGCACGGCATACCGCGCGATCCCGCACCTGCGGGCGGCGGACGTCGACCCCGAGGCCCCGCTGCGGATGGCCCGCTCGCTGGCCGACCAGGGCGCCGAGGAGGTCCTGGTCGTCTCCGGCGACGACGCCGACTACTTCACCCACCACACCTACCCGGTCGACGCGGTCGACGTCATCCGGCGCATCCGGGCCGAGCTGCCGCACCTGACGGTCTACGCCGGGCTGGACCCCTACCGTCAGGGGATCGCCCAGGAGATGCGCTACCTGGAGCGCAAGCTGTCGGCCGGCGCCGCGGGGGTCTTCACCCAGCCGTTCTTCGACGTCGGGCTCATGGGCGCCTGGGCACGGATCCTGCCGCAGGACCTGCCGGTGTGGTGGGGCGCGACCACGGTGACCAGCAACGGGGCGATCGGCTACTGGCGGCGACGCAACCTCGTGGCCTTCCCGACCGACTTCGAGCCCACCCTGCAGTGGCAGCGCACCTTCGCCCGCCGGGCGATCGACTTCGCCCACGAGCGCGGTCATCACGTCTACTTCATGCCGGTGCGCACCAGCGTCACCGACTACCTGGCCGGGGTGGTCTAGGGGTCCTCAGCCGCCCAGGCGCCGCATCGCCGTCGCCAGCAGCACCGGCTCGCCGACCAGGTCGGAGGCGTCCAGGTCGCACTCTGCCTCGATCACCCAGTCCTTGTCGCCCTCGGGGTCGAGGACCGTCTGGACCACCCGCCAGACCCGACCGGGCCGGCCGTCGGTGATCGCCGCGTGCTCCCCGGCCAACGGCTCGACGAGCAGCATCTGCGGCCCGCGGGCGTCGGCGTCGAGCACGACCGAGCCGTGCTCGTCGTAGTAGGCCTCCAGGGCCTCGTCCCAGTCGGAGCGGCCCATCAGCGGCTCCAGGGGCGGCTCCGGCAGCGCGGCGACCTGGACCTCCAGGTCCCCCAGGGCCTCCCAGGCGTCGTCGGCCACGAGCTCGACCCGCCGCCACAGGGCGTTGCGGACCATGACCCGGAACGCCCGCTCGTTGCTGGTGATCGGCCGGCTGGGCGGGGTCGGGTCGCCGGAGGCGGCCCGGGCGGCGGCGGCCGCCACCGACTCGGGGTCGGTGAGCGCCTCCCACTCCTCCAGGAGGGAGGAGTCGGTCTGTCGGATGGTCTCCCCCAGCCAGTGGACGACGTCGTCCAGCTCGGGGGTGTATGCCGTCTCCGGCACCGTCTGGCGCAGCGTGCGGTAGGCGTCGGTGAGGTAGCGCAGCAGGACGCCCTCGCTGCGGGAGAGCTGGTAGAAGCCGACGAACTCGGTGAAGCTCATCGCCCGCTCCCACATGTCGCGCACGACGGCCTTGGGCGAGAGGGCGTCCTCGCGCACCCACGGCTGGGTCTGCCGGTAGATGGCCAGGGTCCCCTCGAGCAGCTCGGCGAGCGGGCGGGGCCAGGTGACCTCCTCCAGCTCGGCGATCCGCTCGTCGTAGTCGAGCCCGTCGGCCTTCATCCGCGCGACCGCCTCGCCACGAGCCTTGTAGCGCTGGGCCACCAGGACCGGCATCGGGTCGTCCAGCACCGACTCCACCACCGAGAGCACGTCGAGGGCGTAGGTCGGGGACTCCTTGTCGAAGACCTCGAGGGAGGCGAGCGCGAACGGGGCGAGCGGCTGGTTGAGCGCGAAGTTCTCCTGCACCCCGGGGGCCAGGTCGACGGTCCGCCCGTCCGGTCCGGGCTCGTCCCGGCGCACGAGCACCCCGCTGTCGAGCATGGAGCGGCCCAGCACGACGGCCTTGCGAGCCAGGCGGGCCTGCGCGCGCGGCTCCTCGTGGTTGTCGCGCACGAGGCGGGCGAGGTTGGTCACCGGGTCGCCGGCCCGGGCGACGGTGTTGAGGATGACCGAGTGGTCCACCTTGAGCCGGGAGCCCAGCGGTTCGGGCTGGCCGCCGACCAGCTTCTCGAACGTCTCCTCGGTCCAGGAGACCTGGCCCTCCGGCGGCTTCTTCTTCTGGATCTTGCGCTGCTTCTTCGGGTCGTCGCCGGCCTTGGCGACGGCCTTGGCGTTCTCCACGACGTGCTCGGGCGCCTGCACCACGACATACCCCGCGGTGTCGAAGCCGGCGCGGCCCGCGCGGCCGGCGATCTGGTGGAACTCCCGGGCACGCAGGATCCGGGAACGGGTGCCGTCGTACTTGGCCAGCCCGGTGAACAGCACCGTGCGGATCGGCACGTTGATGCCCACCCCCAGGGTGTCGGTGCCGCAGATGACCTTGAGCAGCCCGTCCTGCGCGAGCTGCTCGACGAGCCGGCGGTAGCGCGGGAGCATGCCCGCGTGGTGCACGCCGATGCCGTGGCGCACCAGCTTGGACAGGGTGCGCCCGAAGCCGGCGGTGAACCGGAAGGCTCCGATCGCCTGGCGTACGGCCTCCTTCTCGTCCTTGGTCAGCAGCTGGACCGACATCAGCGACTGCGCCCTCTCCAGGGCGTCCTTCTGGGTGAAGTGGACGACGTAGACGGGAGCCTTGCGCTCCTGGAGCAGCTCGGTGATCGTCTCCGGGACGGCCGTCATCGCCCAGCTGAAGTGCAGGGGCACCGGGCGCTCGACCCCGGTCACGAGCGCGGTCTCCCGGCCGGTGCGCCGGGTGAGGTCCTCGCTGATCCGGCTCATGTCGCCGAGGGTGCCGGACATGAGCAGGAACTGGGCCTGGGGCAGGGTCAGCAGGGGCACCTGCCAGGCCCAGCCGCGGTCGGGCTCGCCGTAGTAGTGGAACTCGTCCATGACGACCATGCCGATGTCGGCGCCCTCGCCCTCGCGCAGGGCGATGTTGGCCAGCACCTCGGCGGTGCAGACGACGACGGGGGCGTCGGCGTTGACGGCCGCGTCGCCGGTGAGCATGCCGACGTTCTCCGCGTCGAGGACGCGGCACAGGGCGAAGAACTTCTCGCTGACCAGCGCCTTGATCGGGGCCGTGTAGAAGGTCACCCGGTCCTCGGCCAGCGCCTGCAGCGCGGCGGCGGTGGCCACGAGCGACTTGCCGCTGCCGGTGGGGGTGGACAGCACGACGTTGGCCCCGCCGAGCAGGTGCAGGACCGCCTCCTCCTGGTGCGGGTAGAGAGGGGTGCCCTGCTCCTGCGCCCAGGTCTCGAAGACCGCGTAGGTCGTGTCCGGGTCCGGCCGGCCGGACGGCAGGCGGTCCACGAGGGTGGTGGTGGGCGGGACGGGGGTCGTCCCAGGGGTCGGCGGCACCGAGGTCGAAGGTGCGGGGTCGGCAGTCATCCCTGCCATTGTCGGTCACCGGTGTGCCCGGGGCACACCCCATCATCATCGCCGGCGGGGCGACCTACGTCATGGTCAGCCAGGAGCTGAGCCGGGCCAACGTCACCGTGGCCGAGGACGCCGACTTCCTCGCCGGCGAGCACGTCGACGGTCCGTTCTCCGCCTACTCCCAGGCGCAGATCATCGACAAGCACGCCCCGGACAGCACCGGCGGCAAGACCTACGCCGAGCTGGACCGGGAGGACCCGCTGCGTGACGTCGCGATGAACGCCTCCTTCCTCCGGGCCTCCCTGTTCACCTCGGTGGTCTCCTTCGGGGTCGCCGTCATGGCGATGGGCGTCGGGCTGGCGTTCATCCTCGCCGGCGTCGGCCTGCGGGCCGTGGGCGCCGTGGCGGTCCCGGCCGCGCGCACCCGCGCCGAGGTCTGAGCGAGCCCACCCGCACGAGAACGCCCCGCGGGGACGTCGATCCGTTCGACGCCCCGGCGGGGCGTCCGTGCGTCCGGAGGGACCTCCCAGCCGCCTTTGCCAGACTGGCCGGATGATCTCCCTGGACCTGGCCCGCCGACTCCTCGACGCCGGGATGGTCTGGTCGCCGATGCCGGGCGACCGGTTCGCCGTCGACCGCCCCGGCGTCGCGCACGACGTCTTCCACCTGGCCGACATGACCGTGGAGGTCCACGAGTTCGTCGGGGGCAGCGTCATCGGGTTCAACGGCGTCGCCGAGTGGGCGCTGGACTCGGTCGCGCTCGAGGAGACGGTGTGGCTGCCGCGCGAGGACCAGCTCAGGGCGGTGCTCGGGCACGACTTCGTCGGCCTCGGCCTCACCAGGGAGGGGTATGCCGTGGTCGCGCTCGTCGAGGGCGAGCCGCAGACCTTCGTGCACGAGGACGCCGAGGAGGCCTACGGCCTCGCGCTGCTGGAGGTGCTGGCGCACCGGTGACCCCGAGGCAGGCCGCTCAGCGCACGATGATCTGCGGCGCGTAGAGGGCCATCGCCGCCAGCGCCCGCTCGTGCGCCCCGTCGCTGGAGCCGGCGCACGCGTCGGCCACCACCTCGACGGTGCAGCCCGCGTCCGCCGCGGCGAGCGCGGTCGAGAGGACGCAGCAGTCGGTGGAGACACCGGCCAGCACGAGGTGGGCCAGCTGCCCGGTGATCCCCGCCAGGGTCGGGCCCCACTTGCCGAACGTGGGGGCGCTCACCACGTGCTCCACGCCCAGCTGCGCCACCTCGGGCACGAGGTCGAAGAGCGGGTCGTCGGCCGGCCGGTCGGCGAAGGCGAACTGCTCGAAGTAGGGGACCCACGAGCCCTGCTTGGTCACCGGCGGCACCCACCGGGTGACGACGGTCCGGCCGGCGTGCTCGGCGACCAGCCGGCGCAGGGGCCCGAGCGTCTCCGCGAAGCGGGGAGCGGCCCAGTCGGAGGCGGGGTCGGCGAAGATGCGCTGGGCGTCGACGACGACGAGCCAGGGCGCGTCCTGGCCGGGAGGGGTGCTCACGGGGCGACCGCCGGGTCCTCGGTGCGGGCCTGCCCGGCCTCCTGGCGGCGCACGGTGGCGCGGCGCGCTGCATACGTCACGACGAAGCCCAGCACGAGGGCGACGAGCACACCGACGTTGGCGTAGGCCCAGGTCCCCTCCCTGCCCCCCAGGCCCAGCGGGCCGAGCAGGTAGCCCTGCCAGTTGTTCCACGAGGCGGCGTCGGCGAAGAGGTTGATGACCAGTCCCCAGCCGATGACGGAGGCGACCACCATCGTGCCGACGGAGGTCCAGTCCCATGCCCCGTAGCGGCCGCCGACGTCGAAGAGCGCGCGCTCGTCGTAGCTGCGGCGGCGCAGGGCGATGTCGGCCATGAGGATGCCGGCCCACGCGGCGAGCGGGACGCCGAGGGTGATGAGGAAGCTCTGGAACGGCGCCAGGAAGCTCTCCGCGAAGAAGACCACCCAGATCGTGCCGGCAGTGAGGATGAGCCCGTCGAGGCCCGCGGCGGCGGGGCGCGGGATGTCCACGCCCAGCGAGAGCAGGGTCAGGCCCGAGGAGTAGATGCCCAGGACCGCGCCGCTGACGAGGGCCAGGACCGCGGCGAGGAGGAAGGGCACGAGGAACCAGGTCGGCAGGATCGTCGCGAGCGTGCCGATGGGGTCGTTGGCGATCCCCTCCTCCAGGTCGGGCCTCGACCCGACGAGGAGCAGGCCGTAGCCGACGAGCAGCACGACGGGGAGGGCACCGCCGAGGGTGTTCCAGAAGACGATCGCGGCGCCGGAGGCGGACCGCTTCTGGTAGCGAGACCAGTCGGCGGCGATGTTGATCCAGCCCAGGCCGAAGCCGGTCATCACCATGACGAGGGCACCGATGACCGACTCGGTCGACCCGCTCTCCCGCAGCGTCACGGTGGACAGGTCGACGAGGTGGAGGGTCATCGCGATGTAGACGATCGTGATGGCCCCGGTCACCCAGGTCAGGACCGACTGCAGCCGCATGATCGTGTGGTAGCCCGCGACGGAGGCGAGGACGATGAGGGCGGTGACGACCAGCGTGGCGATCACCTTGGTGGCGGTGCCGTCGGCCCACCCGAGCTCGCGGAAGACCGTCGCGGTGGCCAGCACCGCCATGATCGCCAGGAACGTCTCCCACCCGATCGAGACCAGCCAGGAGACCACGCCGGGCACCTTCTGCCCGTCGACGCCGAAGGCGGCCCGGGACAGGACCATCGTCGGGGCCGAGCCGCGCTTGCCGGCGATGGCGATGACGCCGCAGAGGAAGAAGGACAGCACCACGCCCACGACGGCGACGACGACCGCCTGCGCGAAGGAGATGCCGAAGCCGTAGACGAACGCCGCGTAGCTCATGCCGAACACCGACACGTTGGCGGCGAACCACGGCCAGAACAGGTCCGACGGCCTGGCCGTGCGCTCGGACTCCTCGATCACCTCGATGCCGTTGACCTCGACGAGCGCGCGCTCGGTGATCGTCAGCGTGGTGGGGGGGTTGTCGGTCATGGGAGGACACTCTGGCACAGCGCGGGGGCCGTCGGGCTCGGGGGCTGTGAGGGCTCCACGCGCTCGTTAGGATCACCCGATGGATGCCCCCCACCGCAGCCGTGACGGCAGCGTCCACGTCACCGACGAGCGGTTCAACACCCTGTCCCACCTGGTGGGTGCCTGCCTGGCCGCGCTGGGCACCGCGCTGCTCGTCGTGCAGGCCTCCGCCGGCGGCGACCCGTGGAAGATCGTGTCCTTCGCCGTCTACGGCGCCTCGCTCATCACGCTGTTCGTCAGCAGCACCCTCCACCACGGGCTCGACCGCGGACCGCGCTTCAACGAGATCCTGCGGACCCTGGACTACACGTCCGTCTTCGCCCTCATCGCCGGCACCGTGACCCCGCTCGTGCTCGTCCTGTTCCGCTCCCCGTTCGGCTGGGCGGTGCTCGGCACGGTCTGGGGCATCGCGACGCTGGGGATCGTCGTGCGCTCCGTCTGGCGCCAGCTGCCCAAGTCGGTCACCAACACCCTCTACATCGCCCTCGGCTGGATCCCCACCGTGCTGCTGGCGGAGGGGACGACCCTGCCGTTCGGCGCGCTGGCGCTGATGGCCGTGGGCGGCCTGGTCTACAGCGTGGGGTTCGTGGTCTTCGTCCTCGAGCGACCGAACCCGTGGCCAGGCGTGTTCGGCTTCCACGAGCTGTGGCACCTGCTGGTGATGATCGCGGCGTTCCTGCACTTCCTGCTGATGTACCTCTACGTGCTGCCGGCGTGAGGCCCCGTAGACTGCGAGCGGCCTGGCGGCAGCACCGTCCAGTGCCAGGGCCTCTAGCTCAATGGGCAGAGCTGCGGACTTTTAATCCGTAGGTTGTGGGTTCGAGTCCCACGGGGCCCACCGTGGTTGTCCTGTTCAGGACCCCTGGGTCGTCCCGAGCGCGGCATCCACCGCGGCCAGAGCATGGATGCGCGTCGTGGGGAAGACCGGCACCTGGGTGCCCGGGTCGTCCGGGTCGAGGAGCAGCTCGATCTCGGTGCAACCCAGGATCACCCCTTCGGCCCCCCGCTCGACCAACGCGTCGACCACCTCCAGGTAGCGGCGACGCGACTGCTCGCGGACGACACCCATACAGAGCTCGTCGTAGATCACGCGGTGCACGTCCGCCCGGTCCCCGGCCGCGGGCACCATGACGTCCAGCCCGTGCTGCGCCAGTCGACCGGTGTAGAAGTCCTGTTCCATGGTGAAGGCGGTGCCCAGCAGGCCCACGCGGCTCAGTCCGGCCTCGCGCACCGCAGCGGCGGTCGCTTCTGCGAGGTGCAGCAGCGGGATGTCCACGGCGGCCTGGACCTCGTCGGCGACCTTGTGCATCGTGTTCGTGCAGATGAGCAGCAGCTCAGCCCCGCCGGCCTCCAGCAGCGCCGCCTCCCTCGCCAGCAACTTCCCGGCCGAGGCCCAGTCGCCGGCGACCTGCATAGCCTCCACCTCGGCGAAGTCCACCGAGGCCAGGATCACCCGGGCAGAGTGCAGGCCCCCCAGACGGGCGGCGACCTCCTGGTTGATCAACCGGTAGTACTCGGCCGTCGACTCCCAGCTCATCCCACCCAGCAGACCGATCCTGCGCATGGACGCAGGGTATCGGGGTGGTAGCCAGATCGTGCGAGCAACCAACGACAACCGATTGCGGGTGGACCGTCGCCCGTCGACGGGAGCGAAGAGGGACAGGGAGTGCTCCGCGGAGCACTCTCCGAGGCAAGCGGCAGACCGCCGGGCTTCCTCGACCTGGCCCGCATGCGTGTCCCCGGCAGCTTTCGAACCTGCGACACCCGATTTAGGAGAGCGACCTTGGCCCGGATGCGACGACCACCACGTCGGGTCTTGCCTGCTCAGAGGCTTAGAACATGCGGCCAACAATGAGGAGTAGTGGGCCCATCGAGGCAGTCACGTCCCACTGACGTCCCACTGGGCGGCTTACAGGCGCGACGCGTTCGACCGCCGCTATCATGGGATATCACCGGAGGTGGACCATGCCTGACATCCTGATTCGAAACTTCCCGAACGAGGACCTCGCTCTGCTCGATGAGCAGGCCAGGCGCGTTGGGCTGTCCCGCACCGAGTACCTGCGCAGGCGACTGCATGAGCAGGCGCACCGTGACCAGGCCCCGGTGACTGCTGCCGACCTGGATGCGCTCGCCGAGCTTCTCCCCGACCTGGGCGACTCCGAGGTCATGCGCGACGCGTGGTCATGACCACCTGGCTCATCGACAAGTCGGCCCTGGTCCGCCTGGGCACCAGTCGCCGGGCGCAAGACTGGGCCACCCGGATCGAACGTGGTTTGGTCGCCATCTCGACCGTGACCCGGCTCGAGGTCGGTTACTCGGCACGGTCAGCAGGCGACTTCGTCCGCGTCCTGGACCTGCCTCCGATCGCCTCCATGCCTGTGGAGTACCTGACGCCAGCAATGGAGGACCGGGCACTCCAGGTTGCGCGCCTACTCGCGCAACGTGGGCGCCACCGCGCCCCGTCGATCCCCGACCTGCTCATCGCCGCCACCGCCGAGCTCAGCGGCCGCACCGTGCTGCATCTGGACAAGGACTTCGACCTCATCGCCGAACTGACCCAGCAACCGACCGAGCGACTCGACGACTGAGGCGCCTGCTGCTGAACCAGAGCTGACAACCGCTCCGCGGCAGAAGCGTGCGTCAGGCGGCTGCGTGATCTGGGGCCTGACGGTCCTTGCGTAGCCATCTGAATCGGTGGAGCAGCGACTGATGGATCGCAACTCCAACAGCGGTGTTCAAGGCAGCGAGGCCAGCTGCTCCGAGAAACTCAGTGGGGGACTCGATGATGTTGTCGAACCACAGAAGCAACGGCCAGCCCAAGGTCCCGACTACGAGGCAGGTCTTCCACCAGCGGCCCAGGACCAACCCGAACAACAGCATCGTGGGAATCATCGGCCCCTCCTCAGATCCTCACCGTACGCCGTGAGACCCGGTCATGGCGATGATGCTACCAGCGGCAGATGGGTTAAGCCGGCTGGTCCGAAAACCACCGTTCTCGAGCCGTCTGATCGCCTCTGAGCGTGCGGTGACAGTGGTCTCCAACCGTGGATCCAGTTCACCTTCACGGCGCTGGCTTGCAGCGCGGGGCTGAGTGGCCGACCACGTCACCTATCCGTGCAGCAGTCCTGGTCCAACCTTCAGCAGCCCCCCTGTGTCAGCCCGCAACGCCAACCGTGGAATCTTAGCTTCCTGTCAACTGAGCACGGTGGACGATGGACAGTAGGGTCAAGGAATGCCGGAAACACCTCAGGAATGGCACGCACGCGTCAGCGCGGCGGTGGCGCGCGAGGGGCATCGCGAGAGCGACCTGCAGCGATGGAGCTCCTGGCCCTGGACCGGCACCCTCACCCCCAAGTTGCTAGAGCCGCCGGTCGAGAGTGAGCCCGCCCGCCGTGGCGCAGGGAGTAAGAACTGTCTCATCTGCGACGGGTCGCGCACCCTCGACCCGGCGTACGTCGTGTGGCACGACGACGTGTTCATGCTGGGAATGCCGCACGAGCCCCGTAGCCTGCCGTTCGCGCTCTTCCTCATGCCTCGTCGGCACGCCGAGCTGGCTGACCTCACGCCCGAGGAAGCCCATCGCCAGGGTGAGCTCCTCGCCACCGTGGACGCCGCCGCTCAGCACGTGCTCCACATACCTCGCGTCCAGGCGGCGCTGTGGGGTGACGGGACCGAGCACCTGCATTGGTGGCTGTATGCCCGGCCCACCGGGATGCTGCAGCTGCGCGGCACCTTCCTGTCGCACTGGGACGACCTGCTTCCTGCCGTACCCTCAGCCCGGTTCCGTGCAGACCAGGTGCTCGTCGCCCAGGAGGTGGCTCGCCGGGGCGGTGGGGAAGCAGTGGCGGAGTAGGGGCGCTGCGAGCATGGTGTGACGCCCACGAATCAGCAGGCAGGGTGGTACAACGGCCCCGAGAACGGTCAAAACATCCGAGCGGTGCCTACGCAGGATGCCCTTGGCCTCGCCGGGCAGCTGCACCGATCGATGCGGGCACCGGGTCTGTCCGGGATCCCCGCACCGCCGACTTTCAAGCGGGGTCTTTGAGGGCCTCATAGACTCTTGCTGATGTCTCAGATTCGAGCCGTGATTCTTGACCTCGACGGCACCCTCGTTGACCACGTGGGGTCCGTGACCAAGGCGCTCGAAGGGTGGCTCCCCGAACTCGGCGCGACTCTCACCGCGGAGCTGAGGGGCGCTTGGTTCGTCGCCGAGGAGAAGCACTTCCCCGCTTGGCGTGCCCGTGAGGTTACGTTCGCGGAGCAGCGCCGCCGCCGCTTGCGCGACTTCCTGCCTCTCATCGACAGCCCGGTCGGACTCGACGCGGAACTGGATGACGTCTTCGCCGGCTACCTGAGGCATTACGAGGCTGCCTGGACATGTTTCGACGACGCCCAGGAGACGTTGGAGAGGATCTCCCGGCTGCCGATTAAGACGGCAGTCCTCACTAACGGCACAGATGAACAGCAGCACGCGAAACTCAAGAAGGTCGGCCTGGCGGGACTCGTCAGTCAGGTCTTCACGGCAGAAAGCTTGGGGGCGGCCAAGCCTGACCTATCCACGTATCGCAGTGTCTGCAAGGCCCTTAACGTCGAGGTCCATCGCGCGCTCCACGTGGGCGACGTGTACGCGCTGGACGTCACAGCTCCACGAGAGGCCGGTCTCCAGGCCGTTCACCTTGATCGTGACGACGCTGGTCCGTCTGATGAACCCACACGAATCCGGTCTCTTCGCGAGTTGCTCGAGCTCCTACGCTTCAGAGAGCAGTAGGTGGTAGGACGCGGCCATCAGCAGAGTCGGTTTGTCACGGCCTCCGCGCCTGGGCGCAGCGCGCTGAGCGGGCCACAACGTCCAGTTTCCGACGCCCGGGGGCCAAGAGCGGCCCGGCACAGTGACGACCCTTTTCGAGCCGCAGGCCTACGCCGTTCGAAACCCAGGGCCGGAATCTCAGTCGATCCCCGCACCGCCGACTTTCGAGCGGGGTTTGTGGTCCGCCATCCGCTGACTGGGGTGACGTCCACCTCGCTAGGCCCGACAGAGTCCGTCCTCGCGATCGGCGGCAGACATCCCAGGTTCTGGTTCTGT